>JBIQLO010000027.1:0-28286 GCA_044464175.1 Planctomycetaceae bacterium | reverse complement strand
CCCGTCAAGATCAACATCCCCCACCACCTGGTGAACCTCCGCCGCGACATCGTGCGCAACCACTTCAACAGCCTGGCCGAGCGGCTGATCTACCGCCTCTGGGCCAGAAGCCTGCGCTGGCCGATCCTCTACAGGTGGATCAACCGCTTTCAGCGCTGGGACCTTCAGGAGCGGGCGGCCGAAACCGGCTGGGTGGAGCGGATGCCCTCCATCGCCGCCGGCTGGACGCAAATCCGCTCCATGCCCGCGCCGCCCGACCGGTCGTTCCATGAGTTGTGGAAACAAAGACCCCCCACAACAAACAACAAATAACCAATCACAAATCACAGCAACACCATGCCAGCCCCCTCCACCGTTCTCGATTCCGTCCGCCGCGCCCTGGGGCGCAAAAGGCCCCTGGCCCAGCCGCCGGTGCCGCCGGAGATTCCCGAGCCGATCACGCGCCTGGTCCATTCCGACATCGGCCTGAGCGAGCTGTTCCAGCGGACGGCGGCGGCCAACACCATCGAGGTGGAGGCGTTGCGCGTGGAGGAGCTGGGCAAACAGCTGGGCGCGTTCCTCAACGCCGCCAGTTGTCACCGCATCGCCCTGCCCGACTCGGCGTTTCTCAAGCAGCTGCAGGTGGAAACATCGCTCAAGCGCCAGGGGTTTGAAACCCGCCGCTGGAACCAGATGACGCTCGATGAGCTGTATGAATTCGACGCCGGGGTGACCGATGTCTACTGCGCAGTGGCCGAAACCGGCTCGCTGGTGGTGCGCACCAGCCCCGAACACGGCCGGGCGCTGTCGCTGGTTCCGCCGGTCCACGTCGCCATCCTCCAGCCGCGAGACTTCCTCCCCGACCTGCTCGATCTGTTTGAAAAGCTCCGGGCCGAGGGGACGCAGGGGGGCACCGTCCTGATCTCCGGCCCCAGCAAGACCAGCGACATCGAAATGAACCTCGTCGTCGGCGTCCACGGGCCGATGCGCGTCAAGGCGTTCGTCCTGACGTAATCAAATTCTGTAGGCGGGGTCGTTGGCCCCGCATCGTGTCATTGGTGTAGCATCCGCCGGGTGCCACAGGTCAGCGTACCCGCTGACCTGTGCTTCTGCGCGGCAACCGCACAGGTCACGACGTACCGTGACCTGTGGCACCCAGCGGCTTCAGCCGCCGTCTCGCCGCCATGGCGGCTGAAGCCGCCCCCACGTTGGTCGGCCGCCTTGGAATTCGTATGATCGATCCATGCAAAATGGACTCAGGGCCACTACCGCCATTTGTCTTCGGCGCTAGGGCCGGATCGGATTGGGCGCCCTGCTGTTCCTCTCCGGATGCAAACAAGCGCCCAGCGCGACGAAGCGCCTGCCGTCCACGGCGGATATCGTCGGCACCTGGCGGTATCACTCCGACCAGCCCAAAGCGATCGTGACGATTCAGTTCAATTCGGATGGGACCTTCCATCAGGAAGTGGCCCCCGCCAACGGATCGGCGAAGCTCATCCAACAGGGAAATTGGGATTTGGATCGGCAATACATAGGCGTGGTTTCGCCATTGGTGGTTTCGGTTCAGGGCAAATGGGCTGCGATGGAATCGGTTTGGATCGTAATCGACAGCACCCAATCCCCGGGAAAACTCTCCATTTTCGGCGGAGTGATTCCGGATCCGGACGCGTACGAAGAATTCACGCCAATCCCAAACAGCCCGTAGGGGTGGCTTCATGCGTTCATGTGGCAACGCACAGGTCGCGGCGTATGGGGGTCTGGGGCACCCGGCATTTCAGACCATTACATCCATCGTGGTAAAGATCCGCGGCGTCCTGCGGACCCTACTTCTTTGGCATTTGAAGGCATTCTTCAAGAGCCGTCGTTTCAATTTCATCGGCCACACCGATTCGGCTCAGCGCGCATCGCCGACAGACCACAAGCCAACGATGACCTTCGTCATCCGCTTCAATGGAGACATCATCCCCGTCATGGACCGAGCCGATAGTATGGCCACCAAACTTGATTTGTCCGTCGCATAGGGTTACCTCCATCGGGGGACAATAGTCCAGCACCGTGTGTAGAAGCGTGATGACAATGGTTGCCAACGAAACGAGTGCGAGCGCCCACCACACTTTCCAAATCTGCTGCCGGGCAAAATCACCCATCCAATAAGGCACGATCGTGAAGACAGCGCCGACAGCCGCGAACCAGGAGAACATTTTCAAATATGCAATGCAAAACGGGAATAGTTTGAATTTGATCCTTCGCTGGTCAGCGCTCCAATGAGGTTCCGTCCATCGAAGGTCTGTCGAGCCGTTTTTCATCAGTGCAGTTCCTTGGCCATTCTACGGTGCAGAATTGCATTCTTGGTAGGGGCGGCTTCAGCCGCCGCCCTGCCGCCATCGGGCCCTGCCGCCACGGCGGCTAAAGTCGCCCCTATTCACTTGTGCGGTTGCGCGGCACACGCACAGGTCGCGGCGTATCGGGACTCCGGGCGCCCGGTAAATGTCCTTCAATACGCCGTCCGGCGCGTCAATCTTCAATCGCGTACGTGACGCTCAGCGGCTTGTGGTCGGAGGGGGCCAGGTCTTCCAGGTAAAAATCGGCCACGTCGCAGTTCATCACCCGGATGGGCCCGCGGTTGAGCTGCCAGTCGAGCACCTGGATCGTCCGGGGTGACTTGTCCGGCCGGCCGGCGGTGGGAGAGGCCGGCCAGGTGATGAGGGGAAGCCGGCCCAGGCTCTCAAAGCTGTCGCGCAGGCCCCCCGCCCGCAGCGCCCGCAGCGCGTTGTTGGGATCATTCAGATCGCCCATGAAGAGGATGGGCTCCTCGGGCCGCTCCAGGCGGTTGAGGGCGGCCACCGTCTGGCGGGCCTGCTCGATCCGCGGGCTTTGCCCCGTCTCCCGCTCATGGGGGTGCCCCTGGTAGGTGTAGTGCGCGGTGGACATCAGCAGGCTCCGGCCCGTCGGCTTGATCCGCAGGCGCACCCAGAAGAGCCGGCGCAGGGGGCTGGAGCTGATGCCGATCTCCTCGGCCCCGTGCTCGATCCGCTCAAACAGCCGCCCGGACCAGTAGAGGTTCCCCTCCCGGCTCCACCCCTCGAACGGATCCTCCACGCGCTGGTGGTCCTTCAATTCCTCATCCAGCACCGCCCGCGTTTCCGGACGAAGCTCCTGCAGCGCCAGCAGGTCCGGCCCCGCCAGGCGCAGATACGCCCGCAGCGCCGCCTCCCGCTGCGGCCAGCGGTTCGTGCCCCAGAGGTTGTACGTGGTCGCGACGAAGCGAATCGGGTGTGCCATCGGTTGAGCGCTCCTGAAAGGGGCCAAGGTCCGCCCCATGATACTCTGTTCCGGAGCCGGGGAAACGGATCGGCCGCCAATTTTTGATTGATAATTATTCTTCCTTCCATCCTCCGGTATAATCCAGCCTGCATGAACCCTCTGTCGCGGCGATTTGTCCGAAGGATGCTGCTGGTCTACGGGGTGTTGCTCATCGGGCTGCTGGCGATGCTGGCCATCGCCACGCGCCTGGTCTACAACAGCTTCCGCCAGGAGGCGATCCGCGCCGTGCAGGGACGCCAGCACCTGCTGGCCGTCCAGACCACGCGCGGCATCGAGAACTATTACGAATCGATCCAGAACGTGCTCGATTTGCTCAGCCGCTGGAACCAGAACGCCCCCGAGCCGGCCGCCGCGCCCCCCGCCGCCCGCATCTGGACGCTGGCCCCGTTGATGTGGAATCAGCTGCAGAGCCGCGCTTCGCACCTGTTTGCGCTGGATCCGGCCGCCCTGGTCGTGCTCAAAAGCTTCTCGGCCGACGGCGCCCCGGGCGAGTCGGCCGACCGGATCGCCCGCGACCACGCCCCCTGGCTGCGGGGCGTGCGGACCTCGGCCGTCAGCCCGCTGGTGAAGATCGACGGCCGCCGCGCCACGCTGGTGGCCGTGCCGGTCAACGGCTCGCCGCGCCTGCTGCTGGTGGCGGTGGTGCCGGTGGAGCGGATCGACAACCAGTTCCTGGACCGCCTGGGCAGCGGGCGCGAGCCCCTGTCGGCGCTGCTGCTGGATGAGCGGGGGGGCATCCTGGCCTTCTCCCAGCCCCACCTCTTCGCCGTCGATCCGCCGGCCGGCCTGGAGGACCCGCGCCTCACCCGCCAGGCGCGCCAGTTCCTGGAGCTGGGCCGCAGCGGCCACCAGAGCGTCAACACGCCCCTGGCCGATGAGGCGATCCCGCTGCGCCCCACCATCGCCACCGTCTATCCCGTCCACGTCGGCGGCCACGACTGGTGGCTGGTCCTGGCCTCCAGCCTCTCCTACGTCGACGCGGTGATCGACCACCTCTTCGGGCAGATCATCTGGTGGTCCCTCTTCGTCATCGCCTCGATGACCGCGCTGCTGGTCTCCAGCTTCGTCGCCGTCCTGCGCGGGCGCTTCCGCCTGGAGCGCCTGCGCCACGAGATGCTGGAGCGCGAGGTGGACCACGCCCGCGACATCCAGCTCGCCTGGCTGCCGGCCAACCGCCAGTCGATCGGCCGGATCGAGGTCGCCGCCCTCAACCACCCCGCCAGCCACATCAGCGGCGATTTCTACAACTGGTTCGAGCTGGACGACGGGCGCCTGGTCGTCTGCATCGGCGACGTCACCGGCCACGGCATGGCCGCCGCGTTCCTCATGGCCACCACCCAGCTCATGGCCCGCACCACCATGATGCGCTACAAGGACCCGGGCCGGGCGATGGAGGAGATCAACCGCCAGCTGTGCACCCAGGTCTTCAACGGGCAGTTCGTCACCATGCTGATCCTGGTGCTCGACGCCGAGAACAATCGCCTGGCCGCCGCCACCGCCGGGCACTACCCGCCCCTGCTCAGCGACGGCGGCCCCTTCGAGCCGATGGGGATGCGCCCGCAACTGATCCTGGGGGTCCAGCCGGGGGTGAAATTCCCCACCGAGTTCTTCGACCTGCCCCCCGAATCGGCGCTGCTGCTCTACACCGACGGCGTGCTGGACGCCCAGTCCCCCACCGGGGAGCGCTTCGACCTGGAGAAGATGCGCCAGGCCCTCACCCACCCCTTCGACGGGGCCGAGGGGCTGATCGACAACGTGGTGGCCCAGTTGAAGGAATTCTGCGACGGGCGCCCGCCCGCCGACGACCTGACCCTCGTGGCGATCCACCTCCAGGGGATGCAACTGTCCCTGGAGAGCGCGGAGCCGGCCGAGGCCGTGGCCGTGCCGCAGGAGGAAACCAGCCCGCCCCAACCGATTCCGGGTTGACAATCCCCCCCGTTGCGGTTCTGCTGCCCCGGAGGTTTTACCAAGGAGCAAACCCCATGGCCAAGCAATACGCAGCGCCTCCCAAGATGCAGATCGACACCGCCAAGACCTACACCGCCACCTTCGACACCGACGCCGGGCGGATCGTCTGCCAGCTGTATCCCAGGGAAGCCCCCAACACCGTCAACAACTTTGTCTTCCTCGCCCGCGAGGGATTTTATGACGGCACCACCTTCCACCGCGTCATCAACGACTTCATGATCCAGGGGGGCGACCCCACCGGCACCGGCAGCGGCGGCCCCGGCTACCGTTTCGCCGATGAGACCAACCCCAAGACCAACCCGCACAAGCACCAGGTCGGCTCGCTGTCGATGGCCAACGCCGGGCCCAACACCAACGGCAGCCAGTTCTTCATCACCCACGTCGTCACCGACTGGCTCGACGGCAAGCACACCGTCTTCGGGCAGGTCACCGAGGGACAGGATGTCGTGGATTCGGTCCGGCAGGGGGACAAACTCAAAAGCGTGAGCATCGAGGAATCCTGAGGTGAACGACCCGACGGCCCCCCGGCGGGGGGGCGTGCTCATTCCCTGGATCATCATCCTCGCCGCCGTGGCGCTCATCGCGGGGGTGCGGCAGATGCACTACCGCGCCCTGGCCCAGGTGCGCTCCACCGGTGCCACCCTCTCCACGGATGTGATGGGCGTCGAGCTGGCCGGCCGCATCACCATCGGCGTCAAGGCCCTGACCGACAAGCTGCGCGCGGAGGAATCCCCCCTCCAGGGGAATTTGAACCTCTCGCCGGAGTTGGAGGGGGAATTCCCCATCCGCACCGCCATCCTTCTGGCGGAGGTGGCCGGAAAGCCCCAGGCCCTCAAGAAGCTGGATGAGCCCCTGCCCCCGGCCAAAGCGGCTGACGCCCGGCTGCTCAAAACCCTCTATAAGGAGGGCCCCGACGCCCTGGGCGCCGAGCAAAAGCGGCAGTTCACCGACAAATACGGCTGGTTCGCCCAGCTCGCCCTGACCCACGGCCGCCCCCAGAGCGACCCCCAGCGGCAGCAGGTGCTCAAACCGGCGCTCCGGGCGGCGATCGCCCTCATCGTTCTGGTGGTGATCGGCGGGCCGGTGCTGGTGACGGGGCTGGTGCTGGGCGTTTTGGCGCTGATCGCGCTGTTGGCCGGGTCGCTGCGCCACTGGTACCAGCGCACCGACCCCCACACCGTCGCCTTCCTGGAGGCCTTTGCGATCTATCTCGGCGGCATGGGGCTGCTCATGCCCGCGCTGGAATACTTCTGGCCCGCCCACCCCCCGGCCCTGCGCTGGGGGATCTATTTCGCCCTGCCGCTGGCCGCCTTCTGGCCGCTGGGTCGCGGCGTCTCCTGGGGCCAGTGGCGCCAGGGGCTGGGGTGGCACTGCGGGCGCGGCTTTTTCCGGGAGATCGGCTCCGGCATCGTCGGGTACATGACCGCCACCCCGCTGATGCTCGTGGGCCTGATGATCTCGGCCCTCCTCATCAGCGCCACCGGCCAGCCCTCCACCCACCCGATCGTCCACCAGGCCGGCGATACCGGCCTGCGCCTCCTGGGGCTCTACCTCCTGGCCTGCCTCTGGGCCCCCCTGGCCGAGGAGACCCTCTTCCGCGGCGCCCTCTACACCCACCTGCGCCAGGGATGGGGGTGGATCGTCTCGGGCCTGGTGGTCGCCTTCCTCTTTGCCATCGTCCACCCCCAGGGGTGGGTCGCCCTGCCGGTGCTGGGGGCCTTCGCCTTCGCCTCGGCCTCCATCCGCGAATGGCGCGGCAGCCTCCTGGGGTGCATCACCGCCCACGCGATCAACAACGCCGTGGCCGTCACGATGCTCATCTTCCTGCTGCGGTAGAAAAATCCATTTTCCCCCCTCTCCCCGCCGATCGCCGGGGGCGGGCCGGGGCCGCCCCGGCCCCTCCGTCGGATGCCCGGCCCCCCGAACCCGGGCGCGGAGCCATATTCGGGCCGCCGCGCGGCAAAACAGAGGCCCGCCTCCCCCCAGACCCGGCTTTTGGCCCCTCGAGCCCTGCTTTTTGCCCCGCGAGCCCTGGTTTTTTCTCCTTGAGCCCTGGTTTTCTCCCCGTGAGCCATGGTTTTTTCTCCTTGAGCCCTGGATTTCTCCCCGTGAGCCATGGTTTTCGCGCCGTGAGCCATGGTTTTAATGCCTTGAGCCCTGTTTTTTACCCCGCGAGCCATGGTTTTCGCCTCGTGAGCCCTGCTTTTTACCCCGCGAGCCCTGTTTTTCGCCTCGTGAGCCCTGTTTTTTGCCTCGCGAGCCATGGTTTTTGCCTCGCGAGCCATGGATTTTTCCCGTTGAGCCATGGTTTTTGCGCCTTGAGCCCTGGTTATCGCCCCTCCCATCCTCTCCAATGCGCTGCTCATCCGGATGAATGGCCCTTTCGACAGGATGAACGCGCTGCTCATCCGGATGAACGGCCCTTTCGACAGGATGAATGCGCTGCTCATCCGGATGAATGGCCTGCTCGACAGGAGGAACGCGCTGCCCGTCCGCACGCGCGCCTCCCCTTACCCCGGCAGCGGCTGTCCCGGGTCCTTGATCGCCTCTTCCTGCCCGCTCAGGTCCACTTTATGGGCCACCAGCCCGCGCAGGGCGTCATCCTCGCTGGTGTGGTTGAGGCACAGCACCTGCACGACGCGGTTGTTTTGATCCAGCCCGATCTCGGCGAAGTCCGCCGGCTCCCCCGCCGTCGAGCCGCGCACGATGCGCCGATGCACCTGCCGCGCTTCGCCCCAGCCGTTGAGCATCAGGTCGAACACATCGCTGAAAAAGTTGTTCACCCCATCGTACGCCTTTTCCACCCCGGCCATGTTCACCCCCGCCAGCGTCCCCGACTGCACCGCGTTGTCCCAGTGGTCCAGCGTCCGGTGCTTGCCGAACAGCGGATCGAAGATCGCGCAGCAATCCCCGGCCGCGTAGATGTTGGGAACGTTCGTCCGCCCGTGGGCATCCACCAGGATCGCCTTCTCCGCCTGGATCGGCGTGCCGCGCACCAGTTCGATGTGCGGGACCATCCCCACCGCCGGGATCACCAGGTCGCACTCCACGGGGTCGGCCTCCGGCAGGATCACCCGCAGCACGCGCCCATCCCCTTCAAACCTCTGCGGCCGCTGCCGCGTCAGCACCTGCACGCCGTGCTTCTGCAGAAACCGCACCAGATATCGCCCCGTCGTCTCCCCGGCGATCTTGTCCCACGGCCAGGGGGCGCCGCTCACCAGCGTCACCGCCAGCCCCAGTTGCGTCAGCGAGGCGGCCAGTTCCACCCCCAGAAACCCGCCCCCGATCACCGCCGCCCGCCCGCGCCCCCGGTCGTGCGCCCGCCCCTCCTTCTTCGCCTTCTCCACCGCGTTGCGCAGCCGGTCCGAATCCTCCACCCGGCGCACGTAATAGACGTTGGGCATTGTCGCCCCCGGAATGTTCAACAGCGCCGGCGCCCCGCCCGTGGCGATCAGCGCCCGGTCGAAGGCCATCTCCTGCCCATCGTCCAGCGTCGCGCTGGAGCGGGCCGTGTCCAGCGAGACCACCCGCCGTCCCGTGTGCAGCTCCACCTGGTTCTCCTCATACCAGTGCGGCTCGGCGGTGAAAAGCTCGGCCTGCGGCTTCTGCCCCCGCAGATACTCCTTGCTCAGCGGCGGGCGGTGATAGGGGCGGAAGACCTCCTGCCCGATCAGCGCCAGCCGACCCTGCGGATCGTGCTTGCGGATCGCCTCGGCGGCCGATGCGCTGGCCAGCCCTCCCCCGATCAAAAGATACTTCACGTGCGAATGGTTCATGACGGCTCCTGTTCCCAAGTGGGTTCTCCCCATTGTAGGAGCCTCCACCCCGCCGCTTCCAATGTCCGCCGCGCCCCGCCCAGCTGCGCCTGCCCCCGCCCCCGCCTTGCCCCCAACTCCCTTCCCGGCTAGGCTTAGGCCAGCCGCACTCGTAGCTCAATTGGACAGAGCATCGGTCTTCGGAACCGAGGGTTGCAGGTTCGAGTCCTGCCGAGTGCGTTCCCCGATGAAATGCCGTCTATCCTTTGGAGTGGGACTCCCCCAGTCCTGCTCCTGTCTTTTCCGCTTCAGCCTCGGTAGGGGAAGCAGGGACCCTGCATGCTTTTCATGGGGCGGCTGAAAAAAAAGAGGAAGAGGCCTCCCCGACCCCTACTGCCGCTCCCCCATCACCCCCGCCTTGAGCACCGGCCGGATCGCCGTCACCACCCCGTCGGCCGTCGCCCCGTAGATGAGGCCCGAGGCCGGGTTCTGCGCCAGCGCGGCGAAGTCGGACCGCACCGACCGGAACGCCACCTTCCCCGTCTGCTTGTCCAGCGCCAGCAGGTGCCCGTCGCGCCCCAGCACGTACGCATGCGCTGCGTCGGCCGCCACGAACTGCCGCGCCGGCACGATCCAGCGCGCCTTGCGGTTGTAGGCCTGCGGGTCCTGGCTGACCTTGTCGATCGCCGCCAGCCGCCCATCGGGCAGCGGCTGATAGACCGTGTCCTGCGTCAGGATCGGCGTCTGGCTCAGCGCCTGGCCGCTGAGCCACTGCCACTTGATCTTGGCGTTGCCCCGGTCCAGGCAGTAGAGGATCGTGTCGGTCGAGGCGACGTAGAGTCCGTTGGCGTCCACCTTCAAATCCGCCACGATCGGGGCATAGGTCCCGAACGTGTGCTCGCCCCCCCAGGCCGGATTGCGCGTGTTGTCGGTCGAGACCGCAAAGACCGTCCCCCCGCTGTCGGCCGCGTAGAGCGTATGCTCATACACCGCCGGCGCCGACGAGACCACGTGGCTGCGCTGCAGCTCCCATTCCGCCCGCGTGTACTGATCCTCCAGGTCCAGCGCCAAGATGCGCCCCAGGCTCTCAAAACGCACCCCGATGAAGAGCCGGTCCCCATCGGCCGCCCCGCCGCTGCTGATGGCGCTCTCCAGCGACACCGACTTCACCTTCCGCCCCGCGTGGTTGTACACCTGCAGCACCGAGTTGGCCGGCCAGACCACAAATTCCTTCGTCAGCACCGGCGCCCGCAACACCCCTCCGGCCGGGGCCGGCTGAAGCATCGACCGAAGCGTCCCCCCCTCGGCGTCCAACTGGAAGACCTGGTTCTGGTTCGTGCGGATGAACAGCAGGTTCTGCCGCAGCCACACCTGCTTCACCTGCGCCCCCTGCGGCAGCTCCAGCGCCGAGGCCCATTGCCGCGCGAAACTGCCGGCCGGCAACGGCTCAACCGGCCCGTGCGGCACCTGGGCGGCCCGGGGCGGTTCCTGATGCCGACAGCCGCCCGCCACCATCGCCCCCAGGCCCAGTATGCCGATCAGTAGATGCTGTCTCACCGATGCTCCTCAACTGCTTTGGCCCCCGCACTTTGCCACGTTTGCGCACCATAGCATGCCCCCCGCGCGCCGGTCAAACCCCGCCCCGCCTTGTCACAGGGACGCCGGGGGCGGCCCTTCCGTCCCCGCGGCATCCAGTGGGGGCGGGCCGGGGAGGGGGGTGCGAATTCCAAAATCCAAAGCGCCCGACGGTTGCCCGCTTTTTGGGCCTTTGAAGTGGCTTGGAATTTACCCCAATTCCTCTACCTGCCGCCGCGCCCAATCCAGATCCATCGCCGTCGTGATCTTCAGGTTCCCCTCCTCCCCCTCCACCAGCCACACCGCCCGCCCGGCCAGTTCCAGCAGCTGCACATCATCCGTCACCCGCTCCAGCGGCAGCGGGCAGCGCCCATACGCCTCCAGCAACTCCGTCCGGCGCATGATCTGCGGCGTCTGCATCGCCCAGAGCCTGTGCCGCTCCAGCGTCCGCTGGATCGGGGCCGGCAGCGGGCCGGCCGCTTCCTTGATCGTCGCCGTCACCGCCACCGCCGGGGCGGCCGCCCCATGCCGCCGCGCCGCCGCCAGCACCCGGTCGATCAACCCCTGCGAGACCATCGGCCGGGCGGCGTCATGCATCCCCACCCACTCGATTTGCCCCGGTACCCGCTCCAGCGCCCCCCGCACGCTTGCCGCCCGGCAATCCCCCCCCGGACAGGCCGTCAGCCGCGGATCGTTCAGGCGCTGAATCAGCGCCCGCGCTTCCTCCGCCCCCTCCCCCAGCGCCACCCCGATCCACGCCACATCCGCCCGCCGCAAAAACGCCCCCAGCGTCCGCTCCAGCACGCTTTGCCCCCTCAGAGCCGCCTGCAGCTTGTCGCGCCCGGCTCCAAACCGCGTTGAGCGTCCGGCGGCGGGGAGAATGATGGCCCAGGGAGTCGTCATGCCGTCGGGTGGGCGCTGCCCACCCCCTCCGTTGTTCCACCCCTACACCGGCGAGAGTTGCGCCCCCTCGGCCTTCACACGGTGGCGGGCGTTGTGCTCATCCTTGACCACCTCCCCGTCATGCAGCGAGATCACCCGGTCGCACCGGTGCGCCACGGACGGGTCATGCGTCACCATGAAGATGCTCCGCCCATCGGCCACCAGCTCGTCGAACAGCTCCAGAATCTGCTGCCCCGTCTTGGAGTCCAGCGCCCCGGTCGGCTCATCGGCCAGCAGGATCAGCGGGTTGTTCACCAGCGCCCGCGCGATGCAGACGCGCTGCTGCTGTCCGCCCGACAACTGCATCGGGCGGTGGTCCAGCCGCTGTCCCAGCCCCACCCGCGCCGCCAGCGCCGCCGCCCGCTCGCGCCGCTCGTGGGGCGGGATGCCGATGTAAAACATCGGCACCTCCAGGTTTTCCAGCACCGTCAACTGCTGAATCAGATTGAAGTTCTGAAAGACAAACCCCACCCGCTGGCTGCGGATTTCCGACAGGTCATCATCCTCCAGCTTGCTGATGTCCATGTCCCCCAGGAAGTATTGCCCGCGGGTGGGCTGGTCCAGGCACCCCAGGATGTTCATCAGCGTGGACTTGCCCGAGCCGGAAGCGCCCATGATGGCGGTGAACTCCCCCTCCACAAAATCGATATTGATCTCCCGCAGCGCCGCCACCTCGATGTCGGTGCCCGGCTTGCGGTAAATCTTGCTCAAATTCCGCACCGAAGCCACATAACTCATGGGCTCCATCATACCGAATCCCCCGCCCAAAATCCCCTCCTCCGCGCACCCGTGCGGGAGAGAATCCCCTTTCCGTCCCCGGGGGCGAACACTATCCAAAGGTTTACTTAAGGAAGCCAAAACTCCCGATTTCCAAACAAACCCATTTCCCGAATCCCAATTCCCCAGAATTTGCCCTCGTCTGGACGATCCAGTAGGCATAGACCCATGCTCCTGCCCCTCCTGCTTCTGATCCCCGCCCTCCTGGCCATGGGCCTGGTCGCCTACGGCATGCGCCCCGATTGGGCGGCCGTGCCGCACGGGGTCCAGCTGATCCTCCTCACCCGCCGCCTGGAATGGGTGCTGGTCATCCTCAGCATCCTCCTTTGCCTGGCCCTGATCGCCCTGGTCGTCAGCGGCAGGCGCCGGGCCTGGTGGCTGGTCGGTCTGCTCCCCATCATCCTGCTCTTTTTGCAGCAATTCGGCCCCGCCCAGCGCACCTGGGCCATCCACGACGATGCGGCCTTCCTCCCCGCCGAACAGGCCCCCTGGCTTCATGCCGATGACTGGGTTGTCGGCCTGGAGGCCAACGGCATCTACTACGCCTACCCCTACAGCCTCCTCTATGCCGCCCCCGTGGTCTTCCAGACCCAACAGGCCCGGCGCATCCTGCTGCTCTGGTCCCCCTTCGCCAACCGCGCCACCGCCTGCTGGATCGATCGCCAGATCAAGCCCCGCGAGCTGGATGTGGTCTCCATGCCCGCCAACGCGCTGCTCCTGTACAACAGCCGCTACGGCCAGTTCATCAACGGCTTCACCGGGCGGACGATGAGCGGCGAGAGGCCCATCGGCTTCCACGACCCGCTCCCGACCGTCAAAACCACCTGGGGCCGATGGCGTGCCCGGCACCCCGCCACCCTGGTCCTGCGCCCCATGCCCGGCCAATCTCCCGGCCCATCCGCTCCTCTCAAGCCGTATTACAAACTGCCCGACCTCCCCGGCCACGTTCCGCCCGATATGCCCGTCGCCCTCATCGACGCCGATGTGCCCATCGCCGTGACGGCCGATGCGCTGCGGCAGCTTCCATCCAACTTCCGCGCCGGCCCGGCGGCCCTGCTCCTGGTGCGGGATGAAGTCACCGGCAGTCTGCGCGCGTTCAACCGCGCCGTCGGCCAGGACCTTTATCCCGAGTTTCACGCCAATCCCCGGCGGTCCAAACACCGCAAGGGCGTCTGGATCGACACCGACACCGGCAGCGCCTGGGACCGCGACGGCACAGCGGTGAGTGGTCCCATGGCCGGAGAGAAAGTCCACCTGCGGGAATATCCGGTCGAGATGGATCTCTACTGGGGCGTCCTGAAATTCTGGTACCCGCACCTGGCGATGCGCAAGTAGGGCATGCAGGGGTGAGCCGCCCCCGCCCTGCAAGGACAACAATGGCTCGATCAGGGGTTCAACATCAGGTTGTCGATCAGCCGCGTCGATCCCACGCGGGCGGCGATGGTCAGGACGGTCGGCTGGTCCACCGACAGCACCGGCTGCAGCGTCCGGGCATCGACCGCCGCCACATAGTCGATCGCCAGCGGCACATGCCCCAGGTTCTCCCCCTTGTCTAGCAGGATGCGCTGCATCAGCGCGATCAGCCGGTTGGTCTGGCGGATGCCCCCTTCAAACTCGCTGCGGGCCGAAAAGAGCGCCCGGCTGATCGACAGCGCCCGCCGCCGCTCATCCCCCGAGAGATACTGGTTGCGGCTGGACATCGCCAGCCCGTCCGGGTCGCGCAGCGTCGGCGCCATCACCAGTTCCACCGGGAAGTTCAGCGCGTCCGTCATGGCCGACAACACGCGGAACTGCTGGTAGTCCTTCTGCCCGAAGACCGCGATTTCCGGCTGTATGATGTTGAACAGCTTGCCCACCACCTGGCAGACACCCCGAAAATGCCCCGGCCGATGCTTCCCCTCCAGAACCCCCGTCAGCGCCGGCACATCCACGATGACCGCCGTGCCGGACGCCCCGGCCGAGGAGGGATACATCTCCTCTGGCGCGGGATTGAAGACCAGATCGACCCCGGCCTGCTCGCATTTTTCCAAATCCGCCTCAATGGGGCGGGGATAGCGGTTGAAATCCTCGTTGGCTCCGAACTGCGTGGGGTTGACGAAGATCGAAACCGCCACGGCCGGCGCGTTGCGCCGGGCGATCTCAATCAGCGACAGGTGCCCGGCGTGCAGCGCCCCCATTGTCGGCACCAGAGCCAGGCGCCCCAGGCCCCCGCGGCTCCGGCGAACTTCAGCGATCGTGTGCAGCACATTCATGGGTCAGTTGCTCGAACAGTTCTCCGATGGTTTTCCCCAGGGCCGGATGGACCAGCCTGGGGGCAATTTCGGCCAGCGGTTGAAGGACAAACCGCCGCTGGTGCATGCGCGGATGGGGCAGCGCCAGCCGGTCGGTGCGGACGACTCGATCCTCGTACAAGAGCAGGTCCAGGTCAATCGGGCGCGGGTCGTTCCGTTTCTCCGCCGCCCCGCGCACGCGCCCCAGCCCCCGCTCGATCTCCAGCAGCCGATCCAGCAGCGCTTCGGGCGACAGTTCCGTCTCCAGCACGGCGGCGGCATTGAGGAAATCCGGCGCGCCGGCCGGTCCCCCCACGGCCGGATTCTCCAGCAGCGTCGAAACCTTCACCACGCGCACGGTGGGCGCGCTTGCCAACAGCGCCAGCGCCGACTCGATGTTGCGGCGGCGGTCGCCCAGATTGGCTCCAAGCGCGATGGCGGCGGTGGACATAGAGCGCCAGTATAGGGCAGGCGGGTCGCCAGGGGCAGGGCTCAGGCCTTGGGCCTGAACAGCCACACCACGGAGGCCCCCGGCTTGAGCGTCAGCGACTTCGGCGGCGTCTGCAGGGCCTCTTCCGTCAAATGCTCCCCCAGCAGCGTGAACTGCCGGATCGTCCCGCCGGGATAGAGATACGGCTCGAGGCGCAACGCATGGGTCTGTGTCTGGTCGGAGTTGCTGACCACCATGAAAATCCGCCCGTCCGCCCCCTGCCGGGCGGTGGTGGTGTAGGGTTGGCCCCAGTCGTCGGCCGGCAACTGGCGGTCCAGCAGGATCGGCTCGATCTTTTCGATCAGGTGAAACGCCGCCGACATCGCCCGCCAGCGGTCCAGGCCGATCCCGGTGAGCGGATTGGTTCCCGTCTCCACGGTCTCGCCCACCGCCGCCTCCCGGCGCTGCTGGGCCCAGAGGCTGTCAAAGGCGTAAACCCGCACGCCCGCCGCCCCCAAGGCCGCCGCCCGCATGATCTGCGCCGCCACCGACACGGGGGTGTAGGGCGCATCCACCAGCTTGTCCTGTTTGGGCGTGTACTGCCCGCCGGGCCCTTGCTTGGTGTAGAAGGCCCCGGTTACTTTGGTCAGCACCAGGAACGGGCGGTTCGGGGGGAGCACTTTCTGGCGCACGTCAATTCGGTAGTCCATGTCCAGGGCGTTTTGCGAGATGCTCGCGAACTCGCCGGGATACCAGTAGTGGGTGGCGTAGTCGGAGAAGACGGGATCGCCCATCCACGCCTTGGCCGCTTCGGGGGAGGACCAGTTGACGACCGGCCAGGTGAGGGGCGGGCGATTGGGAACGCTGTTGATGATCTGCATCAACTTCACAAAGGCATCATCCGGGATGGGGGGGCGCTTCTTTTGCCAGCGCCCGTCGGTGGGGCGGGGGGTGTCGCCCCAGATCGCGTTCACCTCATCCATCATCTCAATGCAGATGACCCGGTGGCTGTCGCGCGCGGCGGTGACGGCGGTCTTCACGGCATGGGGCGCCCAGGGGAGCGTCAAAACCGCGTGCAGTTCGCGCGGAAAACGGGCGAAATCATCCCCGAGGAGACACAATGGCATCCCCGCCTGCCTGGACACCGCCAGCGTCAGCCCCCACCGTTGCTGGAAGTCCTCGGCCCACATCTGGTACGTCTTGAACTCGCGGTGGTCCCCCGGATTGGCGAAGAACCCGGCCGTCAGCACGTTGACGCCCGCCTCCTTCACCTTCGCCAGTAACCCCGGCGTCTCGGCGATGAACGGTGGGCGCAGTTTGAAGAGCGTGCGGATGAAGATCGACTGCCCCGGCTCATACTGGTGCAGAATCCGCCCATCCCGCGAGAAATGCGGGATGGAGGTCGAAGGCATGGATTGGGCTTCGGCGAAGGAAACCGGCCAGAGAAGCATCGCGAACACCGCCAGCAGGAAGGTCATCCGGACTGGGGATTCGGATTTGGAAGGAGATGTCCTCAGGCACCTTGAATTCCGAAATCCGGAGCCCGCAATCGTGCGGGCCAAATTTCTCCCTGTGCGCGCGCCCTTCGGCGGGCGTACGGTATGAGCATTGCATTTGCATTCTGGAAAGGATTGATACATGAGCACGCTGACCACCCTTCGTCAGAAGACCGAATCCGATCGATTTCAACGCCAGCACGTGGATGATACCCGCACTTCCCATGGAGTCGATGCCCAAACCCTGGCGGCCGAGCTGCGCGCCACGCTCGAGGGAGAGGTGCGCTTTGATGACGGCTCGCGCGCCCTCTACGCCACAGACGGCTCCAATTACCGGCAGGTTCCCATCGGGGTGGTGATTCCCCGCCACATTGCCGACGTGGAGCGGACGGTGGAATTGGCGCGGCAGTATGGCGCGCCGATCCTGGCCCGCGGCGGCGGCACGAGCCTGTGTGGCCAGTGCTGCAATGTCGCGGTGGTCATGGATTTCTCCAAATATGTCAACAACATTCTCTCCATAGATCCAGACAAGCGCCTGGCGACCGTCGAGCCGGGGTGCGTGCTGGATGCGCTGCGCCACAAGGCGGTGCGCGAGCACGGGCTGAATTTCGGCCCCGACCCTGAAACGCACGACCACTGCACGCTGGGGGGCATGCTGGGCAACAACTCCTGCGGCGTCCATTCGCTCATGTGCAAAAACAACGGCTTGGGCCTGCGCGTCAGCGACAACACTGAATCGATGGAAATTCTCACCTACGGCGGGCTCAAACTCCGCGTCGGTCCCACCAGCGAGGCGGAACTGGACGGCTTCATCCGCGCCGGCGGGCGGCGGGGGGAAATTTATGGCAAGCTCAAGGCGCTGCGGGACAAGTACGCCGATCAGATCCGCACCGGCTTTCCCAAGCTCGATCGTCGCGTCTCCGGGTACAACCTGGATGAGCTGCTGTCGGAAAACGGATTCAACGTCGCCCGGGCGCTGGTCGGCACCGAGGGGACCTGCGTCACCATTCTCAACGCGACGCTGAAACTGGTGCCCGAGCCCAGGGCCCGCACGCTGGTCATCTTCGGCTATCCCGACATCTACACCTCGGCCGAGCACCTGCTGGAAATCCTCAAGTTCAATCCGACCGGCCTGGAGGGAATGGATCACCTGCTCTTCAAGTACGTCAAGGACAAGGGGGACCAGAACGCCAATCTGGCGCTCCTGCCGCCGGGCGGCGGATTTCTGCTGGTGGAATTTGGCGGCGACAGCAAGAAGGACACCGACGATCAGGCCAGGCGCTGCATGGAGGCGATCGGCAAGGAGAAGAACCCTCCCAGCATGAAGCTGTATGATGATCCCACGCAGGAGAAGATGATCTGGAAGGTGCGGGAAGGGAGCCTGGGCTCCACCGCCTGGGTGCCGGGCATGCCCGACACCTGGGAAGGGTGGGAGGACTCGGCCGTGCCGATCCCTGAAGTGGCGGGGTATCTCCGCGACCTGCGGGCGCTGTTCGATAAGTATGACTATCATCCCTCCCTCTATGGCCACCTGGGGCAGGGGTGCATCCACTGCCGCGTCCCCTTTGACTTTTACACCGCCGAAGGGGTCAGGAACTATGAGCATTTCATGGATGAGGCGACCAGCCTGGTGGTCCGTCACGGCGGGAGCATCTCCGGCGAACATGGGGACGGCCAGTCCAAGGCGCAGTTCCTGCCCAAGATGTTCGGCCCCGAATTGATTGAGGCGTTCCGGGAGTTCAAAGCGATCTGGGACCCGCAGGGAAAGATGAATCCGGGCAAGGTGGTGGATCCATACACGATTGTGGAGAACCTGCGTCTGGGCCCGGATTACAATCCACCCCAGCCCAAAACGCATTTCAGTTTCACCGCCGACCGCCACTCCTTCGCCCGGGCCGCCCTGCGCTGTGTGGGGGTGGGCGAATGCCGCCGCCACGGCGAGCAGACGATGTGTCCCAGCTACATGGTCACGCGCGAGGAAAAGCACTCCACCCGCGGGCGGGCGCGCATGCTCTGGGAGATGATGAACGGAGAGGTGATCACCGACGGCTGGAAGAGCGAGGAGGTGAAAAGTTCGCTCGATCTGTGCCTCTCCTGTAAAGGATGCAAGGGGGACTGCCCCGTCAATGTGGACATGGCGACGTACAAAGCGGAATTTCTGTCGCACTACTACGAGGGAAAAATCCGACCGCGCCACGCCTTCGCCTTCGGGTGGATTCACATCTGGTCGCGCCTGGCAAGCGTTGCGCCGATGCTGGCCAACGCCGTGACGCAGATGCCGGGGCTGCGAAGTGTGGCCAAATGGCTGGCGGGGATGGATCAGCGGCGGCAGATTCCCCCCTTCGCCCCTGAAACGTTCCAGCATTGGTTCAAGAACCGCCCGCAGAAACGGATGACGGGCCAGCCGGTGATGCTTTGGCCCGACACGTTCAACAACCATTTCCATCCCGAAACGGCCAAGGCCGCTGTGGAGGTGCTGGAGGATGCCGGCTTTCGCGTCGAGACGCCGCTGATGGATGTCTGCTGCGGTCGTCCGCTGTATGACTACGGTTTTTTGAACATGGCCCGGCGCTGGTTGTTGGACATTCTGGAAAAGCTCCGCCCGCAGATTCGCGCCGGCGTACCCATGGTGGTTCTGGAGCCAAGCTGCTGGGCGGTCTTTCAGGATGAACTGACCAACATGCTTCCCAATGACGAGGATGCCAAACGCCTTCAGGGCCAGACGTTCCTCCTAAGCGACTTCCTGCGGAAAAAAGCGCCTCATTACAAAGTGCCGCAACTACATGCCCGGGCGCTGCTGCATGGGCATTGTCACCAGAAATCGCTGGAGACGCTCAACGACCGGACCTACGGCAAACTCTATAACGAAAAGGCGGTGCTGGAGGAGATAGGGCTGAAATTACAGATTCCAGAAACCGGCTGCTGTGGCATGGCCGGGGCGTTCGGGTTTGAGGAGGGGGAGCATTATGATGTGGCCGTCGCCTGCGGCCGGCGCGTCCTGCTGCCGGAGGTGGAGAAACTGGACGAACAGGCGATCATCGTTGCCGACGGCTTCAGTTGCCGGGAGCAGATATCCCAATGCACCGACCGGACCGCGCTGCACATGGCGCAGGTGCTGCAACTGGCCAAACATCAAAGGGAAACAGGCCGGGGCCGTCCCGAAGATTACCTGCTGCGGGAGCGCCGCTCGGCCCAGTTCCGCGCGGGAGTCAAAACCGCTGCCGCAGCGGCCGGGGTGGCGCTGGCAGTGGGGTTGCTGTGGCGGATGAAACGTCGGATGGATTGAGCCGCAAAATCGGCATGCAGCCTGACGGGGCTGCTCTGCAGGCAGCATTCGTTGAAGATCGCAACGGCCTCCAACAGGCCGTTTGCGGGTGAGGATTGACCTCAAAGCACGGCGATGATCCATGCCGTTCCCAGCGCCACGCTCAGCAGCGTCAGGGGAATCCCCACCAGGCAGTAGGTCTTCAAGTCCAGCCGAACCCCGAAGGTGGCGGCCGATTCGGCCACGATCAAGTTCGCAATCGACCCCACCAGGGTCAGGTTTCCCGCCCATGTGCTCACCAGCGCCAGCAGATACCACGCCTGGCGGTCATGCAGTGGAATCGCCGGTTGCAGCAGCAGCACGGCCGGCACATTGGAAACCAGGTTGCTCAATGCCAGCGTCACCCCCGCCAGGTCCACCGGCCGCCCGAGATTCACTCCCGTCCGGCGCACGGCCTCAAACAGCTGGTCGGTCAGATGCCGCTGCTCCATCGCCCCGTTGACGATGAACAGCCCGATAAACAGCAGAATCAGGTTCCAGTTGACCTGTTCATAGAGCCGCGCTCCCTGTTCCCGGCGCGAGCAGAGCAATACCCCGGCGCCTCCCAGCGCCGCCACCGCCCGCCAGGGGCTGGGGGCGACCAGGAAGCAGACCACCACCGCCCCCAAAAGGATCAGCGACTTGGCCACGCGCCGCCGCTGCAGCGGCAGGTGGGGCGCGGCCTCCCCTCCGGCCTCCGCCACTGCCGTTCCGAGCCGCCGGTGGAACAGAACCACGATGCACCCCCAGCACAGCCCCAGCGCCGCCAGCGTCACCGGAAGCATCACCAGGAAATAGTGCAGGAACGGCAGATGCGCCACAGACCCGATGTACATGTTCTGGGGATTTCCGATCAGCGTCGCGGCCGATCCGATGTTCGCCCCCGTCGCCAGCGCGACCAGGTAGGGAATCGGATCGTGCCGCGCCCGCCGCAGCGCAGCGCACAGCATCGGCGTGAACGCCAGGCAGACGATGTCGTTGGCCAGCAGCGCTGAAAGCCCCGCACTGACCGCCACCACCGCCGCCACCAGCCACCTTGGCCGTTCCACCAGTTTTTCGATGAACCGCCCGCACCAGTTGTAGAAGCCCGCGGTCTGGAGCTGGGCCGAGAAGATCATCAGCCCAAACAGCAGGGTGAGCGTCTCATAATTGATGATCGGGGGTGAGAACGCCTGCTCGATGCTCACGCCGCTGAGCAGCAGCATGGCAATCGCCCCCAGGATCGCGATCCCTGTCCGATCCAACGCCAGCCATGGCCATCGCCCAAAGGCGATGCCGACGTATGTGGCGGCAAAGACGATCCACATGAGGAGATGGCTGGAGACTGGAGGCATGAACCGGAGGCACCAAGGCAAACGGGCACGAAGACATGAAGGGAGGAAAAAAGCCCTTTAGCCCCCTTCGTCGCTTCAGCTCACCACTGCGCCTCCTCGAAGGGATTGAGGGATCGCGCCACCTTTCGGGCGGGAAGATGCTTGAGCATCGTCTTGGCCAGCGCGGCATCCCCCGACCCGGCAATCCGGATGTTCAGCGGCGAGCCTTTGAGCAGGTGCAGACGCTCCGCGGGAATCCGGTCCCCCGTTTTGAGCATTTCCTCAAACACCTCCCGACGGAACACCCGCGGCGTCAACAGTTCGACAAATTCGTCCGACTGATGATACGCGGTGGGGCGCCCGGTGGCGTCCACCGCCACCAGCCCGGCCCGCAGCGGCGTCGTCAGCGTCACCGCCGGGTGCTGCTCGGCCTCCGCCAGCAGCGCGTCGATGTCGGAATAGGGCACGGCCGGCCGGGCCGCGTCATGGATTACCACGTGGGTTGCCGCCGGCTCGAGATTGGCCGCCGCCGCCGCAATCTGCTGGTGCCAGCCCGACCCGCCTCCCAGCAGCCGCACGCCGGAAAAGCTCAGATGCCCGGCAAACCGCCGTTTGGCATCCTCCAGGGCGTCTTGGGCGACGACCAACTGAACCTGTTTGATGGAATCGCGATTCAAAAATAATTCACTGCTGCGGAGGAGCGCCTCCCGCCCATCCACCTTCACAAACGCCCCGCCCGCTTCGCCGGCGTGTCCCGGCGGCGCGGCGGTCAGAAGAATGACACTGAATTCAGGCATGACAGACTCCGGATCAAAACGATCGGCCCGAAAGCCAGATCCTCCTCCATCTTGGGCCGTCCAGGAACCCTGTCAATGGACGATTCGCCGCTTTTTCGCCGCCCACCGGTGATTGGAAGTGGAAACAACAATTGCGGCCGACGCCGCAAGGGGATAGGCTACACGCCAGCGGAGCGCGTTATGGCTCAGAATGTCGGACATGACCACCTGGTCCTCATTCGAATTGATGGGATGCATTGCCACCGATGCGAGCAGGCCATTCAAAAGGCGTTGGAGCAATGCCCGGGTGTGCATGAGGTGGAGGTCGATTTCAACAGTGGGCAGGCATCGGTGCTGTTTGACCGCCAACGCGTGAGCGTGCCACGGCTGATGCAGGCTGTGGATCAGGCCGGATATCATGCCTCCGGGTTCATTCAGCGGAACGATGAGGGCAAGCCGGTGTAGGGCAACGCCGCGCTTGGGGCCGGCGGTAGATGGATGGAACATGATCAAGCGATTCACTTCACGCCGCGCACAGGCAAAGTCGGCCGGGAGCACCGCCGGCCCGTCATGGAAGCAGGATCCCAACGAAATGCAGCCCCCGTCGGATCCGGTCGATCCTTCCGACTGGCGCGCCCGGTTGCTGGATTTGTGCCGTCAGGAGTTGCAGGCCATCGGCCAGGCCAATTTGGCCGACCGCGTGGATGAGGAGCCGGCCGGTCTGCTGGACGTATTGTATGCTTACCGGCTGTTGCTGGGGCGCTGGCCTGAGTTCAAGTCGGTCGAGGCCTATCAGGAAAAGACCGCCGGATTGCCCTTGAGCCGGTTCATCCGGGGATTCCTCGACAGCGGCGAGTTTCGCGCCCGTGCGGGCGAGGTCTCCGGGGTCGATCTGGTGGTGATGCGCGCGCTGCCGGGCATGCGGCTGTTCTTCAACCTCAACGACCGCCAGGCCGTGCGGATCGCCATGGGCCTCCATGAACCGGAGATCCAGCAGGCGATGCGCCAGTTGCTCAGGCCCGGTATGAACTGCATCGACGCCGGCGCCCATATCGGACTCTACACGATGGTCATGGCGCAGGGGGGCGGCCAGGTCTGGTCGTTCGAGCCGATGCCCGGCACCTTCGATCTGCTGCTCAAGAACATCGCCGAAAACGGGTTCGAGCAGAGCGTCCATCCCACCCGGGCCGCCTGCCACCAGCAGCCTGGAACCGCCAAGCTCTATCTGCCGGAAGCGGCCGATCTGGGCCCGGCCTTTATTCGCCCCGTCGAGCAGTCGGCCGATTTCCCCGGTGCGGTGATGGAGGTGCCGATGGTCGCGATCGACCAGGTGGTGCCTCCGGAGACGCGAATCGGGCTGGTGAAGATGGACATCGAGGGGAACGAGCCGTTTGCGCTGCGCGGCATGGGGCGCATTCTCGAGCGCGATCATCCCATCCTCTTTTCCGAGTTCCTGCCCAACGCGATGGGCGTCAATCCCGATGACCACCTGGCCTGGCTGCGCAGCCGGGGATATGAGTTGTACGAGGTGGGCGAATTCCTGCGCGGTGCGCAGCGCCCCTATGCGTATCAGGAGGGAGAGCCGTCCACGAACCTGGTCTGTCTGCCCCGGTAGGGTGGGTTTTGCCCACTCCACGCCCATGGCCAACATCCCCGCCCATCCCGACCCGCGCCGCCGGCGGATGATCGACGCTGTGACGGCCGCCGCGTTGGCCCCGACGGAGGAGTTTCAGCGCATCGGTTCCGCGCCTGCCGATGCCGGGGGCGAGGCGCCGGTCGATTACTACTTTGCCGTGGAAAATGAGCCGCATCTGCCGGATGAGGTCTTCTGGAAAGTGCGGTGGGGGGGGCAACTGGTCTACATCGCCAGGCGCCGCCACAAGGTGGCCGCGCTGGCGCCCCTGCTGGAGCAGCGGGGATTTGAGGTGATTCAGGGTCCGGCCCGCGCTCGGGTGGGGTGGTGGCCGCTTTCGGGCGTGCATTATCTGGTGGCGCGGAAAATCCTGCTGGTGCCGCCGCGGGAAATCACGGACCGGTTCAGCTACCACGTACGTCTGGTTCTGGAGGAGGGGCCCGGCGGGGAACCGGCGGTGCTCAAGGAGGTCCCCTCGGTCCAGCGCGTGATGGCCCGCCTGCGCAGCAAGACGTCCAGCCTGAGCGACGCCGTGCTGGAGAAGCGGGCCAAAAAGTTCACCGAGAAGATTTTCCCCGTCTTCCTGACCCGCGAGGCGGCGATCCTGCAGATTCTTCAGCGCGACCTGCCTCCGCCCTACAACAGGAAGGTGCCGCGCGTGCTGCGGATGGAGAAGGATCATCGCGGCTTTGTCCGGCGGCTGTGGATGACCTGGCTGCGCAACGGCGGGGCGCCGCTGTCGCAGCTGGAATTCGCCCGTCAGAGCGCGGACCTGTTGCGGGTGCTGCATGAGGATGCCCGGATCATGCACCTGGACCTGCGGCTGGACAACATGGTCATCACGCGGGAGGGGGTGGGGTTCGTCGATTTCGGGTCGGCCGTGCGGATCGGGGAGAACATCGGACAAAGCCCGCTGCTGTCCACGCTGTTCGGGGAGTTGATGCGGACCAGCCAGATTCAACGCATGCTCGACCAGATGACCAGCAGCGGCGAGGTGACCAGCCGGACACTGGAGCAGGCGCGGCACAAGGTCGATCCGGGGGTGGACCTGTTTTACCTGGCTGTTCAGATCAGCGCGCCATGCGGCAATCCGGAGCTGGCCGGGCTGGTGGACTACGATCCGGATTCGCCCACAGCGCAGGCGCTGAACCAGTTGACCCAGGCGATCCTCAAGCCGGAGGACCCGGAGCATCCGCCCTATGCCTCGGCCCGGCAGATACTGGAAGGGATTGACCGGATCGCGCAGAATGGGGGCGAGCCAATGCCAATGGGGCAACTGGAAGGCATTTTTCTTGAGGAGACGTGATGGGCGCAGCGCCGTTTATCGTGGACATTCTGGAGCGGAGTGTGGGGATAGTGAAGCAGCACCTGGCCGACTTCAGCGAGGCCGAGATGTTCGTGCGACCCTGTCCCGGGGCCAATCACGCGGCCTGGCAGTTGGGACAGGTGATCTCGGCCGAGCCGCGCCTGATTGAGGTGGTTGCCCAGGGGGTGCATCCCGCTCTGCCGGAGGGGTTCGCCCAGCGGTTCACCAAGGAGACGGCGGGGATTGACGATCCGTCGAAGTTTCCCACGAAGGCGGAACTGCTGGAGCAGTTTGAGCGGATTCGCGGGGCGACGATCCAGTGGGTCAAAGGGTTGAGCGATGAACAGCTTGCCCAGCCGACGCCGGAAAAATGGCACGGCTTTGCCAATACCGCAGGCGACATGGCGCTGATGCAGGCGATGCACAGCGTTATGCATCTCGGGCAGATTCAGGTGATCCGGCGCAAGCTGGGCAAGCCGGTTCTGTTTTAAGCTACTCGCAGGCGGGGTCGCCGACCCCGCCCATTCCCGTGACTGTGCCTGACCCCTCCTATCGGGAGGGGTTTTGCATAATGCCGGCCAGTTTGTCGATCAGGGCTGTCGGCCAGGCGGCGGACAGGCCGGCCGGGCGGGTGGAGGGGCGCGTGGTGGGGACGGCGGCCAGCCGGCTGGCGGCTTCGGCGGCGCGGCGGCGTTCGGCGGCCAGCTCGCCCTGGGCGCGGGCGGCGTCGATCTGGGCGGATTCGGCCTGCTGGCGGAAGCGTTCGGCGGCCGAGGCCTGGGTCTGGCTTTCGGTGGACAGGGACTGGACCCGGCCGGAGAGGTTCTCCACCTGGGCGAATGCGGCGGTCAGGCGGTGGGTGGACCAGACGACGGTCAGGAAGAGGGCGACGACGGCGGTGCCGGCGATGCTCCAGGCGAAACGCGCGCCGGTGCGCCAGCGGCGGGCTTCCATGGCGGCGACGGTGACGGACTGCTGGTAGGCGGCGATGGCCAGGTCGGTGCGGCGGATGCGGTCTTCGTGCAGGGCCAAGAGGGCGGGGGCGTCGGCCGGGACGCTATGCGGGGTCGCCTCCGGCTGGGGATCGGCCGGGGACTGGGCCGCCTGGGCCGGCTCCTGGGCGGGGGCCGGGACATCGACCAGGACTTCGCGCCGCCCGTTGTTCAGGCGGGTTTCGACTTCGCCCCGGGTGATGCGGCGATGAAGGGTGCGCGAGGAGACGCCCAGCGTCAGGGCGGCTTCTTCCATTGTCTGCCAAACGGTTGCCATGAGAGGCCTCCTTGCCTGTGGCGGGTGAGTTGCGTTGTTCAGGCCTCCATGCCTGAATGCGCGGCCAATATACGCGGCGGACGGGTGGCGGACAAGAGGAATGAGTGGCCGGGTTTCAGTGGCCGGTTGTCCGAATCATGGTCAGGTATGGTATTCGGCGTTGATGGTGACGTATTCCTTGGAAAGGTCGCAGGTCCAGCAGGTGGCGTCGGATTGGCCCAGGCGGCAGGTGAGTTCGACCTGGACTTCGGGGGCGGCCAGGGACTGGCTCACCTTGGAGGCGTCGAAGGGGGCGGGGCGGCCGTTGCGAAAGACGGTGGCGCCCTGGAGCTTGAGGGTGGCGCGGTCGGGGTCGAAGGTTGCGCCGCACATGCCGGCGGCCGAGACGATGCGGCCCCAATTGGGATCGTTGCCGTTCATGGCGCACTTGACCAGGGGTGAATTGGCGATGGCGCGGGCCATGGTCTTGGCATCGGCCAGGGACCTGGCCTGGCGGACCGTGATCTTGACGACTTTGGTGGCGCCTTCGCCGTCGGCGGCGATCTGGTAAGCGAGCTGTTGGCACAGGTCCTTGAGGGCGTCGGCGAATTTTTTTCGCCCGGCCGGGGACGTAAGGCGGCCGGCGGCTCCGGAGGCCAGCAGACAAGCGGTGTCGTTGGTGGAGGTGTGATCGTCCACGGTGACGGCGTTGAAGGTGTCGTCGGCGGCGGTTTGGAGCATTTTGCCCAGTTGGGCGGCCGGGAGGGCGGCGTCGGTGGTGAGGTAGGCGAGCATGGTGGCGTGTGGGGGCAGCAAGGCCATGCGCGGGCCGATCATGCCGCTGCCCTTGCAGACGCCGGCGAGGGTGATGGGTTGTTTGCCGATTTTGACGCGCAGGGCGGCGGTTTTGCGGCGGGTGTCGGTGGTGAGGATGGCGTCGGCGAATCTTTGGGCGTGCTCGGCGGAGCGGCCCAGGTTCTGGGCGGCGGCGCGGATGCCCTGGGCCATGCGGTCCATGGGGAGCATGTGGCCGATGATGCCGGTGGAGCTTGGGAGGAACTGCTCGGGAGAACAGCCGATTTCGTCGGCGGCCAGCCGGCACATGGCCAGGGCGTCTTTTTCGCCCTGGGGCCCGGTGCAGGCGTTGGCGATGCCGGCATTGACGACGACGCCGCGGAGTTTTCCGGCGGCAATGTGGCGTCGGCCGACCAGGATGGGGGCGGCGGCGACGGTGTTGGTGGTGAAGACGGCGGCGGCGGCGGCGGGCTTGTCGGCGATGAGGAGGCCCACATCGTCGGCGTTGCGGATGCGGATGCGGGCGGCGGCGGCGCCGGCCTGGAAGCCGTCGGGGGAGAGCAGGTGGAGGTCAGGCATAAGGGGATGGTAAATGGAAAAAAGAAAAAGGAAAATGGGGGGAGGACTCGGGTTCCGGGATTCGGGATTTCGGGGGAGGGTGGGTTCGTTGGGAAATACGCGCATTGGGTTGGCCTCGGGAAATCGGCGATTCTGGAGCGCCAGGGCGGATTTGGGCTTGGTTCGTTTGGGTTCGTTGGTTGAGGTGAAGGCAGAAAGCGGAGGGGTGGTTTTTGGGCTTGGGGGCTGGGCGCGGGGGTAGCCCTTGGCGCGGGGGAGGGGATCGGGAAGGACGGACGGCGGAAGCGGGTCATTGTTTTTGGCTCCTCTACCCTTACGGGGGGCGCTGCGCGATTTGGCGATGAAAGGCGCAGCGCGATTTTGCAAATCGCGATTTGGAGAGCGCCAGGGGCGATAATTCTTTTTTTCACGAAGTTTTTTGCCTGTTTTTGCGCTGCGCGTTTTGGCGCAAAAGGGTGCAGCGCGGGGTCAGCTAAGAGCGCCTACAGATCAGCATGGGAAGCCGCTTTGGGCGCGAGTCAGCGGGTAGGCTGACGTCGGGGCACCCAAATGGGATTCAGGCTTGGAGATGCAGCGGGGATTTTGGTTGCACTCTGGGGCGGGGGCGTTATAATGCTTTTATAATAGTTTGGAGTTGGTCTGAATGTCCTCTGCTTCTTCCAATTCGACGGTGCTGGCTCAGGCGCTGCCTTATGAGCGGGTGGTGGAGGCGCTGGAGCGGGATATTCTGCGGGGGAAATATCGGCCGGGGGACCGGCTGCCGAGTTTGAAGCGGCTGGGGGAGGAGCTGGGGGTTCATTTTCTGACCGTGCGCAA
>JBIQLO010000026.1:0-28707 GCA_044464175.1 Planctomycetaceae bacterium | reverse complement strand
GCCAACGCCTACAAGCTGATCAAGGCGATCAGCAAGAAGCAGGTGGACGTGATCGCCAAGTTCAAGCCGCAGTTTCTGCAGGGAGCGATGGACAAGGGGGTGGAGAAGGCCAAGGCGCAGGAAATTTTCGACCTCATCCTGAAGTTCGGGGGATACGGCTTCAACAAGAGCCACAGCACGCGGTATGCGATGGTGGCGTTTCAGACGGCGTACATGAAGACGTACCACCCGGTGGAGTACATGGCGGCGCTGCTGAGCTGCGAAATGGGATCGACGGACAAGGTGGTGGAGTACATCGAGGAATGCCGGCGGATGACGCAGCCGGATGGGACGGCGGGGATCAAGGTGCTGCCGCCGGACATCAACAGCTCGGACAAGGATTTCACGCCGGACTATCCGGAGAACGGCAAGGGGCGGAAGCAGGCCAAGTCCAGGGCGGGGGTCATCCGCTTCGGGCTGGCGGCGGTGCGCGGGGTGGGGGAGAAGGCGGTGCAGACGATCATCGACCAGCGGGAGGCCAAGGGGACATTCGGCTCGCTGCACGATTTCTGCGAACGGGTGGACCTGCGGGCGGTGACGCGGGGGACGATCGAGGCGCTGATCAAGTGCGGGGCGTTTTCCACGATCAGCGAGAACCGGGCGGCGCTGCTGGCGGCGCTGGAGGGGGCGGTGGAGAGCGGCCAGCAGAGCCAGAACGACCGGCGGTCCGGGCAGCTCAACATGTTCGCGGCGGCGTCGGGGAGCGCGCCGCGGCCGGCGCCCCCCCTGCCGAACGTGGAAGAGCTGGCGAACACCGAATTGCTGAAGTTCGAAAAGGAGCTGCTGGGCTTCTACATCACCAGCCACCCCTTGACGCACCATCAGGCGGAACTGGACCGGTACACCACGGCCTCGACGAAAGAGGCGATGGGGTGTTCGGAGGGGACGGAGGTGACGATCGGGGGCATGATCAGCCGGGTGAAGAAGACGGTGACCAAGAATGGGCGGAGCGCGGGGATGCCGATGGCGATGATCACGCTGGAGGACCTGGAGGGGCAGATCGACGGGGTGCTGTTCGCCGAGACGTATGCGGAGGTGAACAGCAAGTTTCCCGGCGCGGTGGCGGCCGAGCAGATCGTGTTCGTGAAGGGAAAAATCGACAAGCGGCGGGAGACGCCGAGCATCATGGTCTCGGAAGTGATTCCGGTGGAGCAGTCGATTCCGAAACTGACGACGGGGCTGGTGGTGCGGCTGGACCGGCTGCGGCACGATCCGCAGGCGGTTGGGCAGATCAAGCCGATACTGGGGCAGCACGGGGGCAAGCTGCCGGTTTACATTCAGATCGCCCTGGCAGAGCAGCGCAAGGTGACAATGCGGCTCAACGGGGGGACCGGGGTCACCGCCTCCACCGGGCTGGTGGGAGACCTAGAGCACCTGCTGGGCAGCGGCAGCGCCGAGCTGATCGGACCGGGAACGCGGCGGGCCAGGCGGCTGCAACAGCAGCAGCTTTTTGCCGGTTCGGAGAACGGGGGCGCCTCGATGGAAGAGGAGCAGGAGTCGATGCTGGAGATGGAGGAGGAGAAGTAAACCGGATTCCTATGGGTGGGAGGCTTGGGTGGCGGCGGCCTGCTGGAGCTTGTGCTCGACGATCTGGAGAGCGCGTTTGGAGACGGCATCGCCGGGATTGAGCTGCAGGGCACGATGAAAATTCTCGGCAGCGGCGAGGTCATCCCCCCGCTTGTAGGCGGCCAGTCCGGCATTGAACCAGCGAACCTCGTATCCACCGCGCAGGCCCGGGGGAAGCGAGGGCTGCATGTCGATCACGGCCTTGAGTTGCTCCATCGCCTCATCGAATTTGCGCTGGTTGGCCAGTGCGCCCGAGAGATTCAGCCGCAGGACAGGCCACCTGGGATTTTCCCTCAAGGCAATTTTGTACTGGTGTTCGGCCGCGTTCCAGTCGCTCAGGGCGAGCTTTTTGGCTTCGTCCAACTCGGACGTCAACTGCTCGGCCAATTGGGCGTGTCCGGAGCGTTGTAACTGGCGAATTTCTTCATTGATGGCATCGACCCGCTTGGAGCGTTCGATGCCGCGCTTGTTGTAGAAGGCCCCCAGCCGCTCACGGGCGACGCCGCTGCGGGGATTGACGGCGAGTGTATGTTCAAAGAGGACGATGGTGTTCTGCCAGTAGGCGGTCTGGGCCGCAGCACGGACGCCCAGGGCCGCCAGGGCCACGCCCGCCACGATCGCCGGCGCTCCCCCCCACCACCGCCGCAACAGCAAGGCCGCCGCCAGGGCCGGGCCGAGCATGGCCAGGTAGAGATAATGGTCGGCGACGGTGGAGTAATACTGGAAATCGAAGGGGGTCAGGCCGAGCACCGGCAGGAGGCAGATGAAAAAGAGCAGCCCGGCGGGAATGAGCCAGCGGGCTTTGTTGCGCAGCGCCCAGATCCCGGCGGCCAAGGCCAGCGGGACAATCCAGGTCCAGTACTTCCAGGTGGAATGCAGGAAGACCACGGGATTGCGGCCGTAGTCGGGGGCGAGATGGGCGGGGTAGACCAGCTTGTAGAGGTAGAACGCCAGGGCATCGGCCAGGATGAGGGGACGGCTCCAGAGGGGCCAGATGGAGGCGTTGGTGGCCGGCTGGGCGAGTTTGGCGATGATGGCGAAGGGGATCGCCAGGAGGAACCAGGGCCAGAGGGAGAGGATCGCCTTTTTGGCGTCGCGCCGCAGGAGCCAGTAATCGATCACAAAGGCCAGGAGCGGAGTGACGATGGCGGTGGGTTTGGAAAACAGCGCCAAGATGAAGGCGATGAGGGCGAGGGCATAATGGGAGGCGGGGCTGCCGCCGGATTCCGCCTCATCGCCATCGGCGTTGTCCTGGCCATCCTGCATCGTCTGGACGAAGGCGATGTATTGCCAGAGAGCGACCAGGGCCAGGAACCCATAGAGCACATCTTTCAGGCCCGAGACCCACCCCACCGACTCCACCTGAACGGGATGAAGCCCAAAGAGCAGGGCACCGATGGCCGAGGCGCCGGTGTGGCGGGTCAGGCGGCGCAGAAGTTCGAAGGCGACCAGGACGCCGGCGACATGGAGCAGCAGATTGGTGGTGTGAAACAGCCAGGGATTGATGAGATTGCCCATCTCATCAGGGCTGGAGAGCCGGCCGTTTTGCATCAGGATGCCCCAGATGGAGAAGGTGAGAGGGGCGTAGATGTCCATGTAGGAATGGTCCCAGAACCAGGCGATGTGCTCGGCCGAGGGGGGATCCAACTGGGGATTTTCAAAGGTGGTCTGGGGGTCATCCCAGTTGGAGAAATCGGCCACGGACAAGCGTCCGAAGGCCAGGAGGGTGACCACGGCCAGGAGGATGCGCAGCCACAGGAGCCGGCGACCATCGGTGCTTTGGATTGACGCGGTGGTGAGCGGCGAGTTGGCATGCGTCATGGGAGTGCCCTTTCCCGCCTGTGGGCGGACTGGGGGGAAATGGTAATGGAAAAGTGAATTTAGAAAAGCCCCGCTTCCGGCTTGCAGGGGATCAAGCTATAAAAAAGGGATGAAAGAGCGCATTGAAAAGCTGTCGCGGATGCTGGAAAAGACGCCTCAGGACCCGTTTTTGCTATATGCCCTGGGGATGGAATACAAGAAGGGGGAGAAGCTGGAGGAAGCGATCGCGTATTTTGATCGGACGCTGGCGGTCGATCCGGGGTATTGTTACGCCTATCATCAAAAGGGGCTGGCGTACGAAGCGGCCGGCGACCTGGAGGCGGCACGGGCGGCGTATCGCGCGGGCATTGCCGCGGCGAAGGAAAAAGGAGATGCCCATGCGGCCGAGGAGATCGGCGGGGCGCTGGACCTCATTGAATGAATGACATGCCATGGAAGGACTGATCCAATACCTGAAGCAACCGGAATGGCGTCGGCAGCAGCGATGGCGCAAGGCGATCTGGCGCTCGATGTCACGTCTTGGATTGAACGGCGCGCACGCATTGCCGATGAACCGGCGATGGGTGGACATTCACCGCCGGCGCATGCCGTTGCGGGGGCTTGATCCGGCGTTGGAGGGGCTGCGGATCGTGCAGATTTCAGACCTGCATTACAGCCCGGTGGTGTGGGGGCGGTATCTGTCCCAGTACATCGACTGGATCAATGAACTCAACCCGGACCTGGTGGTGGTGACGGGGGACCTGATCACGGGGGGATACCATTTTGCCCGACGGGCGGCGGCCATGCTGTCGTATCTTGAGCCGCGGCTGTCCACGATCTGCACGCTGGGCAATCATGACTACAGCATTTTCGGGAAAAACGTGCCTGCCGAGGGGGAGCGGCGGGCGGACTATCTGGAAAAATGCCTGCAGGACCGCGGGATGACGGTGCTGCGCAACGAGAGTCTGCCGATCCGGGTTCCCAAGGCGCAACGGCCGGTCGTGCTGGTGGGGCTGGATGATGAATGGTCGGGGCATAGCGATCCGGAGCGGGCATTTGCCGGCGTGGACCCGGACTTGCCGATCATCTGCCTTAACCACAATCCGGCCGACTGCCGGGAATTGCTGGATTACCCCTGGCAGTGGATGCTCAGCGGGCACACGCATGGACGGCAGGTGGGGACGGGGCCGATCGGACGACGATTCTATCCCCATCGCTACCGCCATTACACGCATGGGTACTACTCGGTGCAGGGACGGCATCTGTATGTGAACCGGGGGCTGAGTTACGGACAGCGGATCCACAACTGGTGCCGGCCGGAAATCACGGTGTTCAAGCTGAGGAACGAGACGGAAGAGGATGCGGCGGCATTGGCCGCTGCCATGCCCGAGGGGAATGGGCAACATTGTTCTGTGTGAGATGGGGTGATTTTGGATTGGGGACTTTGGAGGGAGGCGGGGCACGTGGCGGGGGTGGAGGAGTACGCGCCGCCGGCTGTTCTATGCCGAGGCGGGATGGCCGAGACGGGAGAGCTCGGCCTGGGCCATGTCGAGGTCGCGTTTGCGGTGGAGACGGGCCATGGCGCGGTTGAGGTGTTCGCGGGCCCGTTCGGGTCGGCCCAGATAGCGGGCATAGATCAGGCCCAGCATCAACTGCACCTGCTCGATCTGATCGTAGTTGGGATAGGCTCTGAGAAACTGCTCATAGGCATCGGCGGCGGCGGCGTGGGACTGCTGATGGGCGAGTTGATTGGCGACGTCCAGCAGCGCGGATCGGGAGAGGACCTGGCGGGGATCAATTTTTCTCAGTTGGATATAGTGGGCGGCGGCGGCGGACAGGTCATCGCGTTCCAGGGCGGAGGCAATCAGCTGGCGCAGGGCCACAACGCGGGGGTCCTGCGGTGGAGAATCGTCTTCTGCCTGCCGGGCGGGGGCGGGCAGGCCGAACGGATCAAACCCCTGGCGGACGAGGCGGCGAAACTGGCGGCGACGGAGCCAGCGCTGCGCCAGGGCCAGGACATCGAACTGATCGCGGGGCAGGAGACGCAGCCGCAGCAGCAGCAGACAAAGCAGGAGGCCAAAGAGGGCTCCGGCGATGTGGGCGGTGTGGGCGACGGCCGCGCCGCCGCCGAACCACTGGGGAGCGGCGGCCATGACCAAATCCTGAATGAAAAAGAAAGCGATGAACCAGAGGCTGGGAATCTCGAACGCCTCGATGATCCAGAAGAACCAGAGGACGATGACGTTGGAGCGCGGGAAGAGGATCAGATAAGCGCCGGTCACGGCGGCCACCGCACCGCTGGCGCCGACGACGGGCTGAACGGCGGTCAGGACATGACCAGCGCCGGCGATGACGCCGCCGGCGAGGTAGAACGCCAGGTAACCGGCATGGCCCATTTTGTCATTGACGTTGTTGCCGAAGATGTACAGAAAGAGCATGTTGCCCAGCAGATGGGGCCAACTGGCATGGAGAAAGGCATAGGTGAAATAGGCCGACAGCGTCAGGTGGCGGGGATTAAGCCAGCCGTGCATCTCCCACTGCGGATGGGTCTGGACCAGCAGGAACGCCAGCACGTTCAGCGCAATGACCGCCCAGTTCATCCAGGGGGTGGCGCGCAGGGGGCTGTCTGTTCGCAGAGGGAGAAACATCGGGATCCATTGTCATGAATCGCCGGTCATTTGTCACCGGCGCCGGCCGGGCGGGGGGACTTCTTCTTGACCATCCGGAGGCGCCGGCCGCCACGGCTGTACTCCACCCGGTCCATATAAGATTCGATAAGGAGCAGCCCCCTGCCGCAGCAGCGGCCGATGTTGCGCCGGAGCCGGGGATCGGGGACGGCCTCGCGTTTGAAGCCGGGGCCCTCATCTTCAATGGTGATTTCCACCTGGCGGGAAGTGATGGAGACGGTCAAATGCACCTGCTTTTGGGGATCAAGGCCGTTGCCGTGCTTGATGGCGTTGACCAGGGCCTCCTCTGTGGCCAGGCGGATGGCAAATTGATCGGGTTCATCAAAGCCGTGAAGCCCGATTCGGCTCATGATCCGTTCGAGGGATTCATGGCCGGTGGCGAGAATGGAAGGGATGGTGAACTGGAACTTTTCCGGGGGGGGCGGCGCGGCAGGCGAGCCCGCAGGCGCTGCGGCGCGTCCGGATCGGCCGCGATGATTCGCTCTGGCAACACCCATTCAAAGCAACCTCGCAAGAATTCCAGTCCCAAGAATCGCAGTGCGTGGGGGGCGAATCATCAGGTGAAACTGGCCAGGGCCTCTTGGCGCGTTCCCATGATCTTGAAGTGCTTGTTCAACTTGGTGATGACGAACACTTCGAAAATCTGGGGCTTGATGTTGGAAAGCCGGAGCTGGCCGTTTTTCTGGCGGATTCGGTTGTTCACGTTGATGAGCATGCCCAGGGCGGCGCTGCTAAGGTGATCGACGTTGGAGAAATCAATAAGGATTTTCGGATATTCATTGGCGTCGATCAGATCGCCGATCGTTTGACCGATCTCGGCGATGTTCGCCTCGTCCAGGATTTTCTGTTCCCGGAACTCGACGATCCGGATGTCCTTCTGCTGCGAGACGGCCAAGGGGGGCGTTGATTCGGACATGCGAGATTCCCGATTAGAAAAACAGGCCGGTGCGGCGAACCGCACACTCCAAAGATCGCCGGCGGCGCACGAAACCGCTCCGGCTTGCGATAGCACCTCTTGAGATTACGAATTGAGAGAAAAGGTGTCAAGCAAACGCTAATTCGGCTCGCGGGCGGTGATGCCCAGCTCCTTCACCTTTTTGTTGAGGGTGTTGCGGTTGAGGCCCAGGAAATCGGCGGCTTTGGTTTTGACGCCGCCGCAATGGGCCAGCGCCCGCTCAATCAGGGCGTGTTCCAGGCGCTCGACGGCCAGGTGGTGGATTTCGCCCTCGCGCAGCTCATAGTCGGCCAAAGCCTGCTCGGCCAGGCGTCCGGCCAGCGTCTGGAGGGATTCGCTGGAGGCACTGGTGCGGCGCTGGGCGGCATACATGCGCGCGCCCAGGGGAAGCAGGTCCTCGGTGAAATCCTCATCCCGGCTGAGCACGACCGCACGTTCCACGGCGTTTTCCAGCTCGCGCACATTGCCCGGCCAGGGATAGCGGAGCAGAACGCTGAGCACCTCGCGGCTGATGCGGCGGACATTGCGGCCGTTGAGGGCGTTGTATTTGTCGAGGAAATGGTCGATCAGGCGGGGAATGTCCTCGCGGCGGTTGCGCAGGGGCGGGAGATAAATGCTGACGACGTTGAGTCGGTAGAACAGGTCCTCGCGGAACGCGCCGGCCGCCACCTGCTGCTGGAGGTCCACGTTGGTGGCGGCGATGACGCGGACGTCGATTTTCAAGGTCTGGGTATCGCCGACGCGCTCAAATTCGCGTTCCTGCAGGACGCGCAGGAGCTTGACCTGAAGGTGTGGCTCCATGGTCGCGATCTCATCGAGGAAGATGGTGCCGCCGTCGGCGGCCTCGAACCGGCCGACTTTGTCGCGGATGGCGCCGGTGAAGGAGCCTTTGACATGGCCGAACAACTCCGATTCCAGAAGGGCGCCGCTGAGGGCCCCGCAGTTGACGCGGACGAAGGGGCGGTCGCGGCGTGGGGAATTGTAATGAATGGCTTTGGCGATCATCTCCTTGCCGGTGCCGGTTTCCCCCAGCAGCAGGACGGTGGCGCGGGAGTCGGCCACCTGCCCGACGGTGGCGAAGACTTCGTGCATGGCGGGAGAGTCGCCGATGATGTTTTCAAAGCGGTAGCGGTCGCGCACCTGCTGTCGGAGCTGGGCATTCTCCTCCAACAGTTCCTCCTTCTGGCGGAGGACCATCCGACGAATCTGGATCGCCTGAGCCAAGAATGCGGCGACGATCTCGAGGAAGACCAATTCGGCGTGAAGCCGCTCCTGGCTGATGAAGGGGCAGTCGGCCGACAGGGCGCCGGCGGCCTGACCGCCGATCTTGATCGGGATGCAGAGGAAGCTGACCTGCTGGGCGGAGTCCTGGGTGAAGCGTCCGGTTCGGTTGAGCAGGTCGGGTTCAGCGCGAACGTCGGGGATGGCCCGGGCCCGGCCGGTGGCGACGACGCCGCCGGTGATCCCCTCGCCCAGGGCGTACTGGCCGCGCTGCATTTCCTCTGGGGTGAGGCCGATGGCGGCCTCCGTGCGCAGTTGCCCGCTGGTTTCGTCGAGGAGAACCAGAGTGCCGCGAGACATATGCAGTTCATCGGAGATGATTTGCATCACCTGGGCGAAGGCTTCGCGCAGCTCGCTGGCGGTGGAGAGGATGCCGCCGATTTCGGTCAGTACGCCCAATCGCCGGTCTATGGTGGGGATGGTTGCATCCATTTCAGGCATTTCCAGTTGACGCATGCCTCTATTATAGGCAATAAAGAGGCAATTGATCATATTTTCCGCATGGCGGCTGGGAAGTAGCGGCCCTGATTTTTTGTTTTGGCGGCTTAAATTCCCCTCCGATTGGCACGATAAAAAGGAGGGGCGAATGTCTTCCGGAGGAAATAATGCGAAAACTGGTGGAACGATTTCGCCCGCGTGGCGCCGTGAAGATCACGGCCGGTCCCAAGATCGTGGTGCGGTGGATTTTATCCCGCTCCAGCGACCGATCGGGAACCAGCCCCCACCCGTAGTCGGATCAATTCAGGCTCGGATCGTCGGGCAGGCGATCCGGGTCGATCCACTTGCCCATAGTCATTTCGGCCATCAGGCGGCCCCAGAGGCGGCCTGAATCCTGAAATTCAAAGACATGGCGGGGCAGGGCCGGGGCGGTGAGCCATGCCTCCTCATCAATCTCAGCCTCCAACTGGCCGGCCCCCCAGCCGGCATATCCCACAAAGAAGCGGGCGGAGGCGGATTCCTCCTGCAAGAGCGGCTCAATCTGGACGATCTCGGCGGTGAAGTAGATTCCCTGGGCCACCTGCTGATCCTGGCCGGTCGGGCGGCGGTTGACCGCCATCAGGGGGCCGGGACAGGGTCCGCCATGATAGAGCGGGCCCTGGATGGCGCAGGGCCCTTCCAGCACTTCACGCAGGGCCTCCTTGACGCTGATTTCCAGCGGACGGTTGAGAACCAGCCCCAGCGCCCCGTTTTCATCATGCTGCACGATGAGAATGACGGTGCGCGCGAAATTCGGGTCGCCCAGTTGGGTGGAGGCAACAAGAAGTTGACCGCGAAGCGAGTTCATAGTCGGGATCCTGGCGCAAGCCGATGGGATCGGCAGCGCCACGATTCTAGGCCCGCCCCTCAACTTCGATCAATCTGCTGCTGGAGGGACTGAAAGGCCCGGCTCATCGCCTGGTCGAGCCCCGGATTGAAAAGTCCCGGTCCATCGTTGCTCATCTTGCGGGAACGGGTGATTTCATACCCCCCTTCCGGCAGATGATGATCGCGCGGCAGATAGCCCTGGCTACCGCCCGTGTAGCCCAGCGGCAGCAGACGCTTGCCCGGGAGGGCCTGGCGCAGCAGGTCCAGCCACTGGGATAGCGGCTCGCCGGCGATCCAGGCGATTTGGTGCTCATTGTCCAGACGCACCAGCCCGATGGACCAGGGCAGATGCACGTTGGGGGCAGCGCCGCCCTCAAGCCGTCGGACCCAAAAGCGGGCGTTGTTGCGGGTCAGTTCATCGGGGTCCTCCACCTGCGCCTGCCATGCCTCCAACGGATCGCCCGGGGTGCAGTTGAGCATGGCGTAGCCGCTGACGGAGGCCAGATTCAGGTCGAGGGGCTGGCCCTTGTCCTGCTCCAGGGTGGTCATAACCGCCTGGGCGGCGGTCTGCCCGGCGACATCCACATCTTCGGGACGGGACTTGCGAAAGACGCCGGCTTCCAGATCGGCAAAGACGCGGGGGCGCACATCGCCGGCCAGCCCCTGGAAGAACTGGGCGTGGGTTGACTCGCCCAGCGCCTGACGGAGGAAGCGGCGCGCGCGGCCGGGCCACTCGGCAGAGATGCCGGTCCAGTTGTGGCCGTAAACGATGACGGGATGGCACCCATGAGAGAAGAGCAGAGCCCGGCCCTGATTGCTGTTGATCTGGAGGACAGTCAATTCATGGTTGTAGGCCCCCTGCGGGTTGGGGCACATCCTCACTTCTCCATCGACCAGCCGACGGCGGTTGATTCCGACATCGCAGACGCCCTCATGCCAGCGAATCTCGGCCGGGCTGAGTTGGCGCAATGCCTCACCGGCGACCTTCTGCATGCGAAAGGTCAATTCCTGTTCGTAGGCCAGCATCGCCTGGGACTTGAGTTCCAGAGAAGCCATTCTCGACCAGTGGGTCATGGGCCCGCTGTGCGTATGGGAGCAATTGATCAGCACGGACTCAGGCATCACGCCCGTTACTTTGCTGATGGCGCGCCGCAGCTCGATGTCCAGTTCCGGGCCGACGCCGACCAGGTCGAGTGAGACCAACGCGAGCTTGCGGCCGCGGGCGTCTTCAAGCAGGGTCACCTGCCCATAGAGGGGGTCCAGGACCGTCTCGCCGGGGGAGAAGCGTGCCCCGCGCCCTCCCATAGGCAGCCCCAATGGAGGCGTAATTTCGAGCGTAGCCCAACCAGCTTTGGCGTGATTCATGAGTTGATCCTTTGTTGACGGGTAGGATACCGCGGCGGGGTGGGATTTTGAACCCTCCGGGCAGCTGTACGGTTCACTCGGCAGCGCGCAATTCCACGTCGAAGCCGTGAAGGGCATTGGCCAGGGCATCATCGTAGAAGGGTTTGGCCGTGTCGCGTTCGCCGGCGAAGGCCCATTTCCAGTCGTGGGCCAGAAGGTTCTGGGGATCGGCCACATTTCCGACCACGCGGGTGATGGCGGCGGGAATGAATCGTCCTTTGTCGTTGTGCGCCTGGAGGAAGGTGAATCCCTGGCCGCCGAAGCCGCAGGTCTCCACCCGCACGGCGGCGGGCGTTCTGTCTTTGGCGATGGGGAACAGCCGGGAATAAAAGCAGTCGAAGTGCCTGACATCCTTGAAGATGCCCTGGCCAATCTCCTCCCAGGCCGGAGCGTCGGCATAACGGATGAGAATTTTCACGCGCTGGGCGGAATACTGGTCGGGGAGCATGAAATGGACGCTCAAGGCGCCGCTCCGGGCGGCCAGGGCAGGGACTTGGCGCAGGTTGGCCAGGAAGGATTGATACAGCGTCTCCACCTTGCACGGCAGGATGCCGGGGCGCACCCGGCGCCACAGGGCGACCCAGTCGTGCCCATCCTGCTCCACCTGCGGGATGATCTCCTGCAGCCTAGCGGTCAGAGCGGAGTGGTCCGCATCCGGGACGAAAAAGGCGGGGAGCAGCTGCTCCAGGTGATGGGTGATTTGTTCGCTGCGCAGGGAAAGGAGGATTTCTTCCAGAATGTCGCGCGACTCCGGCTTCACCTTCTGACGGTATTCCGGCAGGCACGTCAATAGCAGGTCCACCAGTGCGGGACGGGCAAGATCGGGATTATTCTCCCGGCGAGTGAGGTAGGCGTCGAGGCGGGTTCGACGTCCGCGAGCAAGGCCGCTGTTGCAGATCGCCTGGATCGCCTGAAGGAATAAATCATCGTGCAGGCCGAACAGGTCGGCGGCGGCCTGGCGAACAAAAGGGGTGAAATCGCCGGTTGCCCCGGCCTCCCAGGCGCGCCCGACGGCGGCGATAAGGGGCATGCTCTGGAGCATGAAGGAGGTCCCTTTTTCCCAGGTGGTCACCAGCCCCCCCACCGGCTTGTGTCGGGAGGCATAGGCGGTGAAGGTTTCGCTGTTGGCCAGGGTGCCATCGGCCGGGCAGATCAGGTAGTCAAATCCCAGGTGGTCATAGGTGGCCAGGGCATCGGCGACGGCACGATTGAAGAAGTGGGATTTGGTGTTCTCCACCCTCGGATCGTAGTGCCAGCAGGCCATGACGATGTCGCGCGGAATCGTCTGGAGCGCTTCTGGGTAATATTCGAACATGTCATCCCAGATGATGACCCGCCGACCCAGCTTGCCGGTGATGATGCGGTGAATTTCCTGGAGATGCGCGGCAAACAGATCGCTCTGGGTTTGGCCGCTGGCCAGGCGCGCGCGGCACAGGTCGCAGCGGGCGATGTCCCATGCCTCATCGCCCCCGGCGTGGATGAAGGAAGAGGGAAAAATACCGGCGATTTCGGAGAGGTAGGCTTCCAGAAATTGATAGGTCTGCGGCTGGGAAGGGCAGAAGACATCATCCGTCTGCGCGCCGAAACGGCCCACGAAGCCCTCACGCGTTTCGGAAAGGTGCCGCAATTGGGGATGCATTAGGAATTGATGGGCATGGCCAAGCGTGGAAATGACGGGGATGACCTGAATGCCCGCGTCGGCCGCCTCCCGGACGATTTGGGCCATCTCCCGGGGCGTGTAACCCTCCTCCTGGGAGGGATAAGGGAAGGAGGCGGTTCGGATGCGTCCCTCCAGATAAAGGACCAGGGTGTTGTAGCCGTTGGCGGCGATGAAATGGATGAAACGGCGGATAAAATCCAGCGTCTCCATTTGCCTGGCCAGATCCAACTGCACCGCGCGAATTTTGAAGGAAGCAGCCTGCATTTCAATCCTTTCCAGTTGGGGAACATTGTTCCCCAGGATGAGGCAAGACGCAATCGTCGGGGGTCCGGTTGAGGATCAGCATTACCAGGCAGGCATCGTTACTTCGGGTTAGTCCCGCGCAATCTGGATGAATCCCACACGCTTGATCTTGGCCAGGGGGATGTCGATTTTGGCCCGTCCATCCACGACGGCCAAAGTCAGGGGGAGTGGATCGGGGCGATCCGGCGTGAAAAGCGTCGCGCTGTGACAGGTTTGGTCGCGGAGGAGCAGTGTGGCGGCGCCGCTCAAGGGGGGATAGACCGGAGGGACGCCGGGCGGAATCACATCGCCGGGGCGAAACTGCAGGCCTGTGAGGTTCAAGAGGCTGAGCACCAGATCACCCGCAGGATCCTGATCGCCCGGTGATCGGCCCAGGCGGTGGAGTTCGCACAGGAGCCCCTCCGGCCGGCCGGCCAGAACGACAGCCGGTTCCGAAAGTAGGTGGCGCACGCTGTTGACGATCAGCCGGCGATATCCTTCGCTGCCGTGGTCGATCCAGCGATACTCCATGCGCTCGGGGGTGCGCTGCTGGCGCACCTCGAAGCGCACGCCGGCGGGTTCTTCCTTCAGGATAATCTCCTCCTTTTCGGGCGCGCGGTTCCAGATGGGATAGGCGCCTTCGCGGTAGGCGAGCTGTCCTACGGGGGGCAGGTGGTAAAGCACCCGCCCCGCACCGCAGCGGGATTCGACCGTGGCGGGCATCGTGGGCCAGCCGAAGCTAACGCGCACCAGTTCCGCCCAGGCCAGGGCGGATCGCCCCGGTGTTTCCCCTTCCCAGGCGATCGACAGGGTCGGCTGAAACGGCAGATGCGGCGGCAGATTGTGGCCGAAGCCGCTCTCCTTCTGGCGGTGATCCAGCAGCCAGGCGGAGCGGAGGGTCGGGGGTTTGTCGGAGAGATGGACGCCCAACAGGTCGGCCAGTCCAAAATCCGGGCGAGGAGCGCCGGTTTCATCGGCCAGGCTGGTCCGGTGGATGGCGATCAGGCAGCCGCCGGCATGGACGAATCGGCGGACCGCCTCCAATTGGACGTCGGAAAGGCAGACGGCGTTGGGCAGGATGAGCAGTTTGAAGCGGTCCAGCGCCCCCGGGCGTTCCAGGTCGGCATCAATGACGGCATCGAAAAAGAGGCCTGCCGCCTGAAGTGTCTGCGCCCAGCCGGCGAACGCCTCACCGTGCGGCTGCGGGTCTGCGCCGAGATTGAGCTTCGTTCCGAAGGAAAAGAGCAGCGCAATCTCGGCCGCGCCCTGGTTGAAGCGCCACAGATGCTCGTGCCGGGCCTCCCAGTTGAGCTGATCGACGGCCGGGGTCCACTGGGCAAATTCATCGGCGTAGCGCGGGCCACCATAGTGCCAGGCATCATCGCGCCAGTTCAGGAAGCCGGTCACCTTGTTCAGCGCCCAGCAGAACCACCCTTCCTCGGGCGTGGCGGGGTATTGGTGTTGAATGTAGGGAATCCGGTAATGCCGCCCCACCGCCTGCATGTGCTTGCGGTTGACGTACATCTGCTCCCAACTCTGGTAGTTGGAATAGATGCCCGGCAGCTTTTCCCGGAACGTGAACCCCCCGCTCTCGCAGATCAGACAGCGGTCGCCCGCCCTGGCCAAGGTTTCCAGGCTTTGGCCGGCATGGTGGCAGTCGTCTAGATCGAGAACGGCGGCGGAGGAATCGGTGAAGAGCAAGAACTGATCCGGCAGGCGCTGGCGCAGATCGCGCTTGAAGGCCATGATCGAGTCCATACGGAAGCGAATCCAGTCGCGCCAGAGGGGGCTGGAATAATCATCCAACGGCCAGTGTCCCGGAGTGGGCATCTCCTGCCCCAGCACCTGACGAAAACGGGCGCGGCAATGGTCACAGCCGCAGCCATACTGGCCATAGAAAAAGAGCATGTCGTCGCACATCAGGCCGTCCACGCCGGTGCGGGCGACGTAATCGGTGATGTAATCGAAGTAATGCCGGCGAAATTCGGGGTGGTTGAGGCAGAGGAATTTCGGCTGGTCCGGGACATAGCGCCGGCCGAAGCGGATGTCGACACAGGTGGCATCATCGGGACACCAGCCGTTCAGGCGGTCGGTCACGTGGCGCCACATGCCGTTGCAGGTGTGGTGGTCGAAGACCTTCATGCCGTGGCGGTGGGCAGCGGCGGTGATGCGGCGATTGAGGTCTGTCAGACGTTCCAGGTAGGGAATCCACATCATGCGGGCGTGGAATCCGGCGGCCTGCAGGAGCGTGACGCCGCGCGCGGCAAAGCGGGCGCAGGCGGTTTCGATCTGGGCATCCGTCAAATCAAGCAACTTTTCCGTGCCGCTGTCGATGTTGTCGCCGGGGAAAACCGCCACGCGGGCCGTCCAGGCCCAGTCGGGAACGTCGGCGAATTGGTCGGAAGCGTTCATCAATGTCGGCTTTTTCATCATAGGATTACTCATTTAAGTCCCGCGGCATCGATTGAGACGGCGGATTCACTCAACGAGAACCGAAGCTCCAGGGCATACACTTGGCCCGCCGAAGCATTGGAGTCGGCGAATGGCTGCAACAGCAGCTCCGTCGCTTCGGTGGTCAGGCGATTGCGGTCCATCGGGGCCGGCTGAATCGAGGGCAGCGGGAAATCCGAGGCGCCAATCTCCAGATGCAAGGGGCCGTAGTCATAGTGGCCGCCGCCTTGGTCGATCAGGCGCCGATCCTTCCCAAACCGGATGCGGACCAGGGGACGCGATGATGACGGGTCCTCCTCACAGGTGAGGGCCAGACGCCCCACGAGTTCCGTCGGCCGCAGGCGCCAGTGCTGGCGACAACTCCACCGCACGGGAAAGGGCTTGGCCTCCCAGATGCTGCGGAAACAGGCCATCGCGTAGTTTGCTTGGAAGCGGGCTTCCGCTGTGTCGATGGTTGTGTGGCCGGTCGTTTGCGGCGGAGTCATGCCCAGTCCCATTCGGACCAGTCCCCGATCCGGTAGATCCCCTTGGCGGGGGGTTACTTCCGAAACCACGCCCAGGAGGGCCGTCAGGCCTTCTTCAGACGGGTCATGCACCACAGCTCCGACCAGCGTGTCGCAGCCGTAACGTGCGGTCGCCGCCCAGGACCATCGTTCGAACCGCCCCCGCGGTCCTTCGATGTTGCGATCCAGAATGATCCCCGACTGTGGTCGTGGCGCAGGCGAAATGGGTCGCCATGTCCAAGCGGCATAGACGTAGTGAATCAGTTGATTGAGGGGAATCGTGTCCAGTTCCCGCAGGAGGGAAAGGGAATGGGGGCGGGCGCGATCCCCCAGCGCACGGTTGGCGCCGTCGCCCGTCAGGCTCGCCACGACATCGGGACCGCAGGCGGACTGAGGCCGCCATTGGTGCTTCCACCAGGGGTCGGTGTGAAATTCCGAATATCCGTTGGGCAGGACCACAAGCGGATAATAAGGAATGGACCGGCGGAGCAGCTTGAGAATTCGCGTGTTTTTGGACAACCGGGCCATGCGTCCCAGCAGCGTTACGATCAGATCGTGATAGACGGGGCATTGGTTGGTGCCTTTGTAGTAGGTCCATGCCCCATCCTCGAACTGGGAGTCGACCAGATGGTCTAAAAAGGCGGCTGCTTCGTCGAGAAATCGGCGATCCCCCGTGAGGTGGTGGCCAAGGCGCATGATCAGGCTGTAATAGGCATCCATGTTGGGATACATCACTGCACGAGAAGGCCGGCCATATTCCTGAATTTGCACCTCAAGGACGCCAAGGATTCTGCACCTCACCGCATCGGCCAGATTGGCATCAATTTTCTCCCGCAGCAACGCGAACGCCTCCATCAGCGGCAGAAGAGTGAAGCGGTCGAGATTGGGGTCGCCCTTGCCGCGCCGGCGGTGATACCATCGGTCCTCGGTGGCCGCCTCGATCAACATCCGTAGGGAGCGATGGGCGAACGCGACCAGCCTGGGGTCCCCCTGCCATCGGCCTCCGGATTGATAGGAGTACGCTATGGCCAGCAGATGTTGTGCGGCCTCGGCCCAGCACCACTCGCTATCGGCGTCAAAGTGGACGATTTCCTTGGGGCGCGGTCGGGTTGTCAGCGCTATGGGATCCCAATTCAATATTTGACCAACCACATTGTCCAGACATTCCCGATAGGGATTGGCCGTACCTTGGGCGGGTGTCTGAGCGTTTTGGGCCGAGATGGTCATGAAAATCACTCCGAGGCCGGGGGGAGGCTGTATATGTGCCGGACTTCCACCCCAGTGGCGATATCGCGCAGCTTGACGGTCCAGCGTCCCGGCGCATCGTCATAGGCAATGGGGAGGCGCACGGCACCGCTTCCGGCGGAAAGAGGAACGAGCCGGCGCAATGATACCGCTTCCGAGCCGTCCGGCGCAAAAACGCTCCCCTGGAGCAGGTGCAGATCCTGCGGCGCGATCTGCCCCTCTGCCTGGAGGCGGACCATCAAGACCAGATCATGGCCGCGTTGAGCGGGTTGGGGCTGGGAGATTTCAATCTGCCGGACGCGGTAAGGCAGAAGAGCATAGGCCTGTCCGGTGGTGGGCGCCAATTCCAGTTCGAACTGGCGGCCGTGGCCAAGGTAAGCCCCGTCGCGAATGCTGTAGCAGTAGGCGGGCGCGGCGAGGTTCATCGTCACGTGCGCGGGCTGCTGATCGACCAGATGGTAATCCTTCACCATCGCCACGTACTTTTGATCGCCGCGCTGGTAGCCGGCGGTCCAGATGCCGTTGGCGGGCTGCTGAGAGTCCTGCATCCGGAGGCGGGCCACCGGTTGAATACCCGTCTTTGAAATGATCCAGTCCATCAGATTGAGGTATGGCTGGGCTGCCCCGATGTCGCGCTGGTAGTTGTAGTCCTTCAAATCGGCCAGGATGACGAATCCCTTTCCAAATGAGCCGGCCTGGACGGCCGGACCCTTTTCCATGGTTTGCGGTTGGAGATGGCTAAACAGATCGACCAGTTGGGGGTGTTCGAGCCTGGGACCGCGATCGCTGTAAATGCCCGGTTCAACGTCAGCCCAGAGGGTTCCCCCTTCATGGACATACTGCCGGATAGCGCGGGCCTCGGCGTCGGAGAGAGAGATGGAGTGGGGCAGGATCAACAATTTGGGATGTTTTTTAAGCAGTTCCCCCTCGGCCACCTGCTGGTAGGAATAAAATTTGAAGGGAACACCATTATCAAAAAGGAGATTGATAAAGGCCTGATGAACCCAGGTCAGGTCGGCTACGCCGCGCTGAAAGGAATCCTGGGAGTAGTGGATGGCGACCTGGTCATCCTGGTAGTTCATGCGGGATAGAAGCTGGCCGATGCGTCCGGCCTGACGGTATTCCTCGCCGGAAGCGGCGAAATCGCCGCTGAGGCGCAGATCGGCGGCCACCGCTCCCCATCGCTGTGGGGCCAAGGTATACCACATCACCCCGTGCGCGCCGCTGAGGAGCGGCACCCAGGGACTGAATCGGACGTTGCCGATGCCCCCCAGGTTGTAGTGATACCAGTTGCCGTAAGAGGTTTTGAAAAAGGAGCGGGCGTACTGAAGCTGGGGACCCTCGTAGGTCATCATGCAGTCCATGGCCCGGCTGAGAAGCCAGTAATCATACCCGCGCCCCATCCAGAGGTCCCAGCCGGTGTGAATCCCAACGCGGCTCTGGGGAATGGTGTGATGAAACCAGTCTGCCAGCACTGCATGCTTATCGGCGAAGAGGTGCTCCATGAAGCGACGGTTGTCCAGGCGCACGGCGTCAAACTGGATTTTCTGCATGTCCGCCAGCGTCGAGGCAAGCATGTGCACCTGGGTCCAGTCGGTGTATTGGGTGCCCCAGGCGCTGTTCAGGGCCGCCAGATTCCGGTACTTGTCCTCCAGCCAGGCGCGAAACCGCGTCGTGACTGCCGGCAATTGGCTGGACCAGACGCCCATAAGATGTTCTTCGCCCAGGCTGTAGAAAAGGGGGTGGTATGGGCGGACCTCATTCATATCGGCCAGCAGGTGCTTGGGGAAGAACTGGTTCCAATCCTCCATCCAATCTTTGAGCTTCTCCTCGGTGAAGGGCAGGCCGAGGGTGGTGGTGTATTCAATGTAGCGCAGGTTGTCGCGGGCGGGGACGCCGTAGGCATGCTTTCCCTGCCGGAGGACCAGGTTCAAGCCATAATCATTTCGAAACCAGCGGCGGGCATAGCGCATGAGGAAGCGGTTGCCGGTCGGGCCGGCGCTCATGCCGCTGAAATAGCCTTCATCGGAGGCGGCCGGCACGGAGCAATCGGCGCTGTGGGTGGCGACGATCCTTCCGTCGCGGAGCAATTGTGCCTCCACACGCATCAGCAGTGAATCGGAGGAAGCGGGAATCGTCAATTGAAAGGAAAGCTTGCCTTCTCCCTGGGGAACGTCCACCGACGAAACGGATCGGACCAGCCGGCGGCCTTCATGGTCCGTGAGATAAGCCAGCAGTTCGTAGCGGCCGGGTGATTGGGACTGGATCGTGGCCGTGGCATGGAGCGTGTCTCCCCGGGCATATGAGGGTTTGTCCAGCGAGACGGCCCGGATTGTGACATCGGGGTTGGGAGGAACGGCCACCGAGTACCAGTCAAGAACACCGCCTTTGTCGTCATACAGGATGGCGTCCACGGCCGAATGGGGCGGCATGGATGGCGCGGGGACGGTGAGAGCCGCGTCGCGACCGAGAGGGCTGGTGCTTTGGAAATAAAGCCTGCCCCGGCCGCCGCGTCCGCGGACGAACAGGGTAGCGCCGGCGGGCGCGCCGATGGTGGTGACAATCCAATTTCGGCCTTGAGGCGAGATGGATGTGATCCGCGCTGTTTGGCCATGGCCTGCAACAAAGAGGATGGCGCGGGCGAGAAGGGCCTGCCAGTAATCGTACTGGACGTCGTTGGCGGCCGAATTCAGGGGGGTATCGGGGGTCAGGCCCATGTTGATGGCCCACCCGCCGGGCGTGTAATTGAGCTTGACGACCCGCGTGTTCTCCTTCTGAAGACACTGGACCGCCTGGCTCAACCCTTTTTCGGTTTCGTAATAATCCGGGCCCAGATCATACACTTTGAACTGTTCCGGAGCGTTGTGGGCATAGGTAGCGCCGGCGGGGAAACCGCGGATGACGGGCGCGTTGTCTGCAGGGGATAGCGTGGCGAGCCACTGATTCAACGTGGCATCCAGGCCGGTGGGGTATGCCAGGACCAAGCCGGCTTTTCCCGACTGGACCTGCGCCAGAATCCACCGGCGAAGGGATGGGTCGAGACTGGACCATCCCAGAACCTGCGCTCCTTTGCCCCGTCCCTGCTGGGAGACCACGATCGCATCGTAGTGGCGGGCAAACAGTTCCCGGCTTGGAGTGTTGGCGATGTCGATATGGGCGCCGAGGCGCTGCCACAATTCCACACCCTCGCGCAGGCTGCTGTCGGCCTCGTAATAGCTGTTCTTCAGAACGAGCAGAACACTCAAGGATCGTCCCGCCAGCGGCTTGGCCCAGGCGGTGTGCGGCGTGATGGTGGGATGGGCGATATTCTCGGGCGTGTAAATGGCGGGCCCGCCGCCCTTGACGCTTACAGTGAGCGTTTCCCCGCTGGCCGGGTCGACCCAGGTGCGTTCCTGGGCGACCGTCGAGACCGGGGGACCACCAGCGGGTGGTTTCTGATCGGCCAGGAAATCGGCGCGATGGGCGATGCCCGCCGCGTCGTTGACCTGTGCATCGGTCAGGGCCCGGTCGAACAGTTGCACGTCAGCGAAGGCCCCTCGTCCCTGCCCGAACAGTTCCATCGTGGCCTTGGCAGGCTGGCTCTGCTTCAGCGTCAACTTGCCGGAGCGGACCAGCCCTCCATCCACCAGGAGATCCATGGTTCCCTGCGCGCGGCTCCATCGAAGCGTGTAATGCCGCCACTGCAGCGCGGAGAAGAGGGTGTCGGGCGCGCTGCTGGCCGTGCCCCCCCCGCTGGGGCCTTGAATCACGAAGTAGGTGAAGTCGGGAGAGATTGCCGCGCTGTACCCTTTTTTCAACTCCATTGTCGTTCCGTTGGCCAGGGAGAGGCGCACCAGCGGGTGAAAGGTGAAGTCACAGGCGGACCAATCCGGGCGAAACCAGAGCATCAGCGTCCCCTCGTCGCCGGAGAACGCATCAAGCGGGATCCGGAGTTTGCCCGAAGCGGGCAGCCGGATCCCCTCGCCGGTTTTGTTGTGCCCCGTGATCCATTTCACCTGACTGGCCGACGCGCCGACAAGGGCAGAGATTTGGGGCTTGCCGCGCACGGAGGCGCTCAGGCTTCGATCTCCCTTGAATTGCAGGACAGCCGGAAGAGCGGCGGAGGCCGGAACAACGCTCATCAGAAAGAGGATTCCCACGATTGCGCGGAGCATGAGCATGCGTGTCTCCTTTTGGCGCAGAGAGTTCAGGAATGGGCCATCCGCCACAGAAGCTAGAAATCTCCAGCGAATCCATAGCGCTGGTTGAAAGATGCCAGCAGCGAGAACTGGCCCGTGCCAAACGGGGCAGCGATACTTTCGGCATGGCCGTCAATGAACGCGAAATTACAAAGCCCTTTGGTCGGGATGCTCAGGCCACTCGAGAGATTGAAGCTGTCCAGGCCGTTTCCATGACGGGCGGAGAGCCGATCGACGCCATAGCTTGCATCGCCACTGGTCTTGTTGTTGATGGGATAGGGACCGCCGGGCTCAAAGCCGATATTCGCGTAGTCAAACAGCAGAATCGCCGTGGTGGGATTGGAGCGCGGCCCGGAGCGCCCATTGAAGGCCGAAAGCTTCTTTCCCTCCAGTTGCCGGACCGCCGTGGGATTAGAAGCCAGCAGCGCCTGGCGATAGGCATTGCCCAGAACCCGTGAATAGCCGTAGCTGATCGGGAAATCATCCACGCGCGTTGAGGAGTACTGCCCCAGGGTGGTCGCCCAGTCATTGGGCGTCTGATCGGCCGGGCAGACGAAGACCGCCTGATTGAGATAACGGGGCGCGAGCATGGAAAACCAGTAGCGTGAGGGGACGTAATAGGAGTTTCCCGAACCCCGCCCGATCGCCCACGGCAGGTAGCCGCCATTCTCATTGGCATACATCTGGCACCCCAGAGCCAGTTGCTTGAGATTGCTCAGGCACTGGACGGTTTTGGCGGCACTGCGCGCCTTGTTCAGGGCCGGCAGCAACATCGCTATAAGAACGCTTATGATTCCTATAACCACCAGCAGCTCCACCAGAGTGAACCCGGAGCGGTCCTGAAAGGCTCCGTTCCGGCCGGACTTGTTTCCTGTAGAAGCAAGCTGGAGACAATGCCCTGCGCCCAGGGGCCGGGGTGTCCCGTTGTCCGCCAAGGCCGCCCAAATCATTTGATTGGATTTCATGGCTGCGTTCTCCGTGAAGTGGATTGGTGAAATTGAGACCGACAACGCCTGAGATATCCTTTCATGCCCGCTCAGCCGGAAGACAGGGGCTGAAGCGTCTGCTGTCCCCTCTGCTCCCGCAAGATGGATTGTGGCTCCTTCGCCGCCCGCCCAACCCGGCCGGAAACCGGCCGGGCAGGCTCATTCAATTCTGCCTTGATTCGGATGCGGGCCGGCGGCATCGGAGGCACTTGGCCGGCCGCCTGCTCGTGAACGCGTCGAACCAGCACTTCCGCGGCCGCATGGCCCAACGCATAGCGCTGCTGTTTCAAATGGATAATGGACTGCACAATCGCCGGGTCCGTCCCCAATTCCAGCGCCGGCTCATCATAGCTGCAAATCGGCATCCGCCGACCCAGTTCCCCCAATGCCCGCGCCACCCCGACCGCAATCGGGTCGTTGGCGACAAAGAGGCCATCCACCTCCGGCTGCTCCTCCAGCAATCGGCGGGTGGCGGCATAGCCGAAGTTGGCGTCAAAGGCCCCTTCCAGGATGCGCTGCGGCGGCAGCGGGATATTGGCCTCCTCCAGGGCCGTGCGGAAACCACCCAGCCGCTCGCGGGAAGTGGAGGCGGCCATGTGTCCGGTCAGATAGGCGATGCGCCGACAACCGGCCCGCATGAGCGCGGCGGCCCCCTCGTGGGCCGACCAGAAATCGTCCGTGCCCACCAGATCGGCCGACAGGGCTTCCAATGCGGTATCCACCAGCACCAGTGGAATTCCGGCCTGGATCACACGCTGATAATCGGCTGGACGGGAATTGTAGGAGGGGCAGGCGATCACACCGGCCACGGGCTTGGCCAGGAACTGCTCCAGGCAGGCCGCCTCTCGATCCGGATCGACATCGTAGCTGGCCAAAACCATGTGAAACCCGCGAGCGCGAACCACATCCTCTACCCCGCGTGCCATTCCGGGGTAAAGGGCGATGGAAATGCAGGGGATCATGACGCCGACATCCCGTGGGGCGGCAGCTCCATTTCCGGCGGTCGGGCGAGGGGGATTGAATACTTGCGTTCCCCGGCCCTGTCGCCGGGCGATCCACCCCTCCTGCTCAAGAAGCTGCAGGGACCGGCGCACCGAATGCCGGCTCAGCTTGAATTCCTCCACCAGGTCCAGCTCGGAAGGAAGGAGCTTTCCCTCCCCATATTGCCCGGTGGCGATCCGCTGGCGCAGAATCCGCTCCAGCCGGCGATATTTCGTCTCACGCTTTGGGGATTCACTGATCCGCATGTTGTCCAATCCGCTATGTCACGCCTATGGCGGCGCTGACTGCCTGAGACAGCTTTTCATATGTGCGTACATCTTGTCCGTACAAGTCACAGCCTACTCTGAATGATCGATTTGTCAAGAAAAAAATGGAAAATGGCACGTGATGCGGGAGGCGATGCTTTCTGCCGGCTTGCCCTCGCAGATGGGTAGTCAACCTCGTTACGGGCTCAACGAGGCCGGCTACAGCTGGCCTCGCCCCCACGGTGATCCTGTCCGGGCCGGCGCTGGATCATCTGGACCCGATGAGGCAGTTGTGCCATCGGTTCGAGCGTCTGGAAAATTCCTGCTACAATCCGGGCTGGATTTTTAAGCCGCAGTCGAGAAGCTGTCACGGATGCATCCCAAGCGATGGAAACTTGTCCCGCCTCATCCGCAGGCCCAGGCATTGGCCGGGCGGCTGAAGGCCTCGCCGGTCCTGGCCCAGGCGCTGTTGAACCGGGGCTTGAGCGATCCGGAGGCATGTCGCCAGTTTCTCTCCCCCACCCCCAAAGACCTGTTGGATCCCTCAGCGCTTGCCAATCTGCCCAAAGCGGCCCAGCGCATCGCCCGGGCCATCGGCGACAAAGAAAAAATCGTCATCTACGGGGATTATGATGTGGATGGCATCACCGCCACCGCCATTCTCTGGCATGCCATTCACACGCTGGGGGGCAAGGCCGACTTTTACATCCCCCATCGCCTGGAAGAGGGATACGGGCTTAATACCGAGGCCTTGCATCAGATCATCGACCACGGCGCGCGGCTGATCATCACCGTGGATTGCGGCGTTACGGCCGTTGAGCCGGCCGAAGTCGCCCGGCAGCGCGGGGTGGACCTGATTATCACCGATCACCACGAATGGAAAACCGACCCAGGTTCGGAGGGCACCGGGCAGACGCCGCCCCCGGCACTCCTGCCCGATTGCTTTGCCCTGGTGCATCCGCGTCTGCCTGGCGAAAGCGGAGCTTATCCCAATCCCCATCTGTGCGGGGCGGGGGTGGCCTTTAAGCTCGCCTGGGGCGTTGGGCAGGCGGTCGCCGGCGGGTCGCGCGTGGATGAGGCATTCCGGCGTTTCCTGATCGACGCCACCGCCCTGGCGGCGCTGGGCACCATTGCGGATGTCGTTCCCCTGGTCGGCGAGAACCGGACGCTGGCCAGTTATGGCCTGAGTGGATTGAAGCAAAGCACGCTGACGGGGATTCAGGCGTTGATCGACTCAGCCGGTCTGGGCGGACAGACGCTGGACAGCTACAGCGTTGGTTTCCGTCTGGCTCCCCGGCTCAATGCCTGCGGGCGGATGGGGCACGCGCAATTGGCCGTGGAAATGCTCACCAAGGCGGACGCCACCCGTGCTCGCGAAATTGCCGATTATCTGGAGCGGCAAAACCGCCAGCGTCAGAGCGTGGAACGCAAGATTCTGGAGCAGGCAATGGCTCAGGTGGCCGAGCATGGACTGGATTCCGAGGAGCATAGGGCGCTGGTCCTGGGGGGGGAGGGATGGCACCCGGGGGTGATCGGCATCGTCGCCTCACGGCTGGTGGACCGGTTCCACCGCCCTACCGTCATGGTGGGTTTCAACAACGGTTGCGGGCAGGGGTCGGCCCGGTCCATCGCGGGTTTTCACCTAGCGCAGGCCCTGAATGCCTGCGGTGAGTGGTTGGATGCCCACGGAGGGCATGAAATGGCCGCGGGGCTGCGGCTGTCGGCCGATAAGTTCGAGGCGTTTCGCCACGCTTTTTATGATTACGCCGCCCAGACCGTCAGCCCGGAGATGCTCCAAAGGAGACTGGATCTGGAACTCTGTGCGGAGCTGTCCCAGATCACGCTTCCCATGGTCGCGGAGCTGAAGCGACTGGGCCCGTTCGGGCATGGCAATCCCAAGCCGCTGCTCTGCTGTCGCGGGCTGACCATGGCCGCCGACGCCCGGCGGGTGGGCAAGGGCGGCGATCACCTGCAACTGATGGTTCGCCAGGGGAATGCCACGATGAAATGCATCGCTTTCAATGCCGGGGACTGGTATGACCGGCTCAAAACCGGGACAGCGATCGATCTGGCGGCCGAAGCCGCCCTCAACCATTACAACGGGCGCACCACCGTGGAGTTGGAGATCAAGGACCTGCGGCTGGCCGAAGGTCAGTAGCCCCGGCCGGACCGGCGCTCAGTCGGCGGTTGCCTGGGGGCGATAGGTAAACACCCCCACCACCTCTTCGCGTGTGTTCATGATTCGCTGCTCGGCGAGAAAATCCGGCGGCTCAAGACCGGCCGAGTGGTGCATTTTCAAGACAATCACCGCGGTCTGCGGTTCCCGCTCCAGCCATGCCTTCAGCGCACCGGGTTCATCAATTACCGGCACCACCCGGCGCAGGGCATAGCTGAAGCGCAGATTCCCGGTGGCTGCCTGGCAATAATAGACCGCCGGGCGCTCGCCAACCATGTCATGGAAAAAGGCCTTGGTTCTGCTCCAGCTCCCATCGTCCATTGAGGGCATCCACCATCCCGACAGCAGCACCATGCTGACCGCCGCGCAGGCCGCGAATGCTAGAAAGGCGCTTCTGAGGGTGCCGGCCCAAAGGACGGCCAAGGCGGCCAGGGCGACGGCCAGCACGACCGCCGCGACGGCCCAGTCCAGCGGTCGGATCATGTGCAGGTTCACCTTCGGCGCGATCACCACCGCCGCCGGCACCAGCAGGCAGACCAGGATCGTCGCCAGCAGCAGCCGGCGCATCGCAAGTTGAAAGCCCCTGTCCTGGGCCCGTACCCAGACCTCGGCAATCAGCCAGCCGCACAATGCCATCAGGGGCATCATCAACGGCAACAGATAATGGAACTGCTTGTTTCCGGTAAAACACAGTGGAACGATAATGGTGCCCACCCACAGCAGGAGGCCCTGGTGGCGCCAGTCCCGCCGGATGCGGCGAAAGGACTCCACGATCCCCGCCACCACGAAGGCGCACCAGGGCGCCACACCATAGAGAAGGTAGGGAATATAGACATAAAACCAGGCCGGGTGCCCCTCTCCCTCGGCGGCGATCTCAATTTCGGCCTTCCATCGCGCTGCTCCGCGCGACAGGTAGACATAAATCCACCACGGCAGCCCCACCACCGCGAGGGTGATCGGCGCGCCGCTGAGGATCAGCCGCCCCAGGCAGCGCCACTTCCGCCGCACCGCCACATAACAGATAAAAAAGAGGAGCGGGAACGCCACCTGCGGCCCCTTGGCCAGCAGCGCCAGCCCCAGCATGGCTCCGGCGGCGTGATACCACAGGAACTCACGGCGCCGGCGCTCGCTCTCCACCCCGCGCCACAGGAAGAAGGTGGCCGCCGTCGTGAACAGAGCCGAAAGCGGGTCCGTTTCGGCCAGCCGGAAAAATTTGCCAAAAAGAAAGCTGGCGAACAGCGCCAGGGCTGCAAAAAATGCGGCCCGCCGGCCGAACAGCCAGGCCACGCCCCAAAAGACAACCCCCAGCGTCAGCCATCCGGCGAGGGCGGTCGGGAGCCGCCCGGCCGCCAGGCTGACGCCGAACACTTCATAAGAGACCGCGCTGACCCAATACGCCAGGGGCGGTTTGTGCAGCCGTTCTACCCCGTTGGCATGGGGAATCATCCATCCATCGAAATTCTGATGGATCATTTCCCGCGCCACTTCCAGCACGCGGGCCTCCTGGGTTCGCTCCAGCGGGATGAGCCCCTGACCCCAGATCAGCAGCAGCCCGCTCAGCATCCAAAGCGCCAGCAGCACGGGCGTTGAGAGCCATCCCTGGCCTGGTTCCTCCCGGCTCAGCGCCGGCGGTGACAACAGCTCCGTTTCCATAGACCCGCGACCCTACCGGGAAATAAAGGGAAAGCAAGTGAATCCAGAGCCCCCACGCCGGTTCCTACAGCAATGATTCTTCCGTGAGGATGAGCCCGATTGGAGGACGCCATTATTTTTCCAAAGTCTTGCGCCGCAGCAGGTGATGATAGTGCTGGGCGAACCGGTGGGCCTCATCCCGGATGTATTGCAGCAGCTTCAATCCCTGGTTGTTCCGGGCCAGCCGCATCGGCTCGCTGCGGCTTTGGACGTAGATCAGCTCCTCCTTTTTGGCCAGGGAAATGACCATCGGCGGCTTCACATCCATCGTCTCAAAGACCGTCATGGCCGCGTGGAGCTGGCCCAGCCCGCCGTCGATCAGAATGACATCAGGAAACAGCTCCTGCCCCGCCCCCGTCTCCCGATAGCGGCGGGAAACCACCTCCTGAATGGACAGATAATCGTTGTTTCCCTGCCCGTGCTTGATCTTGTAGCGGCGGTATCCATCCTTGAACGGCACCCCGTCAATGAAGCAGACCTTGGAGCCGACCATCTCATTGCCCTGCAGATGCGCGATGTCGATCCCCTCGATGATGCGCGGCGGTTCGCTCAGCCCCAGCGCCGCCTGCAGCTTGGCCACCCCCTCCTGAGGATGGCTGACAAAGGCCTCAGGCTGCCAGAATTCCTGCTCCCCTTTGGCCGCCCGGTGTCCCAGGGCCGTCAACGCCCGGATTTCATCCCGCAAGCGGCCCGCCTTCTCAAAATTAAGGTCCCTGGACGCCTCCAGCATCTCCTTTTCCATCGCCGTCAGCACCGATTTCTTGTCGCCGTCGAGGAACCTGATCAGGCGCTGGATGTCCTGCCGGTATTGCTCCTTGGAAATCCTGGCCGCGCAGGGAGCGGTGCATTGCTTGATCGGATAAAGCAGACAAGGCCGGAAAAACCGCCGCGACTCATCCCCCTCGTGAATCTCCAGATGGCAGGTGCGGAACTTGAAGACCTTCTGCAACAGCGTCACTGCCTCCTTCAGGGCCGAGACGCTGGTAAAGGGCCCATAGAGCTTGACTCCCCTGGTCAGCGGCTGCCGCGTGATATAGACGCCGGGAAAATCCTCGCCGGTGGTGATCATCAGATACGGATAGGTCTTGTCATCGAGCAAATTCGTGTTGTAGCGCGGGCGGATGTCCTTCACCAGGCGATTTTCCGCCAAAAGCGCCTCCACCTCCGAGTCGGTCTGGAGGATATCAAAATCGGCCACCTGCTCGATCAGGGCGGTTTTTTTGTGCTCCAGCTTCGTTGAGGCCTGAAAG
>JBIQLO010000025.1:0-29318 GCA_044464175.1 Planctomycetaceae bacterium | reverse complement strand
GGGGCGGGCAAAGGGGATCGGGATGGGCGGACGGCGGCAAGCGGGTCATTGTTTTGGCTCCTCTACCTTTACGGGGGGCGCTGCGCGGTTTGGCGACGGAAGGCGCAGCGCGGTTTTTCAAATCGCGGTTTTTGGGGCGGGAGGGGCGATAATTCTTTTTTTCACGAAGTTTTTCTGATTTTTTGCGCTGCGCGGTTTGGCGACAAAGGCGCAGCGCGGGGTCGGGGAAGAGTGCCGGCAGGTCGGGAAGGGAGGTCACCTGGGCACGAGTCAGCGCGTACGCTGACGTCGTGGCACCCTGCGGGGTCTTGTGACGGGCTGCGCAGCGTGAGAGACAATGTTCCGCGCGGAACATTTGGTGGGGTTTGTCTGTTTTGGAGCCGTTTGACGGTCGGGCGGTTGTTGGGCGACGTGGTCCGCGAGGCGGACCCTACGGATCAGCGAAGGGGGACGCCTGGGCACGAGTCAGCGCGTACGCTGACGTCGTGGCACCCGATCCGGGAGAGGTGGGAAATTCGCTTGGCTTTTGGGGGCGGGTTTGGTAATTTGACGAAATTGCCCTGATGGATCACGGGTGGAAAGGGTCATTCGCCAATGCAGGAAGCCAGCACCAAGAAGATATACGACATTCAATCGATGTTTTATGACGTGACGTTCGGGAAGCTGGTGAAACGGCGGATCGAGCGGGCCATCTCGCACATGGACATCCGGGAGGAGCACCGGGTGCTGGACCTGGGGATCGGGACGGGCGCTTCCCTGAATTTTTATCCGCCGACGGGGCGGATCATCGGGATCGACCTGTCCAGCGGGATGCTGCGCGAGGCGCGGAAGAAAATCCGGGAGCGGGGGCTGAAGCGGGCAACGGTGTTCCAGGCCGATGCGCTGCGGCTGCCGTTCGCCGATGACAGCTTCGATCACGTATTCATCAGCCACGTCATCAGCGTGGTGAGCGACCCGTGCCAGGTGGTGCGGGAGGCGCAGCGGGTGGCCAAGCCGGGGGCGCGGATCATCATGCTCAACCACTTCCAGTCCACCAACCGGTTCATCGCGCTGTTCGAGAAATGGCTGTGCCCGATCTGCACGCGGATGGGGTGGCGGAGCGACCTGGTGCTGCAGGACCTGGTGAAGGGGACGGGGGTGGAGATCGACTATCGGTACAAGCTGGAGAGCATTGACCTGTGGGAGACGGTGGTCTTCACGAACACCAAATCGGCGCTGCAGGGGGCGTATCGGCCGTCGATGGCAGCGTGAGGGGGAAAAAGATGATCGTTTTGGCCTGAGCAACCTCATTTTGGATTTTGGATTGCGGATTTTGGAGGGCTCCAAATCCAAAATCCGCAATCCAAAATCCAAAATTCCCTTCCATGCGTATTGCCCAAATTACGGACTTGCATTTACGGCACCACCAGCCGGGGACGGCTGGGGTGAATGCGCGGCGGTCGCGGGAGATGCCGCGGCGGTTTGCCCAGGCGCTGGCGGAGGCGAAGCGGCAGGGGGCGGACCTGGTGGCGGTGACGGGGGATTTGCTGGACATGCCGGGATGGGTGATGCGGCCGGGGCGGGGGTTTGTGTGGGATGACCCCGCGCCTTGGATGGCGACGGCGGAGGCGGATTACCGGCTGGTGAAGGAACTGCTGGACGGGTCGGGAATGCGGTATGTGGTGCTGCCGGGGAACCATGACCTGCCGGAGCTGATGTGGCAGGTATTCGGGCGGGGGGAGGATGTATTTGATCTGCGGGGGCACCGGATCGTGCGATTCTGCGATGAGGAGCATGAGTGCCATATCGCCCGGCGATTTCTGGAGGAACGGCGGCGGTTTGATGCGGTGTTGGCCGACGAGCAGTCGCCGCCACAGGTGCATCTGCAGCATTATGTGCTGACGCCGGAACTGAACCAGGGGTACCCGCACACCTATGCCGAGGGGCAGGAATTGACGCGGCGGGTGGGGGCGGGGCCGGTGCGGCTGTGCCTCAGCGGGCACTACCACCGGGGGACGCCGCTGATGCGGGAGGGGAACGCCACGTTTGCGGTGGGACCGGCGTTTTGCCAGTGGCCGTTTCCGTGGCGAATGTACGAACTGGGGGCGGGGGGGGTACTCATGCAGGAGCATGTGCTGGAGAAAGAGCGGGGGCCCAAGCGGCCGGTGGTGTTTCTGGACCGGGATGGGGTGATCAACGATCTGCCCAGCTACCGGACGGGGGCGGAGGCGATGCGGCTGATTCCGGGGTCGGGGCGGGCGATTGCGCGTTTGAACGCGGCGGGGTATGCGGTGGTGGTGATCACAGCGCAGTCGGCGGTGGGGTGCGGGTATGTGACCGAGGGGGTGGTGATCGGGGTGCATGACAAGATGATGCGCCTGCTGGCCGAGGAGGGGGCGGAGGTGGATGGGATTTATTTCAGCACGGCGGCGGGGGAGAAGGCGATTCTGGAGCGGTACCGGGACAAGGCGCTGTGCAAGCCGCAGCCGGCGCTGCTGCACCGGGCGGTGGAGGAATTGAACCTGACGCTGGAAGGGGGCTGGATGGTGGGGGACCGGGTGACGGACCTGCAGACGGCGGTGGCGGCGGGGGTTCGGCCGGTGCTGGTGCGGACGGGGGATGGGCAAAAGACCGAAGCGCGGGGGGATTGGCCGGAAGGGGTGGTGGTGGAGGAGGATCTGGCAGGGGCGGTGGGGCGGATTCTGGGCGCAAAACACTAATAAAAGGGGGAGGGGAGTGGCAGGCTGGAGGCCTGCCCTGGCTTCCGCCGGAGGGGGTGAACGGCTCCGGATTTTTATTGACAAATTTTGTTCGACGTAGGTATCGTAACGATACGAATGGCCACGTTGACGGACATCTCGCGGGAGACGGGGCTGGCACGGACGACGGTGTCGGAGGTGCTGCGTGGCAAGGCGGGGTATAGCGAGGGGGCACGGCGCCGGGTGGTGCGGGCGGCGGAGCGGCTGGGGTATCGGCCCAACTACCTGGGGCAGGCGCTGCGGCGCGGCAAGAGCATGACGGTGGGGGCGATCTGGCCGCTTCGGGGGGTGACGGGGGATGTGGATATCGCGATGGCGGTGTTGGAGGGGGCACAGGAGCGGGGGTATGCCATTTATCAGTCGGAATATCCCAACGATCCGGATCGGCTGCGGTGGACGGTGCGTGAATTGGCCGGGAGGCGGGTCGATGCGCTGCTGCTTTGGTGCGTGGGGGGGATTCTGGAGTCACTGCGGGAGGAATTGAAGAGGCTGCCGGCGGTGGTGGCGGTGAGCGACCGGGCGGTGGCGGACTTTGCCGGGGACCTGGTGGTGCACGAGCGGCTGGGGGCGATTGGGCAGGTGGTGGAGCATCTGGCGGCGACGGGGCGGAAGCGGCCGGCGATTGTGCTTTCATCCCATGAGTCGCAGCAGCACAAGATCGACCATTTTCAGGCCTGCTGCCGGAAGCATGGGCTGGATGGGGGGCGGGTGATCACGCTGCGAGAGCCGAGCTATCGAGAGGAGGGGGGCGGGGCGTTTGACAAGCCGACGCTGCATCCGCGGCTGGTGGCGGCATATGAGCGGACGTTCGCCGAACGGTTTAAGGCGGGTGTGGATGTGGATGCGATTTTGTGCGGGACGGACCAGGGGGCCATGACGGCGATGCGGTTTCTGGGGGACCGGGGGGTAAGTGTGCCGGCGGATGTGGCGGTGATCGGATGGAACAACCTGCCAACGGGTGCGCTGTGGCGGCCGAGACTGGCGAGTATTGACCGGAATCAGGACCGGATGATCGGGGCGTTGCGGGAGTTGCTGCTGGAGCGGCTGGAGGCGCCGGAGGGGCCGGGGCGGCGGCGGATGGTGGGGATGCGGTTTGTGTGGCGGGAATCGGCGGGCGGGGCGGGAGAATCAAGGATTGGGAACGAAGCAGTTTGAATCGGGGTTTTTTGGAGGTGCGGCCATGAAACAGACAAAGGCTTTTACGCTGGTGGAGTTGCTGGTCGTCATCGGGATCATAGCGGTCCTGATCGCAATGTTGTTGCCGGCGTTGAACAAGGCGCGGGAGGCGGCCAACGCGACGGCTTGCGCCTCGAACATGCGGCAGATCGCGCAGGCGGCGTACATGTACACGCAGGACAACAAGGGGTGGTTTCCGTACGCCTCGGAATGGGATTCGAGCGCTTATGACCGGCAGTCGGGGTTCGGGCTGCTGGCGCCGTACCTGGGGCTGAAATTCGTGCCCAAGTTCACGGACAATGCAAAGAACCCCTGGTATGACAAGAGCGTGTTTGTCTGCCCGTCGGATCCGTTCACGACGGCGATCGACGCGAACCCGCTGATCCGGACGCGCTTCAAGGGGGGACGGCTCAGTTATGCGTGGAACGGGTATGTCTCTGATTTCTATAGCCAGGACGGCCTGACCAGCGTGTTCGGCCCGGGGGACGTGCGGGCCGGAACGAAGAAGGTGTCGCAGATTCCGATGCCGACGACGACGATTCTGATTGTGGAAGCGCATCTCGGCAGCGCGTTTGGCTTTTTCAGCCCGTCGGCGAAAGTTCCGCGCGGCACCGCCGGCACGACCCATGGCTACACCCAGCAGTTCGGCACGATGGCGACGGACCTGGGGATGCAGGGGTATCACATGCGCACCGGCAATCGCGGGGTGAACAACTGGGCGTTTGTGGATGGGCACGTGGAGCGGATGAACTACATGGCGACGCTCAAGCCGCAGAATCTCTGGGCGGTGGTCCGGGATGACAAGGCGCGGCTGACGCATGTGCCGTTTGACGCCCCGTGATCGCGGGGCGGGGCGGCGTTGGGCAACTGAGGGACAGACGGATGGTCCGCACGGGATGCGGACGTTGCAAAGGGCAATTTCATGAACAAGCGGCTGATGGCGTGGGTTGCGGTGCTGGTTGGGGGCTTCTGGATGGGCGGAGTGGCGCGGGGGGATGCGCAGCAGATGGAGAAGCTGGCGCCCGATGCGCAGCGGCAGCGGCTGACGGATCGGACGCATGTGTTTGTGCGGACGCAGGCGCATTCGAGCCTGGGGAGCACGGGGTATCTGCACAAGTGGATCGACCGGCCGCTGTTCGTGGACCCGAGCCTGGATGCGGACAAGCCGCGGGAACTGCTGATGAGCCTTCCGGCGTTCGCGTTCATGCAGAAGACGGTGCTGCGGTATGGGCTGGATGGGTTTGCGTTCTTTCCGGAGACGACGCGGCGGACGCAGTTGTATGACCTGACGCGGCAGAGCGCGATGCCGGAGTTCCAGTTGCTCAGCGAGTTCACTGCCCGCAACGGCACGCCGTCGAAGGCAGAGGTGGTGAAGATGGCGCTGGCGACGCCGGGGTCGTTCAAGATCGGCGGGAAGCTGGTGATCACGTCGTACCGGGCGTACAGCCAGCCGCCGGAATACTGGGCGAAACTGATGGGGGAGCTACGGAAGGAATACGGCGATCACTTTATTTTCCTGCCGGACATGGCGGTGTTCAATGACATCGGCTGGAGCACCTGGCAGCGGCTGTATGAGGAGAACCGGATCACGCCCAAGCAGGTGGAGGAGGCCAAGGAGTACCTGCGCGGCTATGCGCGGGCGACGGACGGGCTGTATTTCGCCGGGGCGGCGATGATCAGGAAGGGACACACGTTCAATGAGGAATTTTACACCAATTTTCTGATCCGGCTGATGAAGAGCGTGATGTCGGAGCCGCAGTTCAAGGGGAAGTATTTCGCGTTGTCGGCGGTGAAGGGGCATGAGAATAACACGCGATTCGGGTACACGCTGAGTGCGGACGCGACCAAGACGCTGCGACATTCGTTTGAGGCGGCGATGAAGGCGAATCCGGATGTGATCGTGATTCCGGAGTGGGATGAGCAGAATGAGAACACGAGCCTGCGGCCGACGGTGTATGACGGGCTCTCGTCGATGCGCATCATGCGCTATTACACGGCCAAGCTGCGGGGGCAGAAGTTGACGCCGATGGAGGGGGATGACACCAGCGTGCCGAACCTGGTGGTCAGCTATCGCAAGATGCTGACGCTGGGGGAGAAGCTGGAGATCGAGCTGTTGAACATTCCGGACTCGGCCGAGGGGGGTACGTATACGGTGCGGGTGACGCTGGAGGATGGGAAGGGCAAGACGGTCTACAGCGCGCCGGCGCAGACGCTTGCGCGCGATCAGATGGCGGATCGGACGATCACGCTGCCCAGCGAGCAGCTGGCGGCGGTTCACATTCTGCGGCCGAAGCTGGAGATTGAATCGGGGGGCAGGACGATCCAGGTTGAGGATGGGCTGCACTATATCGACCTGCGGGCGACCTCGACGTGGGATTATCAGTTTGTAAAGCAGCCGCTGCGGGATTTGATCAAGCCGGAGAAGGCGACGTTCGAGGTGGGGGCGGCGCAGGAGGATGGGACGCGGATGGCCAAGGGGACGTTTGAAGCGCCCGAGCCGCTGCGGTATGTCGAGGTGCTGAGCGATGACGATGTGGTCTACAGCTATTCGGCCGACGACCAGTGGCGGGAGAGCGCCGACCAGATCATCGTCCGGCTGAGCTGGAAGGCGTTCGGGGGGCGGGGCACGGGGCTGAAATTCAGCGGGACGGTCGGGCTGAAGGAGGCGACGGGGAAATGGATGGTTCCGGGGGACGACGATGCGGACTCCGGGCCGGTGGCAGTGGAGGGGCAGACGCTGACGTTCAAGAACGCCGTGGCGAGCATGTGGTGGAGCCGGGCGATGGTGGCGATTCCCCGGGACCGGATCGACCAGGCGGCGTTGGCGATTGATCTGCCGGGGCTGTACAAGGGGACGGTGCGGGTGAAGGACCTGGTGGCCAAGACGGTTTACGGGATTCCCGGGCCCAAGGGGTTCAACCTGGTGCTGAGCCGGTACGTGAGCCAGGATCACATGCCGCTGAACGTGAACGGGAACAAGGTGTCATTCGACGTGCCGGTGATGCCGGATTTTCCCTGGTCGGTGCTGCATTTGCAGGCGATCAGTAAGTCGGGGCATGAGTATCGCAGCCGGCCGGTGGCGCTGGAGGGGAAACAGGCGGGGAACGCGCGGGTGACTGTCTATTCGGACACGGCCGAGAAGGCGGTCCAGGTGAATGTGCCGGCGGACCGGGTGCCGGACATCCGCTATGAGTTCGATCCATCGCACGGCTCAGCGCTGGTGTGCACGGCGGGGCGGGGATATTGGGGGATTCTGGGCGGGTATTTCGCGCAGGTGACGGGGCGGGGGGGCGGAAGCGCGGGGGATTCGACGCCGTTCATCGGCGGGAAGCATCCGGCCGATGCGCCCAAGACCGCGCCGGACTGGGTGAAGCTGGAGGATGGGAGCTACGCGCTGCAGTTTGACGGGAAGGGGACGTATGTTTCGTTGCCGCAGAGCGTGATTCCGCGCCGGGCGGGATTCACGATCGACATGGACCTGAAGCCGGAGTCGACGAGCGGGCGGCAGGTGATCATCGCCAAGCGGTCGTACTATCCCGGCTCGGTGACGGTGTATATGGAAGATGGGGCGCTGAAGGCCGATTTCCTGGGGGAGGAGGTTTCCCGCTCGAAGCAGGATTCGGGACTGTCGCTGCCGGCGGGGCAGTGGTCGCATCTGACGATCCGTTCGGATCAGAAGAACCTCATTTTCGAGGTCAACGGCAAGGCGGGCAAGGCACTGCCAATGGGAGGGCCGGGGATGTATGACACGGCGTCGGTGGTGGGGGGATTCGGGAAGGACTGGTTCAAGGGACAGATCAAGAGTCTGCGGGTGCGGCATACGGTTGGGGGTGAATAGGCAGCCGTTCATGTGTGAAGAGCCCCCTCCCCAGCCCTCCCCCGCCGAGTATGACGGGGGAGGGAGGAGCAAAAGAAAGGGAAGCATGATTCAGCGTTTTTTCTCAGCGGGCATTGTTGGATTGTTTTTGTTGGCCGGTGCGGCGCTGGGGGCGGAGCCGAAGCTGACACTGTCGGTGCCGTTTGAAAATTCGGTGGATGCGGCGGTGGCGGGGGGCAACGGCAAGGGGAAGTTTCTGGGGACGCCGGAGGAGCTGCGTTTTGGGGAGGGGCTGAGCGGCCGGGGATGGCTGGCGGGGCTGAACGGGCAGCAGGTGCGGTATGAGGGGAAGGGGAACATCGCGCCCGACCAATGGACGATCACCTTCTGGGTCAAGGGACTGGAGACGGCCGACTGGAACAAATCCGAGGGGGGATTCCAGCAGTTCTGGGGGCTGGACGGAGAGGAGGGGGAGATTCTGTGGTTCTACAAATACAACAGCCGGAGCGGACCGTGGCTGTTTTACCGGCCCAGGAAGGGACAGGGGAACGCGCGCTGGCTGGTGCTGCCGAGGGCCCCTGAGAAGCAGTGGCATTTCTGGGCGGTGTCATGGCGCAGGGGGGCGGGGGCGTATGTGTACCTGGATGGGCGGCTGGTGGGGCAGTCGCCGTGCGTGTCGCCGGACCCGGTAAAATCCATCCACATCGGGGGCAGCCATCAGAAGAACCAGAACAAGGTCTTCGACCGGTTTCAAATTTACGACGCCGCGCTGAGCGGCGGTCAGATCGCCCGGCTCTATTATCAGCAGGGGGATTTTGCGCTTCGGCCGACGCTGACGGTCACGCCGGCCAAGCACAAGATCACGATTGATGGGAAGATTGAACCGGGGGAATGGGACGGTGCGGCCGGGTTCGCGGGTTTGATCGACACCGGCGCGTGGACGATCGAGCCGCCGGCGACGTGGGGGAAGATCACCTATGACGAGAATAATCTGTATGTGCTGATGCACTCGGATCAGCCGGCGAAGGTGAAGGCGTCGCCGGATACGGCGGCGCAGCATGGGCTGGTGAAGAAGGAAGCGGTGAAGCACGATCAGGGAGTGATGAGTGACGATAATTTCTTCATTTGCGTCCGGCCAAGTTCATCGAACGGAACAGGCTATTGCCTGGCCGTCAATGCGATCGGGACGACAACCGATTTCAATGCGCCACCCAGCCAATTAAATTGGAATTACACTTGGGAGAGTGACGCAAAGGTCAAAAGCGTGGTGGACATGGAGGGATGGACGATGGAGACGGCCATTCCGCTTAAGTCATTGGGCATTGACAATACTGTCAGCGGTGCGACGTGGGGAATGAATGTCGGACGAGCTTGGAAGATGCTGCTGCACCGCATTGACGAGTGGTCGCCGCAGTCACGACCTGAACCAGGCGAAGTAGGGCTGGCAATGAGGCTCTTCTTTGGCCCATCTCTACATACAGGCGGTTGGTCGCCGCAGTCAAGCCCCGAGCCAAGTGAAGCAGGATTGGGAGTGGTACGGTTTGTCGGCAACACTCAACCGTCCGCCGATCTGCAGCAGTTTGAAATATCTCCTGCCGGGCGAGTTCAGGCTAAGTTGATGGTTTACCGAGGCAGTACCGCCAGTGCCCTCACTGGCGGAACGAAGGCCGAAACCCGATCTAATTCCGCCAGTGAGGGCACTGGCGGTACAACGGAACTGACCGCCACGCTGTCGGCGGGGGATGAGACGATTCAGCAGAAGCAGATCTCGCTGAAGATGGGCGAAAGCGCGGATGTGACGTTCGATGCGGTTCCGAAGGATGCGGCCGGGAAGCTGATCGCCGTGGATGTGCGGGAGGGGAAGCAGACGATTCTGCATCAGTCCGCGCCGTTCATTCCGCAGCAGGTGGGGCAACTGGCGATGTGGAGCTATCCCAGCCGGGGGCAGATCCGGGTGGGGTGGGTGCTGCAGAGCGGATCGGACCCCAAGACGCTCTCGCTGGAGGCGCAGTTGAAGAACGCGGCGGGGGAGGCAGCGCTGGAGAAGACGGTGGAGGCGCTGCCGTCTGCCAGCGGATCGACGCTGTTGGATGTGAAGGCGCTGCCGGATGGGAAATACACGCTGGCGGTGCAGGTGAAGGGGAAAGAGGGGGTGGTGCAGCAGCAGATGATTCCGTTCGAGAAGCAGCCGCTGCCCGAATGGCTGGGGAACACGCTGGGGATCAGCGATACACCACCGCCGCCGTGGACGGATGTGCAGGTGGCGAAGGAGAAGGATGCGATTTCGGTCTGGGGGCGGACGTATGAGTACGCCGGGCGGCTTTTGCCGGAGCAGATCGTCAACCAGGGCAAGGCAATGCTGGCCGGGCCGATGCGGCTGGTGGTGAAGGGGAGCGACGGGAAGGAACTCGGCAGCGCCGAGCAGAAGGCGGGATCGGTGCAGTGGACGGCCACCAGCGCGGTGCGGGCCGACGCCCTTCGGAAGCAGACGATCGGGCCGGTGACGGTGGAGGCGCGGGAGGCGGTGGAATTTGACGGGATGGCGTGGATGGAGATGACGGTGTCGGCGGCCCATGCGGGGTCGGCGACCCCGCCCACAGGGGCGCCGGTGGGGGCGCTGACAGTGGAGATTCCGCTCAAGGCGGAATGGGCAAAACTGATTCGGCCGTATGATGATTACAAGTTGACGGAGACCGGGTTGCTGCCGCCCAAGGGGTGGGCGGGGAAGGCGATGGCGATGCCGTGGGTGGGCAATGCCGATGGGGGATTCCAGTTCTTTCAGGAGACGACCGCGTCCTGGATCGGCAGCAAGCGCATTGAAGTGATTCCGGATGGAAAGGGGGCGGTGGTGGTGCGCGTGCATCTGATCGATGCGCCGGCGAAGCTGGAGAAGCCGCTGCAGTTCGCCTTTGGCTGGATCGCCTCGCCGGTGAAGGCCGCGCCGAAGGATTTGCGCGACTGGCGGTGCATCAGCGCCGGGCCGCTGGTGAAAAATCCCAAGGCCAAGTCGGTCCTGGGGGACTATCTGATTCAGGCGGCCGCGCTGAATCCGGCGTTGAGGGTCTATCTGCCCTGGTGGCAGGGGTGGTGGTGGCTGCCGGGGGTGTACAAGGGAAATCCCGACCTGACCGGGCCGGTGCCGGTGCCGGCGGGGAATGACGCGATGAACGCGGTGCGGGATTACCATGGGATCAAACTGTTTGGCGCGCCGTATGGGCGCCTGACGGAGATGGGGACGGCCAATCCGTGGTTTGCGCAGTTTGGGGATGAATGGGTTCCCTCGCCCAGCAAGTTCACGCAGGATGAGACGGCCGAGCCGGCCAAGCGCATTGCGCATGTCAGCCAGGCGTCGCGCTCGCTGCGGGATTTTTATGCCTGGGGATACGCGCGGCTGCTGGATGAGGGGGATGTGCATGCGCTCTATTTTGACGTTTCCCGCCCGCTCAACGACACGAATGTGTACCACGGCGCCGGGGTCGTGATGCCGGATGGGTCGGTGGAGCCGACGCTGAACATCCTGGGCACCCGGCGGACATTCCAGCGGATTTATACGCTGCTGAAGCAGAAGCATCCGGAGGGGCGGCTGTTCTATCACATGTCGGGCGAGACGATGCTGCCGGTCGATTCATTCTGCGATGCGATGGTGGATGGAGAAAATTACACCGGGATGCTGGACCGGAAGGAGAACCGGGGGTACGAGCACGTGTTGTCGCTGGACCAGTTTCGCACGGAGTATTCGGCCCAGAACAACTTCGGGCCGGCGACGGTTTTCCTGCCGGAATTTGGCCGATCCGGAGCGATCAAGGCGGAGGAATGGAAGGAGCTGGGGTACGGACACGCCGAGTATCTGCTGGGGCTGATGCTGGCGCACGATTCCAACATCTGGTGGACGTATTTTCCGCAGGAAGTGCTGGCGCAGGCATATGGAGCGCTGGACAAGGTGGGATGGACCAGCGCCTGGACGTTCGTGCCTTACTGGCACCAGACGGCATTCAAGCTGCCGGAGGGGGTGGTGGCGAGCCTCTACCGGTCGCCGGACAAATCCAAAGTGGTGGTGGTGGTCATGAATGTCTCGGGGAAGGACCAGGTGGTGGACCTGCCGTTGTCGGGGGAGGCATTCAAGGGAGGCGCATTCAAGAACGCCTCGGCGATCTATCCGGATGAGCCGGTGCGGCTGGAGGGGGCGGAGGTGCGCGGGTTGCGGGTGAAGCAGAATAACTTCCGGGCGATTCTACTGAAGTAGGCGGGGTCGTCGAAGATCGCGACGGCCTGTGCAAGGCCGTCCACAGGCGGGTGGGTGATTCTACGAAGAGGGTGTCCCCCTCACCCGCCCACTTCGCGGGCGGCCTCTGCCCCAGGGGAGAGGCGGAGGCAGGCCGTAAGGGTGTTCAAACCGCCCGGGCCAGTTCGCGCTTGATGGGGGCGGCGTGGGTGTGGGTGTAGAGGCCGAAGGCGCCGTAGCGGATTTTTCGCCGCGAGATGTTGTTGACGACGATGCCCAGCAGATTGCCGCCGACGCTGAGAAGGGCGTCTCGTGCGTGGACGGCGGATTTGCGGGAGGATCTCTCGGCCCGCAGGACCAGCAGTGTGGCATCGCACATGGCGGCAAGGATGCAGGCATCGCTGACGGGGGTGACCGGGGGGGCGTCGATCAGGATGTGATCGTACTGGGCGGCCAGATCGCGCAGGAGGGATTCAAAGGTTTCGGAATTGAGGATTTCCGTGGGATTGGGCGGCGTGGGGCCGGCGGGGAGGATGTCCAGCTCGCGGATGCCGCTGCGCTGAATCGACTCGGGCGGGGTGCTCTGGCCGGCCAGGATCATGGAGAGGCCCAGGGTGTCATCGACCTGGAAAATCTGGTGTTGCTGGGGCTTGCGGAAATCGGCGTCGATCAGGAGCGTGCGCTGGCCGGCCTGGGCCATGGCGATGGCGAGGTTGGCCGAGAGGGTGCTCTTGCCATCGGCCTGAGCGGGGGAGGTGACCAGGAGGGTGCGGTTGCGGGCGCTGGCGGCGCCGAAATAGAGGGCGGTGCGGACGGCGCGGTAGGCCTCGGCGACCTCGCTGGTGGGGTCGAGATGGACCTTGCGTCCGCGAATGGAGTTGCTCTGGCGGCCGTGGGTGTGGGGGACCGCGCCCAGGATCGGCAGCCCGACGCCGGAGCGGATTTCGTCGGCCGAGCGAAAGCGGGTGTCCAGGAAGGTCAGCCCGACGCCCAGGATCAGCCCCATGAGCAGCCCTTCAAAGAGGGTGACGGCGGTGCGGGACCTGGGGTGGGTCTCCTGGGCGACCACGGTGGCGGTGATGGGGGGCAGATCGTCGGCCAGTGAGAACTGCTTGATGCGGTCTTCCCAGTCGTCAGCGCGCTTGCGGGCGCGGGTCAGTTCATCCTGGAGCCGGGCATATTCCATCTGCTTACGCTGCAGGTCCAGGGCCAGGCGATGCTGCTGGTCGTAGGAGGCCTGCAGGTCCTGCTCTTGCTTCTGGTCGGCCAGATATCGCTGGCGGACGGCCAGAAAATAGGCGGCGTTGCGCTGATTGATGTCATTGCGGACGGCCTGAACCATGGGATGGTTGGGCATGTACCTCTGCAGGAGGTACTTGAGGCGTTGCTGGAGCTGATAGAGATCGGTGCGGAGCTGGGCTTCATCGGTCGCCAGCGGCAGGGCGTCGGGGCCCTGGGCGTTGAGGAGGTTGAGCTGGCGCATCACGGCCGGTTCATTCTGGACGACCTGGCTAAGGCGCTCGAATTCCGCCTGGGCGGCGAGGGTTTGCAAATGGGCCTGGGTCAGCGCGGTGGAGAGGCTGGCCAGGCGGTCCTCGACCAGGCTGTTGCTCTTGCCGTTGGGGAGGGAGAGCATCCCGTTTTCGCGCTGAAAGTCGAGCAGGGCCTGGCTCTTGGTCTTGACCTCCTGGTCCCCCTTGACCTTCTCCTGTTTCACCTGCTTGAGCAGTTCGGCCGCGCGGGACTGGGTGCTTTCCTCCGTCAGTTGCTTGTAGGCTTTAATGACGGCGTTGTTGATCTGGATGGAGTCTTCGCGGTAGCGGCTGGTGAAGGAGACCTTGACCAACTGGTCCTCGCGCCCCAGGTCAGCGCTGATGCCCTGGCGCAGGACATCCAGGGGGTTGTTCGTCCCGGCAAAGGTGGGAAGGGAGCGGATGTCGTCAAAGCCCAGGGCCAGCACCAGAACGGGGGTGGACTTGATCCGCTCGCTCTCGGCGTAGAGGTTGACCGGGCCGCCGTTGGAGGATTGGGGGGTCAGGCCCGAACCCTGCTGGATGTAGAGCGTGGCGGTGGTGCTGTAGAGCAGGGGGGTGGTCAAGGCCTTGGCGGCGGCGATGATGAGGCAGATGGCGACCGCGATGGCAACGAGCCACCAGCGGCGGGCGATGGCGATGAGGATGGCATAGGGGCCCGGTTCCGGGGCGGCCTGCACATTGACCGGCGGCGGCGGATCGAGGGACTCCAAGCGGTTGCGACTCATAATCTCTCCCAACTCAAGCCGGTACAGAAGCCCGGCCAGGCAATTCAGCGCGGAATGGACCGACAAGGGAACATACACCACGTTTAAGGGGGCCGCAAAAATTTGTGGAAATAAATGACGGATTTGTCATTTTTAGGAATGGGAGGCGGAATACTGGGAAGTTGAGACCGGTTGTAAGCGGTGAGAAGGGGGGAAGCATCTTGCCTGGGGCGGGGGATTGGCCTAAGAAGGGGGCATGGAAATTCTCAGCGCCACCGGCGGAGTTGCCTCGACCAATGCCTATCTGGTCGCCGATGAGTCGGCCAAAGAGGCGGTTTTGTTTGATGCGCCGGACCATACGGTGGGGCGTCTGCTGGAGGAGGCGGCGAAGCGCCAGTGGCGGATCGTGGGATTGTGGCTGACGCACGGGCATTTTGACCATGTGGCCGACCATGCGGAGGTGACGGGGCGGTTTCCCGAGGCGAAAGTGCTGATCCACCGGCTGGATGAGCCGAAACTGCAGCGGCCGCGGGCCTTTCCGGGGGTGGTGATTCCGCCGCGCAGCGCGGATGGGTATGTGGAGGAGGGGCGGCGGCTGCGGATCGGGTCGCTGGAACTGGAGGTGATCCACACGCCGGGTCACTCGCCGGGACACGTGAGTTATTATTTTCCGCAAGAGAAGGTGCTGATCGGCGGGGATTTGATCATTATGGGGGCGATCGGGCGGACGGACCTGCCGGATTCGGACCCGGAGCAGATGGATGAGTCGATTCGCCGGGTCATGCAGCTGGAGGATCAGACCCGCCTATTGGGTGGCCATGGCGCGCCGTCGCTGCTGGGGGAAGAGCGGCGGAACAATGTATACGTGCAGAGGGCGTTAAGGGGATAGGGGGACGGATTTTCGGTTCTGAGCGGTCTGGCTGGAGGGCGCGATGGAGCAGGCGGCGGATGTGTTGGGTTCACCGGCCGCGGCGGCCACGGTGATGGGCCTGCGGCGTTCTCGCGCGGCGATCTGGCGGTGGGTGGGGACGGGTGTGGCCGCGTTGATCGGCATCGGCATTCTCGTGGCGGCCTTCCAGGGGGGATTAAGCCTGCGGGGATGGCTGTGGAATCACACGGATACGATTCGATTTCGGGGGGACATTCAAAATGCCGTCTACTGGGGCAATCGGGTGGTGGAGGATGCGGCGAAGCTTCCGGCGGAAGGGCCGGCCGATTCCTGGCGGGGGCGCTATGGGGCGCTGTGGAAGGCGTATGTGGGATTTTATGATCAGGTGGCGGTCCAGCGGCAAAAACGGGCGATGCATCTGGACTATGCGCCGCTGCGCCTGGCGGTGGCGGCGCTGTGGGCGAGGCATATTCGGGAGCTGCCGGGGGGCAAACGCCATCCTTGGGACGATGAGGCGATCGCGTTCATGCTGCGGATTAATACCGCGATGGAACTGATGGCGGCGGCGGCGATGTTCGGGTTGGTCTTTTATTGGGTGAGGCGGGAGGAGAAGGCGGGGGGAATCGAAACCCTGGAAGATTCAGGTGGGCCTTGGTCTATCCTGCGGGGAATGCGGGCGTGGATTCTGGCGGGGGTGGCGGGGTTGCTCCTCTGGTTCAATCCTGCCGTGCTGGTCAATGCCCACGTCTGGCCGCAATGGGACATCGTGGCGGTGGCGTTTTTTCTGGCCGCAGCACTGGCACTGTCGGTGAATGCCTGTCTTGTGGCCGGGGTACTGGTGGCGATCGGGGGGATGTGGAAGGGGCAGATTCTGATGGTGGCGCCGATCCTGGTACTTTGGCCGCTCTTTGCCGGGCAGTGGCGGCGGGCGCTGCGGGGGCTGGCGGGATTCGCGGCCGGGGCGGGACTGCTGGCATCGCCGTGGCTGGTGGCGGGGCGTGGGACGTGGATCTTGGTAGGCGTGCTGGCGCTGGGGGCGGCGGTCGGTTCGTGGTGGCTGTTTCGCCAATGGCGGCACCGGGCGGCGTTTGTGGCGGGCGTGCTGGGGGCGGCGATTTTTGGGGCGGGCGCGTGGATGGGGGGAAGCTGGGCATGGTTCCAGACGGGGTTTGTTTTCGGGGCCAATCAGTGGCAGGCGATGAATATGGGGGCGACGATTAACCTGCCGGCGCTGATGCACGCGCGGTGGCGATGGAAACTCAATGAGGCGATGGTGACGCCTGAGACGATGAGTGTGCTGGGCGGGATTGTGAAATGGGGGGTGATCGCGCTGGCGTTGGCGGGGACGGCGGGCGTGGCCTGGCCGATGGCGCGGGCTTGGCGCAATTGGCGCGAGAGCGGCAGGCGGGTTCCGGTTCGGCTGCTGGTCCGGGGGGGCGTGGGGCTGGCGGTGCTGGGGGGCGGTTTCTGGTTTGCCTTTTGGGCCGGCGGCGGGGTGGCGCGGGGCACGCCGCTGACGGTGAAATGGGGTCTGCAAATTATATACGGGATCACGCTGGTGCTGTGCGCCGTGGGGGCGGCGCGGCACAGTCGGCGCAACAGCGTGGGCGTGTTGATCGCGCTGGCCGCCCCGTGGGTGCTGATGTTCGCCCTGGTGGCGCAGTTGCACGAACGATATCTGATGTGGGGGGCGGCGATGACGGCGGCGTTCGTGGCGGTGAGCTTCGGGCTGACGCTGCTGCACCTTCTGACAACGGCGCTGGCGATGCTGCCCATGATGCTCAGCCTCCTGCCGATGGACCCGAAGCTGGCGCCAAAGTGGGTGTTCTTTATGCGGGGGGCCAATCCGGACATCGGGTGGATGGTGCTGTTGCTGGCGGCGATCTTTCTGTATCTGTCGCTGGTCAACCGTCCGAAGCGGGGGCGAATTGAGATTAAAGGGGGCGGGGCGGGCGACGCCCCTGGTCAGTCGTCCACATAATCCAGCACGGGAATGCTCAGGCCGCGCGGCGTGGGGGGGGCGCTGGGGAGATTGGGCGGCGGAACATCCTGAAGTGTCAGCACCACCGCAATTTCATCGCACGCATCCTGCTTGGGACAGCGCACGCAATCGCTCCAGACTTTAAGCGGCAGCGTCTCCTTGGGGACCACCTCAAAGCCGAGCTTCTGGAAGAACCGCTGCTCGTAGGTGAGGGCCATCAGCCGGCGGATTTGCAGGCGGCGGGCCTCCTCAATGCACCATTGGACCAGTTGCGTGCCGATGCCCCGTCCGCGGAAGGCATCATCGACCGCCAGGGAGCGCACCTCGGCCAGATCGGCCCAGATGATCGTCAGGCCGCAGCAGCCGATGACCTCAGGCCGGCCATTTTCGGTGGTTTCATAGACGGCGAAATCGCGCAGGGACTCGAAAAGCTGGGCGTAGCTTTTGAAAAGCATCTTGCCCAGGCCGGCATGGGCGTTGATGATCTGGGCGATGCGGGGCACATCATGGATGGTGGCGGGACGGATCATGAGGGAAGAAGACAGAAGTCGTTTACTGGGATTCAAAGACGAACTCGATTTCAACGGCGGCGTCCAGGGGGAGGGTGTTGACGCCGACGGCGGCGCGGACGTGCTGGCCGGGGTGGCCGAACAGTTCCTGCAGGAATTCGCTGGCGGCGTTGGCGACCTGGGGCTGCTGCTTGAAGTTGTCATCGGACTGAACGAACGCACCGACGCGAAGGACGCCGGTCAGGCGGTCCAGCGCCCCGTCGCCGAGGGAGGCGACGGCGGCCAGGGCGTTGATGACGCACTGCCGGGCGGCCAGGCGGGCATCCTCAATGGAACAGGCGGAGGGAACGGGACCGGCGGCCACGAGCTTGCCATCCTTCATGGGCAGTTGGCCGGCGATGTAGATCAGGTTGCCCGAGCGCTTGGCCGGGACATAGGCGCCGAACGGGCCGGCCAGCTTGGGCAGCTCAATATTTAACGACTGGAGTTTTTCGGTGAGGGACATGGGCGCCTTTTTGTAGCACGGGCGACCGGCCCGTTAATCACTTTTAAGGACACGGACCGGTCGCCCGTGCCAAGGGTTGTTCACATGGTTTATTTTATAGAGGCATAACTTCCGCAAGTCTAATTATGCGATCGCCGCTCCGGGGCCCGGGCGGGTGTGGAAGAAGGTGGAGCGCAGGGCGGGTTCGGGGTGGTGTTGGCGGTAGTCGGCCTGCCACCGGTCCAGAAAGGCGGGTGCGGAGGCCGTCGGGACCAGCGCCCAGACGCTGCCGCCGAAGCCGGCACCAAAGGCGCTGGCGGCCAAGGCGCCCAGCCGGCGGGCGGCATGGGCCAGGTGGACCGTCTCGGGAACCTGGTTCTTGAGCAGCGTTTCGGTCAGGTGCTGGGATTGGTCCACCTGCCGGCCAAATTCCGATACATCGTTCTTAACCAGCGCATCGGTTGCGGCGGGGATGATCTGTTCGCTCTCCCGGCGGAACTGGGTGACGCGATCGATGAGGGCGGGGGCGTTGGGATCCTGTTGAAGCGCTTCGACCAGGTGATCAAAGGCGTCGGGTGATGAGCGAATGGCCTGGGCCAGGGTGATATCCGGCCGCCCGGTCTTCTGCCGCCACAGATCCATGGCGCGGCGCACCAGCAGCGAAGCGTTGTTGTAGCTGTGCATGGCCGATCCGGTTTTTTCGGCCAGAACGCCGCTGGAGGCAATGGCGAAGCAGCAATCGGCGGGGAAGGGGATTTCAGATTCCAGATGGACGGGATTGAAGGCAATCCGGGCCAGTTGGTCCGCGCGGCAGCAGAGGATGGCGGTGTGGTCCTGCGAGCCGCCGAAGGTGCCCACGCCCTTGTCGCCGGTGAGGCGGCCGAAATTCTGGCCGTTTTCCACCGTGCCGAGATAGCCGCACAGGTCCCATCGGGAATGGATTTCGGCCTGGTATTCAGGGCGGTCTTGAAGCTGATTGATTCGAATGAGCAGCAGCACCATCGCAGTGATCAGGGCGCTGGAGGAGCTGAGGCCGGCGGCGGGGGGGAGGTCGCTGGCAAAGGCGATGTTGGCGCCTTTCAGGTTGCCCGGAAAATTGCGGGCGATCCGCCGGGCGGCGGTCATGAGGTAATTGGACCAGTGGGCCGGGCGCGGCTCGAGGTCGGCGGCGAAGGGAAATTCGACGGATTCGCCGGTGGCGGCGGCGGTGATGCGGAACCGGGGATCGGGGCGCGGGTCCGCGATGAAGCAGAAGCCCCGCTCGACCGCGGCGACGAGGCTGCGCCCGCCGCAGTAGTCGGTGTGCTTGCCAAGCACTTCGATCCGGCCGGGGATGAAGGCGTGGAGGCGGGCAGCCGGCGGCGGGCTTGGGGTTTCATCCAACGCACGGCGGCACTGGTCGAACAGGGCGCTTTTGGCGGCGGCTTCGGCGGGGGAGAGGCCGATCTTTTGCAGAGAGTCCGGGATCATGAGTGGAAGAGTTACAGGTTGACCGGCGAACCGGCCAGGGTTTTGGCAACCGAGGCGATGTCCGCGCGACTGGAGAGATCGAGCACCGCGTCGCGGGAGACGATCACTTTGAACCGCTCGCCGAGCGTATCGGTGGCATACTGAACGGCATCAGGGATTTCATACTCGCCGCGGGGCGAGGGGCCGATGGCGGCACACGCCTTGAAAATGGCGGGGGAGAAGGACCAGCAGTTCATGCTGACCAGCAGGTTGTCACCCAGCGATTCCAGGGTGGCGGCATCGGGCTTTTCAATGATCCGCTGGAGATTGCCCTGGGCGTCGGGGCGGACGATGGAGAATTTTTCCACGCGCTCGGCCGGGATGTTGCCGCCGGCGATCAAGGCGTTGCGGTCGAAGGCGACGACGCCTGCGCCGCCCACCTGTCGCAGATCGCGGATGGCCGGAAGGGGATAGTAGTTGTCGGAGTTGAGCATGAGGAACGGATCGTTGCCGGCAAATGCCTCGGCGGCCCGAACGGCGTCGGCCGTTCCCCTGGGCTCGGGCTGGGTGGCAAAATGGATTTTGATGCGCTTGGGCTGAAGCGTCTGCCCGTAATATTGGCGCAGCTCATCGTGTTTGGGGCCGATGACCAGGCAGACATCGGCAATCCCCGCCTCGGCCAGCACGTGCAGGACGTAGTCGAGGAACGGGCGGTCGATGGGAATCAGCGCCTTGACGCCGGTATTGGCGATGGCGGCCTGCCTGGCGTCGAGGGCGGCGGACTGGTCGGCCTTGCGCATGCGCGTGCCCAGTCCGGCGGCGAGAATGACGGCTTTGGTGGTGGGGGTCATGGGTGGGACAGCTCCATCTGTTCAAGTTTCAGCCACAGATGGGGCACAGATGAACACAGATGGAAGGGAAAATCAAGATAATGATTATGAATTAAAGATCGTCCAGCCAATTCGCAGGAGTGCGACCAAGACCCGCTTTGCTTTATACGATCTCTAGATGCTCATGCCGTCACAAGAAAGTGTTCAGCGACTTCCGGAATGGATTCCCCGTGTTCCAGTCGATCCACCAGGACACGCAGCGCCAGCGCCTGTACTTTCGACAAAGCTTGGCCGCGTGTCATGCCATACACCAACGTGCCGGGCAATTCCGGCACTTCGGCGATCCACCGTCCATCACTTTCCCGCTCTATTTCGATGTTCAATTGCATGGCGTGCACTCCGTGGCCGAAGGCTCTTGCAACATTCTACGCCATCCAATCGGCTCGATCACACCGCCGCCAGCTCCGTGAGGAGCGTCCGGGCGGCCGGTTCGGCGGCGGCGGCGTTTTGCGGGGCCGCGGTTGGGTGCCAGCGGACGAAGCCTTCGATGGCTTCGTATTCGGCCAGCCCCAGCTTGTCGTAGAGCTTGGCGGTGCCGCGGTTGCGGTCCTCGGCCCGCTGCCAGAATTCGCGCTGGTCGGCGCCGGGGAACATCGCCTTGTCCTTCTGGCTCTGGTGCTTGAAGATGGCGACGCGCTTGCGGCTGACTTCATCGGGCGCCAGCGGGACGGCCATGTCGATGTCCTGCGGCTCCCATTCCTGCCATGCCCCGCGATAGAGCCACACTTCGCAGTCCTTGAACCAGTCCTGAAGGCGGATTTTGTCGATCGCGCGAAAGATGGCCTCCAGGCAGACACGGTGGGTGCCGTGCGGGTCGGACAGGTCGCCGGCGGCGTAAATCTGGTGCGGCTTCACTTTCTCCAGCAGCTCGGCCACGATGCGCACATCGGCCTCGGAGATCGGCTTTTTGCGGACCGCGCCGGTTTCATAGAAGGGCATGTCCAGAAAGTGGAGCCGCTCGGCCGGCACGCCGCAGTCGCGGGCGGCGGCCTTGGCCTCGCCCCGGCGGATGAGGCCTTTGATCTTCTGAAGAATCGGGCTGTCCACCTGCCCCGGCTGTTTCGACCGGACAAATTCGTCGATCTGCCGCTCCAGCGCATCGGCCGCCTCGGCCCCCACGCCCATCTGGCGATTCAGATCGGTGACGAAATCGACAAAGCGAATGGCGTCGGCGTCGAAAACGGCGATATTGCCGCTGGTCTGGTAGGCCACATGCACCTGGTGGCCTTGATCCGCCAGTCGGATCAGGGTGCCGCCCATGCTGATGACATCGTCATCGGGATGCGGGGAAAAGACCAGCACGCGCTTGGGGAAAATGCGGTCCGTGGGGCGGGGAATGTCGCCAGGGCGTTTGAGCTGGCTCGGCTTGCCGCCGGGCCAGCCGGTGATCGATTCGGCCAGGGCGCGGAAGACGTCGATGTTGATGTTGTAGGCGGAGCCTTCGGAGGCGATCAGGTCCTGCAGCCCGTTTTCGTTGTAGTCTTCGCTGGTGAGCTTGAGGATCGGCTTGTCCAGCTTCCGCGCCAGCCAGATGACGGCCTTGCGGATCAGCGGCCGGGTCCACTGAACGGTGTCCACCAGCCAGGGGCTGCTGAAGCGCGTCAGGTGGGCGGCGGCCGCCTCGTCGAGGATCACCTGCGCGTGGGGATGCTCCTGAAGGAAACTGGCGGCGACGGTGTTGGTGATCGGGCCTTCCACGGCCTTGGCCACGATCGGGGCCTTGCCTTCGCCAAAAGCCATCATGATGATCCGGCGGGCGGCCAGGATGCTCCCCACGCCCATGGTGATGGCCCGACGGGGGACGTATTGCTCGCCGAAGAAGTCGCTGGCGGCGTCCAGGCGGGTCACCTTGTCCAGATGAATCAAGCGCGTGCGGCTGTCGCGCCCGGAACCCGGCTCATTGAAGCCCACATGTCCGGTGCGCCCGATCCCCAGCAGTTGCAGGTCGATGCCCCCCGCCTCCTGAATGCGCTTCTCGTAGTCACGGCAGTAATCGGCCACCTTTTCGATGGGCAGCGTGCCGTCGGGCACGTTCCATTGGCCGGCGGAGATGTCCACATGGTCGAACAGATGCTCGCGCATGAAACGGACATAGCTCTGCAGCGCCTGGGGCTGCATGGGGTAGTATTCGTCCAGGTTGAACGTGATGACGTTCTTGAAGCTCAACCCCTCCTCCCGGTGGAGGCGCACCAATTCCGCATAGACGCCTGTCGGGGTCGAGCCGGTGGCCAGGCCCAGGACACACCTGGCGCCCTTGGCGGCCCGTTCGCGGATCAACTTGGCGATCTCCCCGGCCACAGCGCGACTGGCATCGCGGGCTTGGGGGTAAACGATTGTCTGTATATGTTCGGGAGTGGGGTCGGTCATGGATCAGTTGCCAGCTGTCAGTTGCCAATTGTCCGAAACGGCCAATGGCGCGTTCAGACCACCTGCACGCGACGCCCGGCGCGGCGCTTGCGGTTGATCATCTGACGTCCTTTTTTGGTGCGCATCCGGGCCCGAAAGCCGAGTTTGCGCGCCCGCTTCACCTTGCTGATTCGATGGGGGTAGTGCATGATAAGTTTCCTCTAACTCGTTTAATTCCAATTACTTCTTGACAATCACCGTGGCAAACGCCTGATTGCCGTAGGCATCGGCCGCCCGGATCGTTATCTGGTGCGATCCAGTGCCCAGTCCGTCCAGGCGCACGTTAAAGGACTCGGCCGGCCCATCGAAGATGTTATCAGAAGGGAAAACGGCTTGCCAGTGCTCGCCCGAATCGGCGTTAAAGGCGGCCGAGGCGACGGTGCTGGTCTGGTCCACGACCTTGAAACTCAGTTCCACCTCCCCTTTTTCCACCTTCCACTCGATATTCCCGATCACCGGGGGGGTGTTGTCCACCACCACCGGATCGCTGACCCGAGAGGCGGTCTTTCCCTCGCCGGGGGCGTTGGCCTCGGCATCAGAGGCGGTCACTTTTACCTGATAGCGCCCATCGGCCACCGTGCGGGTGTCCCATGGGAAATTGGAGGGCTTGAGCTCATCTTTCAGCAGGAGCCACTGGCCGCTGCTGCCGGCGCGGTACCAGAGCGTGTAAAGAAGCGGGTCCTCATTGGGGTCGGAGGCATCCCACGTGATGGTGCGCCGGGGGGTGGCGCGGGGGGTGGGCTGGCCTTCCGGAGCCGTCACCTTGATTGCCCGCACCTCTGGCGGAAGGTTGGGCACGAGGTAGGCCGCATCCACATCCTCCACTTTGGGCGTCTGGGCGGCATCCTGGGTGGTGAAGCGAATCCGGTATTGGAAATAACGCGCCGGCGGGGAGGTGATCCGCAGGAATTCGGTGGCGGGAATTTCCTGAGACCAGTCGGACCAGCCGGTGTCGCTGGGTTCGCGGGTGTTGCCGCTGCGCGTGGCGACGGCAAGGGTCGTTCCCTTGGGCAACGTCCCGTGCATCTGCATCAGTCCGAAGCGGCTGGTTTGGGCGGCGTCCAGCACGGCGCTGGTATACGTCCCATCGGTTGCATAGCCGGCGCTCATCGAGGCCAGCCCGCCGACGTTGGCGGTGCCGAGATAGACCTGCCCATTTTTGGCCGCCAGGAGGCTCATCACCTGCTTGGGATCGACCTTGGCGATGACGATCGTTTCCTGGGTCCGGGGATTGATCTGGTAGATCATCCCTTCGGCCCCCGTGCCGGCCAGCAGTGTCCCGTCGCGCTGGAGCATCGACATCACCATCACGTCCTGCCGGAAGACTTCGGTGACAAATCCATCCGGATCAATGCGGTAGATGGCGTTGCCCTGCCCGCCCGGCTGGGGCGGCGCCTGCCCGCTGGGTTGCTCGGGGCGAAGTTGCACCGGCTGATTGGCGGCGGCATCCTCCGGTCCGCTGGTCGGCGGCGGGGGGGGCTGATCGTCTCCCGGGCCATCGTCCATGTCGGCCGCGGCGAAGACGTAGGCGTGGATGGAGGATTGCTGATCGCCCGTGCCCGGCCACCGGCCCAGCGAAAAAGCCGGGGGCAGCGCGGTCGCTTGCTCGTGGTTCGGGGCTTTTGTCTTTTGGCCCTGGTCCCGGGGTGCTTTGGGAATCGGGGGCGGCTGCCCCGGATTGGGATTGGGCATCTGGGGCGGTTCGGGCATTTTCGGCGGCCTGGAGGGGATTTCCACCCCGCCACCGGCCCCTTCGGGTCGCCCCACCTGCTCGGTTGCGCCGGGCGCGGAAACCCCGCGGACCGAAGGACCGACCGCTTCGGCCGTGGCGGCGTAAAGGTTTCCCTGCTGATCCAGCGTCAGCGCGCTGATTTCCGATTCCGGGGCATCATAGAGGACAAATGCCTTGCCATTCTCCAGATTCACGCGGTAGACCAGCCCGTTGGGATCGGTGCCGATGTAGAGCGTCTTTTTCCCGTCGAAGGCCAGAGACAGCAGGTTGTTTTCCTTGCTGTCCAGCAGCACTTTCTGCTTGCCGTCCGGCGCGATCTCAAACAACTGCCCATTGGGCCCGGTGGCGGCATAGAGGCGGCCGTCAGGCCCCTGGCACATGGCCCAGATGTACTGGACATCCTTGGCCGAGAAGATTTCGTGGGGCTTGTCGCCCGGCTTGTCCAGGGCGAGGATGCGTCCCTTTTCGCCGCCGGTGCCGATGAGCAGCCGCCCGGATCGGTCCACCAGCAGCGACAGGAGATTGGCCGATTCGGGCAGGGTGGCCGCCTCGGATACTTTCCCGTCTTTATATTGCAGCAGTACCCCCTGCGGGCCTGTGGCGGCGTAGATGGTGCCGTCGGGCATCTCCGCCAGGGCGTAGACGGCGCTGACCTTGGGGTTCTGGCGCAGGAGGGTCTTCACCTGACGCGACAGCTCCACATCCCCCAGGTTCGTGGCGACGGTGTTGTGAAAGGTGCCGGCCTTGAAATCCGCTTCGGTGGTCTGGGTCCAGTGCGCGGTACGCACCCCCAGCACCGGCGCCGCTGACAAGAGTAAAGCCGTCAATCCCAAGCGAAAGCCCATGAGCGTCTCCGGTTGGTGGCGGCGGTGTCCGGCCGGGAATGGACAGGTCCAAACCCCGCGCCACGATGAACGCCACCAGTAGCCGTTTCGGCGGGGAAACGCAACCATCGACCGCCTAATGCCCGCGCCCGCTGTTGCGCCCCAGCAGTGTCTTTTCCAGCAGCTTTTCCAGCACATCGCAGACGCGATGCACCTGGCGGGTGCTCATGCGGGTGAAGAAGGGGAGGGCCAGCGTGCGGGCGGCGACGTATTCGCAGACGGGAAAATCCCCCTCACGATGCCCGGTGTGCTGGGCCATGTACGGCTGAAGATGGATGGGGGGGAAGTAGTTGTTGCAGCCGATTCCCTCGGCCCGCAGCCGGCGCATGATCTCATCCCGGTCGCCCGGCTCAAACAGGTCGTTGAGGCGGACCACGAACACAAACCAGCTCATGGCCGTCTTTTCCTCCAGCGTGGGGAGGATGAGGCAGCGGTTGGTCATCAGCCGTTCCATGTACTCATGGGCCACGCGCCGGCGGGCGTCGAGGATATCTTCCAGCCTGCCGACCTGCGCCAGCCCCAGGGCGGCCTGGATTTCACTCATGCGATAGTTGTACCCCAGCCGCTGGTGCGCCAGCCACGCCATCCCCTCGCGCCCCTGGTTGCGAAAGGCGCGGCAGGCGTGGGCCAGCGTGTCATCGTCGGTGACGATCATGCCCCCTTCGCCGGTGGTGATCTGCTTGTTGGGATAGAAGGCAAAGACGCTGGCCCGCCCGAAAGAGCCGATGGACCGCCCGTCGATCCGGCCGCCAAACCCTTCGCAGGAGTCCTCGATCAGCACCAGCTCGTTCTGGCGGGCGATGCGCTCCAGTTCCGGCATGCCCACGGGATTGCCGAAGCATTCCACCCCGACGATCGCCTTGGTGCGCGGGGTGATGGCGGCGGCCACCTTCTCCAGGTCGATGTTGAGCGTCTTGGGATCGATGTCGACAAACACCGGCTTGGCCCCGACGTACAGGATGCAGTTGGCCGAGGCCACGAAGGAGAAGGGGGTGGTGATGACCTCATCGCCCGGTTTGACACCCGCGGCCAGCATCGCACAGTGCAGCCCGGCGGTGCCGGAGGAGACCCCCACGGCGTGCCGCCGCCCGGCGACGCGGGCGCACGCCTGCTCGAACTGCTGGATGCGCGGGCCGATGGAGAGCGTATCCCCGTGAAGGACATCAACCACGGCGTCGATCTCCCGCTGCGTGATGTCGGGGCGGGACAGGGGGATGGATTGGGGCATGGGCGGCTCTGGTAGCACGGGCGTCCCGCCCGCGTCATAAAACAGTACACTTTGCTCCGTACGTCGTCCGATAATAACATAACCGGCGCGGCAGGCATGGTGTTTATCGGCCGAATAACAGGAGAACGATGAGCTTTGATTCCCGGGAATCCCGCAAGACGAAGAAAAATGCCGACTTCTGGCGCGCCTGCCGGTTTCTCTACCCGCACCGGCGGATGGTCCTGATTTCGGTCTTTTGCGCGTTTTTCGTCGGGGCGGCCTTCACCAGCGGGCTTAGCACGCTGCTGCCCATCATGCGCGTCCTGATCAACGGGGAGACCGTCCAGTCCTGGGCCAACCGCCAGATCGTCCAGCAGCGGCTGAAGATCAAGCTGGTTGACAACCCCAGCCGGGTGCAGATCGGGCGGATCAGCGATCCGGACGACCTGCCGGGATTGAGTGAGGGGGACATCATTGTCTCCACCGGAGCGGGGCAGCAGACGTCGCAGGGGATCATCGAGGAATTGGCCAGCCCGCAGCGGCACGAGGCGGTGCTGCGGACCCGGGATGGGCGGGCGGTGACGGTGCATCTGGACGAGGTGCCCGGCTATCTCGTGGCCGGCCAGCGCGTGGCGGGGCATCTGCCGGCCAATCCCGTCGGGGCGATCGGCGTCATCTTCGGGGTGATCGCCATACTCGCGGTGATCGGGAACATCTTCCGGTTTTTCCAGGAATACCTCTCGGACAAGGCCGCCATTCTGGCGGTCAACGACATCCGGCGCAAGCTGTATGACCATGTGCTGCACATTCCGATGGGGTATTTCGGGCTCAAGGGGAGCAGCGATGCGACCAGCCGGCTGGTGCAGGACACGCAGGGGCTGGAGATGGGCTTCAAGACGACCCTGGGCCAGAGCATCCAGGAGCCGATCCGGGCGGCCATGGCGCTGGGGCTGGCGCTGCTGGCGAGTTGGCAATTGACGCTGTTCATCATCGGCTTCGGGCCGGTGATGGTGATTGTGATCAAGAAGTTCGGAAAGAAGATGCGCCGGGCCAACCGCAAGGCGCTGCAGAAGTCCTCGAGCATGCTCGGGCAGATCGAAGGGACGCTGATCGGGATTCGGGTGGTGAAGGCGGCCGGGGCCGAGCGGTTTGAGCGGCGGCGGTACAAGGGGATCATGGACGGGCTGATCGCCCAGCAACTGAAGATGAGCCGCATCGACGCCTGGAGCACGCCGACGATGGAGACGTTGACGCTGCTGGTGGTGGGCGTCGTGCTGGTGTTCGCCTCGTACCTGGTCCTCATCAGCCACACTCTGACCGTCGAACGCTTCTTTCTGGTGATGGCGTGTCTCATGGGGATCGGGGAGTCGCTGCGGCGGCTGGGGAAAGTGAACAACGTGCTCTCCAAGGCGAGCGCCGCGGCCGGGCGGATTTTCGAGACGCTGGAAGTGCCGGTGGAGCGGCGGCGGGAACTGAAGACGGGTTCCGAGGACAATTCATCGCCGGGCCCGGTGGTCAAGCTGGCATCTCTCCAGCGGGAGATTTGCTTTGAGGATGTGACGTTTTCCTACCACAATGCCACGACGCCGGCGGTGAACGGGGTCAATTTGACGGTGAAGAAGGGGCAGTGCGTGGCGGTGGTGGGGCGCAACGGCTCGGGCAAGACGACGCTGCTGGCGATGCTGCCCCGGTTTTACGACCCGCAGGCGGGGCGGGTGCTGATCGACGGGGTGGATGTGCGGCACATCACGCTCCGGTCGCTGCGGCGGAACATCTCGATCGTGACGCAGGATGCGGTGATCTTCCCCGGCACGATCGCGGATAACATCGCCTACGGCGATCCGCTGCCGGATCGGGAGCGGGTCATCGCCGCGGCGCAACGGGCGTTTGCCCATGATTTCATCCTTGAGAAGCCGGATGGGTATGACACGGTGCTGGGGGAGATGGGGGGGCAACTCTCCGGCGGGCAGAAGCAGCGGCTGTGCATCGCGCGGGCGATCTACCGGGCCGCGCCGATCCTGATTCTGGATGAGGCGACCAGCCAGGTGGACGCCGAAAGCGAGCATCTGATCCAGCAGGCGATCGAGGGGCTGATGCACCAGTGCACCACCTTCGTCATCGCGCACCGCTTCAGCACGATCCTGTCGGCCGACACGATCGTGGTCATGGATCGCGGGCGGATCGTGGGGCAGGGCTCGCATCAGGAACTGCTGAGCGAGTGCGAGGTGTATCAGCAGCTTTATGAGCGGCAGTTGGTGGCGGCGCCGGCGTGAGGCGAAACCGTGAAGGCATGAAACATGAAGCAGGTTCTGTTTGTCTGTTCATGTTTCATGTTTCACCTTTGGCCCAGGGGGGCGAATTGGCCGGTGGAGGGGCGGCCGATGAGGTTCATGAGGCGGGCCTCCAGCGGGGGGTGGGTCTGGAAAAGGTTGCTCATGGTTTCCCAGGCGTTGAGGGGTTCGATGATGAACAGGCCGTTCATGGCGGGGTTGATCTCCAGGGGGACGCGGCGGGCGATGCGGTCGATTTTTTCCAGGGCGGTGGCCAGGTACATGGGGTTGCCGCAGAGTTCGGCGCCGGCCTTGTCGGCGTTGAATTCGCGGGAGCGGCTGATGGCGGCCTGAATCAGGCCGGCGGCCAGGGGGCCCAGCAGCAGGACCAGCAGCCCGGCCAGAGGATTGCGGTTTTCATCGCG
>JBIQLO010000024.1:0-29676 GCA_044464175.1 Planctomycetaceae bacterium | reverse complement strand
CAACATGGCCGCTACCGAGGCGCTGTGCCGGCGGGTGGCGCTGCTGGACCAGGGGCGGGTCCTGGACATCGGCACGCCGCGGGAAATGGTGCACAAATATCTTCAGGCCGTCAGCTCCACCCAGACGATTCCCGTGGAGCAGCGGACCGACCGCAAGGGCAACGGCTCGATCCGGCTGTTGTCGATCCGGGCGGAGGCGGCCGAGCCGGGCGAGGTGATTCGCACCGGCGGGCGGCTGCGGCTGACGCTGCGTTACCGCAGCGAGGACCCGATCCGCCACCCGCGCTTTATCGTGCGGACGACCGAGACGAGCAACATGGGCGTCTTCGTGCTGGATTCGGACATCAGCCAGGACCTGCCCGAGGAATTGCCCCCCACCGGCGAGGTGACGTGCGTGACCGATCCGCTGCCGCTGACGTCGGGGCGCTGCTACCTGAGCGTGGAACTGCGGCGCGGGCGGACCATCGGGGATCAGATCGAGCACGTGGGCAGCTTTGACGTGGAGCCGGGGGCGTTTTTCGCCTCGGGCAAGATGCCGCTGCGGACCGAGGCGATCTGCGTCCTGCGACATGAATGGGCCGTCAACGGCGGAGGGGTCCCATGATCATTCCCGCCCATGAGATCAAGCTCCACCCCCTCTCCACGGGCGAGGACAATGCGCGCCTGTTCTGGTGGAAGGGACAGCTCCACCGGATGATCGTCCCGGCCAAGGCGACGCTCTACCGGCGGCTGTTCGAGGAGGGGCTGGTGCGGACGCTGGTCGAGCGCGGGTTGATGATCGAAAGCAAGCTGACGGACCTGGAAACCGAAAACTGCCGGACCATCCTGTGGCACCGCCGCCTGCCGTTTGTCTCCTATCCCTTCGAGTGGTGCGCGGCGATGCTCAAATCGGCGGCCATGCGCATGCTGGAACTGGAGATGGAGCTGAAGCGGCACGATTTGATGCTCCAGGACGCCCACCCCTGGAACATGCTGTTCGAGGGCGCTGAGCCGCGCTTCGTGGATTTTGAGTCGATCGCGACGCGGCGCTATGAGGGGGTTTGGCCGCTGTATCAGACGTTCTGCCGCTATTTTCTCAATCCGCTGATGCTGATGGGCAAGGGACAGGGGCACACCGCCCGCTGGCTGCTGTTTGACCGGGAATGGGGCGTCGGCGGCGAGGATGTGGCCGCCCTGACGGGGCAGGATCGTCCCGGCCAGGGGCTGCGGCGGATGGCGCGGGCCCTGGTCCATTCCGTGCCGGGGGGGATCGGCTCGGTCCTGTGGCGGCGTCTGGCCAGACAGCGCATCAAGGTGGCGGGGCTGATGGACCGGGCCGCCGGGCAACCCTCCACGCCCGAAGCGCTGTATGAACAGGTCAAGGGGATGTCCTCCGAGGAGCCGGCCAATCCGGCCCGCGAGCAGGCATGGGACAGGCCGCCGGACCATTCGGCGGCCCATCAGCGGGTGCTGGAGGCTTTCTTCGCCCAGCATCCCTCCCAAACCGTGCTGGATGTGGGGCCGTCCGCCGGGGCCCGCGCCTTTTTGGCCGCCCGCTGCGGCGCGCAGGTGGTGGCGCTGGACCGTCTCCCCCAAAACGCCGGGCGGCTGTATGAGCAGGTTCTGGCACAACGGGCTGCGGTGTTGCCGCTGGTGGGAGATATTCTCAACCCCTGGCCCGGTTTCGGGCTGGAGGAGAGCCGGGCGATGGATGCCCAGCGGCGGCTCCGCTGCGACACCGCCCTGGCCTTCGGGCAGATGCACCGGCTGGTGCTGCGGCAAAGCCTGACCTTTGAGCAGGTGGCCGCGGGCCTGGCAGGCTTCTGCCGCAAATGGCTGCTGGTGGAATTTTCGACCCCCGTCGCCGCCTCGGGCGATGCGCCGGCCCCCTCCTGGTACACGCCCCAGACCTTTGTCGGCGTGATGGAAAAGCATTTTGACCAATTGGCGCTGCTGCCGGGGGCGAGCCCGGACCAGCCGGTGCTTCTGGGACGAAAGAAGCCGGCCGCCACGTTCGACCGTCCGTCCCTGACCGGGGAGGTGGCCTGATGCCCAATTCATCCCATCCCATTTTGTCCGTCGGACTGGTGGTCTACAACGCCCAGCGCTATCTGCGGGAGGCGATGGATTCGTTCCTGTGCCAGACGCTGGACGACATTGAAGTCATCGTCGGCGACAACGCCTCCACGGACGACACCGGGCGGATCGCCGCGGAATATGCCGCCCGCGACCCGCGCGTGCGTTATATCCGCCACCCCCGCAACCTCGGGGTTTCGGGAAATTTCAACGCGGTCTTTCACGCCTCCCGCGCCCGCTATTTCCGATGGGCCGCCTATGACGACCTGATGGAGCCGACCTACCTTCAGAAATGCGTGGAACAACTGGAGGCCGACCCCTCGCTGGCGGGATGCCATTCGCTCACCTGGCGCATTGACGGGCAGGGGCATCGGCACGGCATTCACGCGCCGCCGGATGCATGGCATTCCCAGCGGGCCCCGGACCGGTTCGCGGTCCATGTGCGCGGGCAGGATTTCAAGCCCATCTGGTCGGTGATGCGCTCGGATGTCATTCGCCGCACCGCGCTGCACCCGCCCATCGCCTGGGGCGACCACTCCTTTTTGGCAGAAATGGTGCTGCTGGGACGGTTCGCAACCATTCCCGAGCCCCTTTTCAGCGTGCGGGAACACGATGACGCGTACACCAGCGGAAATTACACCTCCCAGCAGGAGTGGGAATGGTGGGGACGGCCCAAGCTGTATTGGAAGCCGCTCACCACGCCGATGATGTACCTTCGCCAGGCCGAGATCGTCCGGCAATCCGCGTTGCCCTGGGAACAGAAGGTGGCGTGCTGGCGGCATCTGAGCCTCTGCACCGCTGAATTTTTTGGATCCATCGCCCGCAGAAATGCCGGGCGGATCGCCAACAAACTTTACCGTCCCCGTCATTCGCCCCAATCGGCGGATGCGGCCCGAATTTCGGAGGAAGATTCCCGTGCACACGCTTGACCATACCGCCTCATCAGCGCCCGCCTGCCGCTTCTGCCGGGCGCCGCTGGGCCATACCTTCGCCGACCTGGGCTCCTCGCCGCTGTGCCAGCGGCACCTCAAGCCCGAGCAGCTCAATGGCATGGAGCCGTTCTATCCGCTGCATGCCTGGGTCTGCGAAAAGTGCTTTTTGGTGCAGTTGGAGGAGTATGTCGTCCCCGGCGACATCTTCAGCGACTATGCCTATTTCTCCTCCTATTCCGACAGCTGGCTGGCGCACGCCAAGGCCTACACGCGGCTGATGGGGGAGCGATTCGGCATCGGAACCCAAAGCAAGGTGGTGGAAATCGCCAGCAACGACGGGTACCTGCTGCAATACTTCCTGGAGATGGGGGTGAAGGTTCTGGGCGTGGAACCGGCCGACAATGTCGCCCAGGTCGCCATCGGGCGCGGAATCCCGTCGGTGGTGAAGTTCTTCGGGCGAAAGACGGCCACCGAAATCGCCGCCGAGCAGGGAAAGGCCGACCTGCTGCTGGGGAACAACGTCCTGGCCCACGTGCCGGACATCAATGACTTTGTGGCGGGGATGAAGATCCTGCTGGGCGAGCGGGGCGTCATCACCATGGAATTCCCCCACCTGATGCGCCTGATGGAGCGCAACCAGTTCGACACGATCTATCACGAGCATTTTTCCTACCTCTCCTTCTCCACGGTGCGGCAGATTTTCGCCGCCCACGGTCTGACCCTCTTTGACGTGGAGGAGCTCTCCACCCACGGCGGCTCGATCCGCATCTACGGCAAACATGCCCAGGACCAAACCCACGCCATCGAGGAGCGCGTGGAGCGGATGCTTCAGCGCGAACGGGAGGCCGGCTTCGGCAACGTGGCCACCTACGAGCAATTCGACCAGCAGGTAAAGGCGACCAAGCGCAAGCTCCTGAAGTTCCTGATTGAGGCCAAGGCGGCGGGCAAGTCGATCGCCGGCTATGGCGCGCCGGGCAAGGGGAACACCCTGCTCAACTACTGTGGCATCCGCACCGATTTCCTCGACTACACGGTGGACCGCAGCCCGCACAAGCAGGGAAACTATCTTCCCGGCTCGCGGATTCCGATTCATGCCCCGGAGAAAATCCAGGAGACCCGCCCGGATTACCTGCTGATCCTCCCCTGGAACCTGAAGGAGGAGATCATGCAGCAGACCGCCTACATCCGCCAATGGGGCGGAAAGTGGATCGTGCCGATTCCCGAAGTCGAAGTGTACTGATTTGAAATTTGTTACTTGTTATTTGTTATTGGTTATTTGGGATGCAAAAAACAAAAAACAAATAACAAAACCAAAAGGACCCCACCATGCGTGTATTAGTGACAGGCAATCTCGGTTACATCGGCACCGTGCTGACGCCGATGCTGCTGGCCGAAGGCCACGAGGTCGTCGGCCTGGACAGCGATCTGTATGACGGCTGCACCTTCACGGGCGCCCTGCCGGCCGTCCCCACGATCAAAAAGGATGTGCGGGATGTGACGGTTCAGGACCTCAAGGGAATCGACGCCGTGCTCCACCTGGCCGCCCTCTCGAACGATCCACTGGGAAACCTCAACCCCGAGCTGACCTTCGACATCAACCACCGCGGCTCGGTGCGCCTGGCGCAGCTGGCCAGGGAGGCCGGGGTGAAGCGCTACGTCTTCTCCTCCTCCTGCAGCAACTACGGGGCCGGCGGCGAGGGGATGCTCGATGAATCCTCCGCCTTCAATCCCGTCACCCCCTACGGCGAGTCCAAGGTGCTGGTCGAGCGCGATGTCGCCAAGCTGGCCGGCAACGGCTTCTCCCCGATCTTCCTGCGCAACGCCACCGCCTACGGCGTCTCGCCCCGCCTGCGCTTTGACCTGGTGCTCAATAACCTGGTCGCCTGGGCCTTCTCCACCGGCAAGGTGCTGATCAAGAGCGATGGCACCCCCTGGCGTCCGGTCGTCCATATTCTGGACATCTCCAGCGCCTTCCTGGCCGCTCTGCGCACGCCGCTGGAGCGCGTCCACAACCAGGCGTTCAACATCGGCCAGAGCTCGGAAAACCACCGCGTGCGCGGCATCGCCGAGGTGGTTGCCCGGACCGTTCCCAACTGCCAGATCGAGTACGCCCCCCAGGCCTCTCCCGACAAGCGCAACTACCGCGTCAGCTGCGACAAGGCCGCCAGAACCCTGGACGGGTTCAACCCCCAGTGGACCATCCAGCGCGGCGCTCAGGAATTGTACGACACCTACCGCCAGGTCGGGCTGAAACTGGAGGACTTCGAGGGCCCCAAGTTCCAGCGCATCGCCCACATTAAAAAGCGGCTGGCCGAAGGCTCGCTGCAGGCGGACCTGCGAAGCGCAAAATGACTTTTACCCCCACCATCTTCGCCGACGCCTGGCTCCTGGATCCTCATCGCTTCGAGGATGAGCGGGGGTTCTTTGCCCGGACGTGGTGCCGCCGCGACTTCGAGCAGCGCGGCCTGGAGGCCGCCGTCGCCCAGTGCTCCATCGCCTTCAACCATCGCCGCGGCACCCTGCGCGGCATGCACTTTCAGGCGCCCCCGCATGAGGAGGTGAAGCTGGTGCGCTGCACGATGGGCGCGATCTACGATGTGATTCTGGACCTGCGCCCCGATTCGCCCACGTACCTGAAGCACCAGGGGTTCGAGCTGAGCGCCGAAAACCGCCGCCAGCTTTACATCCCCCGCGGCTTCGCCCACGGCTACCTGACGCTCAGCGACAGGGCCGAAGTCGCGTATCAGATGTCCCAGTTCTACCACCCCGATGCCGGGCGCGGCGTGCGGTGGAACGACCCGGCCTTTGCCATCCACTGGCCGGCGCCGGTCAACGTCATCAACCAGCGGGATGCGGATTATCCCGATTACAAACCGTCGGCCGCCCCGGCCGGCTTCACACGGGAGAAGTTATGAAAGTCGTCCTCTTCTGCGGCGGAATGGGCCTGCGCCTGCGGGAATATTCCGAGAACATCCCCAAGCCCATGGTCCCCATCGGCTACCGCCCCATCGTCTGGCACCTGATGAAATACTACGCCCACTACGGCCACAAGGATTTCATCCTCTGCCTGGGCTACAAGGCGGACGTGGTGAAAAACTACTTCCTCAACTACAACGAGTGCGTCTCCAACGACTTTGTCCTCAAGGACGGCGGGCGCAAGGTCGAACTGCTCAGCAGCGACATCGACTCCTGGTCCATCACCTTCGTGGACACCGGTCTGGACGCCAATCTCGGCCAGCGCCTCCTGGCGGTGCGCAAGCACCTGCGGAACGAGGAGACCTTCCTGGTCAACTACAGCGACAACCTCACCGATGTGCCCCTGCCGGTGATGATGGACCAGTTCGAAAAATCCAACAAGCTGGCCCAGTTCATCAGCGTCCGCCCGCTCCAGAGCTTCCACATCGTCCGCGGCGGCGAGGACGGCGAGGTGGCGGCCATCGAGCCGATCGGAAAATCGGACATCTGGATCAACGGCGGCTTCTTCATCTTCCGCCACGGCATCTTCGACTACATCGAGGACGGCGAGGAGCTGGTGGTGGAGCCATTCCAGAAGCTGATCCGCGACGGCAAGCTCGGCACCTACCGCCACCCCGGCTTCTGGGCCTGCATGGACACCTTCAAGGAACGCCAGGTGCTGGAAGACCTGTGCGCCCACGGCGTCGCCCCCTGGGAAGTGTGGAAAATGAAACAGCCCGCTCCGTCTCTGGAATAACCGGCAACCCGCAACTGAATTTCGCATGATCTCCTTCACCCCCGCCTTCGGGCTGAAAAACATCCTCTGTCTGGGCGCCCACTGCGACGACATCGAAATCGGCTGCGGCGGCGCCCTGCTGCGCCTCCTGGGCGAGCATCCCCAGGCCCGCGTGCATTGGGTCGTCTTCGGCGGCGCCGATCCGGCTCGCGCCGCCGAGGCGCGATCCGCCGCCGCCGCCATCCTGGGGCGACACGCGCAACATCAGGTGACGATCCACACCTTCCGCGACTCTTATTTCCCCGACCAGCGCCAGGCCATCAAGGAACAGGTCGAGGCGATCAAGCAATCCTTCCAACCCGACCTGATCTTCACCCACAGCGGCGAGGATGCCCATCAGGACCACCGCCTGATCTGCGAGCTGACCTGGAACGCCTTCCGCGATCACTGCATCCTCGAATACGAAATTCCCAAATACGATGGGGACCTGTGGCGCGCCAACGCCTACCTCCCCCTGGACGCGGCGACCGTGGAGAAAAAAATCCAGGTCCTGATGGAGCAGTTCCCCTCCCAGACCCGGCGCGCCTGGTACACCCCCGACACCTTCCGCGCCACCCTCCGCCTGCGCGGCATCGAATGCAACGCCCCGGACGGCTGGGCCGAGGGATTCCGGGCCAGAAAAATCCGATTCTGATTGCCGCTCGCCGCACCCCATCTTTCGCCGCCCCACCCTTCAACGGTACAATTGTCCTCATGCCGCTTCCCGGAACAGGTCGTCTCAAGTCGATTGCCCGGCAGATGCACAACCGCCTCTCGCCCCCCCCGCTGATCCTGCTTTACCACCGCGTCACCGCGCTGCAGACCGACCCGCAGCAACTGGCCGTCACACCGGCCCATTTCGCCGAGCATCTGGACGCCCTGAAGCAGCACGCGGTGGTGCTGACCCTGGCCGACCTGCTCAAGTGGCTGCCCACCGGGCGTTGGCCGCGCCGGGCGGTCGTGCTCACTTTCGACGACGGCTACGCCGACAACCTTCACGAAGCCCTCCCCCTTCTGCAGAAGCGAAGCCTTCCGGCCACGATCTACCTCACCGCCGACGCCATCGGCCGGCCGACGGAATTTTTCTGGGATGAGCTGGACCGCATCCTCCTCCAGCCCGGATGGCTGCCCCGCTCGTTGCAACTGGAGATCGGCGGCCGCATTTTCCAGTGGGACATCCGTCCCCTGGAACACTACACGCCGGAGGAAGCGCAGCCCCATCGCGCCTGGAACGTCCTGCAGCCCGGCCCGACCGTGCGCCACACTGTCTATCGCACCCTCTGCGATTTCCTCCGCAAGCTGCCTCCCAAGCGGCAGCGGGCGGCCATGGATCGCATCCGCGACTGGGCCGGTGTCGAACCGGCCGCCCGCCCAACCCATCGCACCCTCACCAAAGAGGAGGCGATGGAACTGGCCCATGCCCCCGGCATTGAGATCGGCGCCCACACGATGCACCATCCGATGCTCGCCCACCTTCCCCCGCCGGAGCAGTCGCACGAAATTCGCCAGAGCCGGGCGGCGCTTGAGGCCCTCACTGGCCACCCCATCCGAAGCTTTTCCTATCCCTACGGCGCCGGCGACACCTTCACGCCTGAAACTGTTTCCGCCGTCCGGGACGCCGGCTTCAGCAGCGCCGCCACGACGATTCCCGCCTCCATCCAACGGCATGGCGACCCGTTCCAGCTGCCCCGCTGCATCGTCCGCGACTGGGATGGCGACACCTTCCAGCGGCAACTGCGAAACTGGTTCGTCTATGGGTGAAGCGCCGCTGCACATCCTCCAGGTCGCCACCTTCGACCAGGCCGGCGGCGCTGAACGCATCGCCACCAACCTGCTGGATGAATACCGCCGTCGGGGCCACCGCGTCCGGCTGGCCGTTGGGCACAAGCGCGGCGATGATCCCGATGTCTTCGAGCTGGATCATGACGCCCGCCGCTCCCCCTGGGCGCGCCAGTGGCTCAAACTCGAAGGGCGCGCCACCGCCCGGATCGGCAAAATCCGCGGCGCGGGCCGGCTCCAATCCCTGACCCGATGGATCGGCCAACCCCTGCGCCAATTCCACATCGCCCAGGGCAGGGAAGATTTCGACTATCCCGCCACGGCCAACCTCGCCGATGCCGCAGCCCGAAACCCGAATCCAGAAGGCCCCCTTCTCCTGCACGCCCATAACCTCCACGCCCGTTATTTCGACCTGCGTCAGCTCGTTCCCCTGAGCCGCTCCCACCCTTTTTTCCTCACCCTCCACGACATGTGGCCCCTCACCGGCCACTGCGCCCACGGGCTGGCATGCGAGCGATGGATCAGCGGCTGCGGCCAATGCCCCGACCTAAATCTCTACCCCCCCATCCCCCGCGACGCCACGGCCTTCAACTGGCAACGCAAACGCGCCATCTACGCCCAATCGCGCCTCTATGTCGCCACTCCCAGTCAGTGGCTCATGGACAAAGTCCAGCGCTCCATCCTTGCCCCCGGCATCGCCGAGGCCCGGGTCATTCCCAACGGCGTTGATCGGTCCATTTTCAAGCCCGGTCCGCAGGCCGCCGCCCGCGCCGCCCTCGGCCTGCCGCCCGACGGGGCGATCCTGCTCTTTGCCGCCGCCGGCATCCGCTCGAACCCTTACAAGGATTACCGCACCCTCCGCCGAGCCATCGCCCGGCTGGCCGGGCAATCCCCTGGTCCGCTGACCTTCCTGGCCCTCGGGGAATCCGCGCCGGAGGAAACCATTGGATCGGCCCGCATCCGCTTTGTCCCCTTCGAGGCCGAACCGGCCCGCGTCGCCCTGTATTATCAGGCGGCCGACCTTTATCTCCACGCCGCCCGCGCCGACACGTTTCCCAACAGCATTCTCGAAGCGCTCGCCTGCGCGCGTCCCGTCATCGCCACCGCCGTCGGCGGCATTCCCGAACAGATTGTCCCCGGCGTCACCGGGCTGCTCACCCCCCCCGCCGACGCCGACGCTCTGGCCGACGCCACCGCCCGCCTCTTGAACGATACCCCCTTGCGCCAATCCATGGTCCACCAGGCCGCCGCCCACGCCGCCCAGCGCTTTGACCTGGCGCGTCAGGCCGACCAATACCTCAACTGGTACCGCCAGACCCTCCCGCGCTGCGCGGTTTGACGCCAAAACGCGCAGCGCCAAAAATCCGGAAAATCCCGAAAATAAAAAATTTTTTCCGCGTTGTTCGTCTAAAAACGCGGTTTTCAAAATTTGCGCTGCGCGCTTTTGCGCCAAAACGCGCAGCGCCCCCCGTTAGGGTAGAGGAGTGAAAAATGACCCACGGCTTTCTGTCTTCTATTTTCTATCTTCTGTCTCTGTCTCCATCCCTTCCATGCCTTTTGTCAAACGAACCCATTCGAACCCATTCGAACCCGCTCGAATCTGCCCAAAAACCCCGCTGGCGCATCCCAATCCCCGATTTCCCCGGATGGAACCCAAAATGCCGGATTTCCAAACGAACCCATTTGCACCCGGAGCCTGACCCCCGCCTCTACCATTCCACCTCGCCACCGCTAAACTATTCCCCTCATCCAAAGGAGTCCCATGAAGAGCGTTTTCATCGTGACCGACATTGAAGGGATCGCCGGCATCACCTCTCATGAGGAACACGCCTACGGCAATGCCCGATATCTGGATCGTTTCCGCCGTCTGGCGACCGCCGAAGTCAACGCCGCCATCGAAGGGCTGGTCGCCGCCGGCGTGGAGGACATTCTCGTCATGGACGGGCACGGGCCCGAGGGGCTGTGGTTTGAAGACCTGATCCCCCCCGCCAAGATCCTTCAGGGCCGCCCCCTGGCTCCCCGCGCCATCTGGGACCCGATCGTGGACCAGTACGAGGCGGGCGCCATCATCGGCCAACACGCCATGGCCGGCGTCCCCACCAGCACGATGAACCACACCCAGAGCAGCAAGAACAACGACCACATCAAGCTCAATGGAAAGAAGATCGGCGAGATCGCCCAGGCCGCCCTCTACCGGGGCGCCAGGGGGATGCCCTTTTTCTTTCTCAGCGGCGAGGAGGATGCCTGCCGAGAGGCCGAGGCCTTCATCCCCGGCATCCACACCGTCTCGGTGAAAAAGGGGCTCAGCCGCGGCTCGGCCATCTCCCTCTCGGCCACCGAAGCCCGCCAGCGCATCCGCGACGGCATCCGCCAGGCGGTCGAGGCCCATCGCAAAAATCCGGTCAAGCCGATGGTCTGGCCCGGCCCGTATGTGCTGGAGAAGCGATATTTCCACACCGACTCGGCCGACATCTCCGCCGCCCAGCCTGGCGCGGAGCGGATCGACGGGCAGACGGTTCAGTTTCGCGGCGACAACATTCGAGAGATCATTTACCGATAGGATTCCCGTCATGCGCATCACCCACACCCATACGGATTTCACGGCCGCCCCGTCGTTGCGCGGCAATCTTCACACGCACACCACCCGTAGCGACGGCAAGCGCCCGCCGCAGGAGGTGCTCAACGACTACGCCGCCCGGGGCTACGATTTCCTGATGATCTCCGACCATGACATTTACACCGCCCCCACCGACTACACCGCCTGGGACGCCAAAGGGATGGTTCTGATCCCCGGCAACGAAGTCTCGGCCAACGGCGTCCACCTGCTCCACGTCAACGCCACCCAGCGCGTTGAGCCGGAGGCCGACCGCCAGAAGGTGATCGACGCCATCAACCAGGCCGGCGGCTTCGCCATCGTCAACCACCCCAACTGGTTCGCCGACTGGAACCACTGCCTCCAGGAGGACCTGGAGAAGTGGCAGGGATACAAGGGGATTGAAATCTACAACGGCACGATCGGGCGGCTGCCCGGCAGCCAGTACGCCACCGACCGGTGGGACCGCCTCCTGAGCAAGGGACGCCGCGTCTGGGGCTATGCCAACGACGATTCCCACCTGGCTGAGGGGGAGGTCGGGCTGGGTTGGAATATGGTTCAGGCCAGGGAGCGCTCCCCCGCCGCCATCGCCGACGCCCTGGCCCAGGGGCGCTTCTACGCCTCCACCGGCGTCACCATCGACGACATCCAGGTGGATGGGACGCGCATCCGGATCGAGGCCGGGAACGCCGACCGCATCATCGCCTCCACCATCCACCAGCGACGTTTCGCGATCGCGGACAAATCCCGCATCGAGGTGAACCTGGCCGACTTCCCGGTCGTGGAAAAGTATGTCCGTTTCGAGTGCCTGGGGCGCGGCGAGCAGTTCGCATGGACCCAGCCGTTTTTTGTTGAGAAGTAGGGCCAACTGCCCCCTGACACCCATGCCCGCCGCCGCCTTCATCTTTGACATGGATGACTTGCTCATCCGCTCCGGTAACGTCTGGAACGTGGCCGCCGCCCAGGTCCTGCTGCGCCATGGGCACACCTGGACCCCGGAACTGGCCGTCCACTACAAGGGAATGAACGCCCTGGATGTGGCCGACACCATGCGCCGGGTGCTGGAGCTGGACGTGCCGCCGGAGCCCTTCCGCCAGGAATACCGCCAGGCGTTGATCGCGGCGTTTCCCAAGCAGATCGAACCGATGCCCGGCGCAGTGGACCTGGTACGCCGGCTCAGTCAGCGTGCGCCCCTGGTCGTGGCCTCAGGCAGCCCGGTCACCATCATCGAATGTGCGATGGAACAACTCGAGATTCGCGGCTGCTTCAAGGGATTGATCACCAGTGAATCAGTGAAGCGCGGCAAGCCTCACCCTGATGTCTTTCTGGCCGCCGCCGACGCCCTGAAGACGCCCCCCGCCCAGTGCCTGGTTTTCGAAGACAGCCCCGCCGGCATCGACGCCGCCCTGGCCGCCGGAATGAGTTGCTTCTGCGTTCCCTCGGGCGGCCCCGATCACGTGCGGCACGCCACGCGCCTCTTCAACTCGCTGGAAGAAATCACTGACGCCGATCTGGGCTTGTGAATCACCGCCGCGCGCGTTCGTACTCCTGCCACACCCAGGGGAAATCATCGCCGTGACGCCGGTAGAGTGTCCCCAGATACCAGCAGAAAAAGTGTGCCAGGTAAATCCCGATCAGCAGCACCGTCGCCAGCACCGGCACCACCAGCCGCACGTGGGACAGGAGCCAGCCGACGATCGGGGAGTTCAACGACGCCGGCAACACCGACCACCCCATTCCGGCCCAGGCATGTGCGGCCACCGCCACCGCAAGCACGGCGGGCAGCAGCAAATATCCCGGCCCGCACCGCCAGATCGTCCGCACCAACCGGTCCGGGCGAAGGTTCAAAACACTCCCGCTGGAGATGAGCGTCAGCCAAACCCCCGGCAGGAAGAAGGTCCCGATCACCAGGGCGATGCCGGCCCAGATCTCCGCCCAGGCCCGATTCGGCGAAAAAGCCGTCAGGGACACCACCGGCCAATAGCAGAGGATGACCCCCGCCGCCACTTTCGCGAACATCCCCCAGAGGTCATCATGCCAACTCAGGTCGCGCAGCGGCCGGGGCAACTGGTCCTTCCCCGCCCGCCCCGTCTCGTCGATGACGTTTCCGTAGTGCGCGGTCACCAGAAACAGGATGATCCATAGTGGAATCGCGCCGAATGCCGCCACGATCGGGCCGCCGAACGCCAGCAACACCATGAACGCGATCGAGATCAACCGCGCCACGACAAAGGCGCCAAAGATGAAGAGGATCACCACGATGTTGGCCGGCATGAACATCTGCAGCAGGATCGCGGGCGCCGTCAAGGCCGGCTGCGCCCCCTGGGTGCTGTAAGTCAGCACCGGCTTGGCCATGGGAATGGCCGCCTGCGACTCCCGCTCCGCATTCACCTCCAACGGCGTGATCAACTCCCCCGTCTCAGGATCGTAGCGCGGCGCGACCCGCGCCGGCCGATTCACCGCCGTCACCGAGCCGGCGCGCTTCACCTGATCCATCGTGGTCCGCAGGTCAATCTCCCGCCCCTGCTCATCCACCCGCTGGCGGGTGAAGGTGCGTTCCAAGTCCTTGAGCCGATGCGGCTCCGGATCGGTCAGCGCCTCCCCCAGCCGGATGGTCCCGTCGGCCTCCAGCGACCCCAGCTCCCCCAGCAGCGGTACGTCGTTGAGCAGTCCGCATTCCGGACACTGCACCGATCCCCCCGACTGGTCCTCGGGGACCGAAAACAGATGCGAACAACGACAGCGGAAGGAGATCATGGTCACGCGCCCTATGATAGGATCGGACCGGCGGCCAGGCGACAGGTCCACGGCCCGGAATCTTCTTTTTCCCTTCTTCCCCGCTTGGTCGCTTTCCTCCCCTTGGCCGCTTTCTTACAATGCCTCCTGATCGTCTCAACGAAAGGAGTCCTCATGCGCCGCTGGATCTGCGGGTTAGTCATTTTCGGTCTCTGCGGCGGCACCTGTCTTGCGCAGGAGCAGCCGACACCGGAGCAATATAAGAAGATGTATACCGATGCGCTCAATCAACTCAAGGCCGCCCAGGACCGCAAGAATGAGCTTTCCGCCGCCAATGAGAAACTGAAAAAGGAAAACGCCCACCTCCAGCAGCAAATGGCCGATTTGCAAAAGGCGCTGGCCCAGTTGCAGGATGAGAAAGCTCATTTTCTAGACCGGACCTTCTTTCTGCGTTCGTATCACGCCGCCTGGCGGCAGTTTCTGGAACTCAACCCAGGCATCGGCGTCCAATGGGAGGATTTTCTCGGCAACAGCGTTCCCTCCATCGCTCCTCCCCAGCGCAGCGTGTTCGATCTCAACTGGCCGCTGACCGCAGCCCGCTAACAGAACAGCGCCCCGGACAGGAAGCCAGGGCGCTGAATTGCATTTGGATTATGGGAAGGGCTTGAGGCCGCCAGTGACGGGTCAATGGGCCCTTACTCCCCGTGGGCCTCTTCCAGCATCCGCCGGAGGTAGCCGTTTTCCCGGCGCGTCGCCTCCAGATCAAAGACCAGATATTTGATGCTCAGGCGCAGATAGTCCAGACTTTCCTGCAGGCTGCCCACCGTGCGCGAAAGGCGTTCATGCCGCTGCTGCGTGTCGGCGGCCAGCTTTTGAAGGCGCCGCCGTTCGCTGGCCGGAAGCGTGCTGATTTCGCCCATCAGCTCGGACAATTTCGATTGAAAATCAGATTCGTTCATGGTGTGCTGCTCCTGCTTCGGTCTTTGTTCATCCGGTTTCACCGGGGATGCGGGCGAAATTCATGTTTCAACGCACGCCTGGTCGATCACTACGCAAGGCGTCCCGCCTTCGGCCATGGACTATGGCTGCACTATACCCCCCTGCTTGAGTTGCAAACAACGCTTGGAAGCGTTCGCGACATGCTGTTTTTCGATGCGACCGATAATCAGGGGAAGCTGGATCGTTCCTACCGCTTATACCCGATTTTGCGCCGCGCCGACCATGGCGCGAATCCATTTCCCCCCACCGCCTGCCGACGATGCGTGGGCGGTGAATAAATGCGTTCAAAAATTTGACAGAGAATGAAAAGTTCTGCATACTTTTGAGAGATCTGAAGCAAAGGGCTTTCCATGGCAGCAGGCGGGACAAAAACTCTGGAACGGGCTGAAGTGGAGGCACTGGTGCGGCAGGTGCTGCGCCGGCGTCTGGCCGGGCAGCTTCCCGCGCCGGCGGCACGGGAAGGGGACGGCAAGGCCGGCGGGGGCGAGGGACCCCACCCGCTGGTGGTCAATGTCTCGGCCCGGCACATGCACATCACCCAGGAGAACCTGGAAATTCTCTTTGGCCCCGGCGCCAAGCTGACCAAGCTCAAGGACTTGTATCAGCAGGGGGAATTTGCCTCCGAGCAGCTGGTCACTATCGTCGGCCCGCGACAGCGGATCATTCCCAATGTCCGCATCCTCGGCCCGGTGCGCAAGTATTCGCAGGTTGAGCTGAGTTACACCGACGGCATTTATCTGGGCATCGACCTGCCGCTGCGGACCAGCGGCGAACACGAGGGGACCCCCGGCTGCACGGTGCTGGGCCCCAAGGGGGCGATCCAGCTTACCCAAGGCGTCATCCGGGCCGAGCGTCACGTCCATATGAACGATGAGGACCTGGCGTACTACGGCGTCAAGGATGGGGACTACATGAAATTGAGAATTGAAGGCCCGTGCGGGCTGACCTTTGACCGTGTACGCGTGCGCCAGCATCCCAAGGTGGTGCTGGAGGTGCATATCGACACGGATGAGGGGAATGCGTGCGATTTGGAATCGGCAACGAAAATAGAACTACTCAAGTAAGGGCCGATGATCGGTGGCCCGTGGAGCAACCGGCTCCGGCAACTGGCCACTGAGAAGCGGCAATTGAAAGGAACTTTTATGCCAAGCGAAGCGCTGGGACTGTTGGAGTGCAAGGGACTGGTGGCGTTGATGGAAGGGACCGACGCCATGCTGAAGTCGGCGAACGTCGAGATGCTCGGCTGGGACAAGGCCGGCAGCGGCATGGTCACCGGTTTCGTGCGCGGTGACGTGGCGGCCGTCAAGGCGGCGGTGGACGCCGGTGCGGAGGCGGCCGGCCGGGTCGGCACCGTGGTCAGCGTGCATGTCATCGCCCGTCCTCACGATGAATTGGGCGGCATGCTGCCGCGTCCCAAGGGACAGCCCGCGGCGGCGAAAAAATAAAGGCAGGTTCCGCACGACGGAATCCTATTGGGCAAGACGGTCCGCAATGCGGACCCTACAGGAGCAATCATGGCAGACGGAAATGGAAACTTCGGCAGCGCATTGGGCCTGATCGAAACCAAGGGCTGGGTCGGACTGGTCGAGGCGACCGACGCGATGTGCAAGGCGGCCAACGTGGAGATCGTCAAGACGATCCAGATCGGCGGCGCGTATGTGACGACCATCGTGCGCGGAGACGTGGGGAGCGTGAAGGCGGCGGTGGACGCGGGCGCTGAGGCGGCCGGCCGCGTGGGCGAACTGGTGTCGGCCCATGTGATCGCCCGCCCCCATCCGGACCTGATCACCGGTTTCAACGCCCCGGCGGGCGTGGCGGTGTAATGCAATTGCCGCTCATGAGCCGCCCGTGGCCGGAAGCGACAACCCGGCTTCCGTCAACGGGCAACTGACAACTGGTAACTCAAATGCTCATTCTTGTCGCCAATCTCGGAAGCACCAGCTTTAAGTTCAAGCTCCTGGACATGGACCAGGGAGGCGAGATGGTTGCGCGCGGCGGGTATGAGCGGATCGGGCAGGAAGGCTCGCCGTACAAGGACCACGCGGCCGTCATTGACGCGATCCTGAAGGAGTTGCCGCGGAAGCCGGACGCCATCGGCTTCAAGGCGGTGCATGGCGGGCCGATCACCGAGCCGGTGCGCGTCACCGATGAAATCATCGCCATCCAGGAGCAGTTCGCCGACACCGCGCCGGGACACAACCCGGCGTATGTCTCGGCGATGAAGGCATTCGGCAAGAAGCTGCCGGGCGTGCCGCAGGTGGCGGCGTTTGAGACGGCGTATCACCAGACCATTCCCCGCGCCCGGCAGATTTACGCCATTCCGCATGAATGGACGGAAGAACTGGGCATCCGGCGGTATGGGTTTCACGGGGCCAGCCACCGCTATATCGCCACGCGGACGGCCGAGGTGCTGGGCAAGGAGGCCGCCCGCCGGATCATCAGCGTTCACCTGGGCGGTTCGTGCAGCATCTGCGCGATTGAGAACGGCAGGTCGGTGGCCAACAGCTTCGGCATGACGGCGCAATCGGGTTTGCCGCACAACAATCGCGTGGGGGATTTTGACACGTTCGCCCTGCAGCGGCTGATGAAAAACGGGCTGGGAATTGATGAAATTTTCCGCCGTCTGGGAAAGGAAGGGGGCATGAAGGGGATGAGCGGCATCTCGCCCGACATGCGCGACATCGAGAAGGCGGCCGCCGGGGGCGATTCGCGGGCACAACTGGCGATCGATGCGTTTGTCGAGTCGATCCGCCACTACATCGGGGCTTACCTGGTGGTGCTGGGCGGGTGCGATGTGCTGGTCTTCACCGGCGGCATCGGCGAAAACGGCATCGCCCTGCGGAAAGCGGTCTGCGCGAACATGGAATGGGCCGGCATCGTGCTGGATGAGCAGAAGAACATGGTGCGGGCGAAGGAAGAGAAAATCAGCGCGGTGGAGTCGGACACGGAAATCTGGGTCATGCCGACCAACGAGGAATTGATCGTGGCGCGGCAGACGCAAGAGGTATTGAGTCGAAATTGAAATTGGTTGCCAGCGACTGGCAACCGGCAACTGGAGTGACAATGGCAAACAATAACGGCGAAGCAATCGGATTGATCGAAACCAAGGGCATCGTGGCGGCGGTGGAGGCGTGCGATGCGGCCCTCAAGGCGGCCAATGTGCAGTTCGTCGAGCAGCACAAAGTCGGCAGCGGGCTGGTCGCCCTGACCATCAAGGGGGATGTGGCCGCCGTCCGCGCGGCGGTGGACGCCGGCGCCGAGGCCGGCGGGCGCGTGGGCGAGATTGTCTCCGTGCATGTCATCGCCCGTCCGCACGAGGATGTGGCGAAGATGGGATGAGGACTGGCAGGCAGTTGACAGTTGGCAGAATAACACGCTGCCTCCTCCGCCAACGCCCAACTGCCAGCCGCCAATTATGCGGAGCATCCCATGTTTCTAGCACGAGTCACCGGCCACGTCGTGGCGACGCAGAAGGACGAGACCCTAAGCGGCCAGAAGCTGCTGGTGGTGGAGCCGCTGAACGTCCGCTACGAGGCCGACGGCACAAGCCCCGCGTCGCTGGGCAACACCAACCGCGCCATCGTCGCGTTGGACGGGGTGGGATGCGGGCAGGGGCAGATCGTGCTGGTGGTCCAGGGGAGCAGCGCCCGCATGACCGAGCAGACCAAGAACCTGCCCGCCGACGCCCTGATCGTGGGCATCGTGGACAACGCCACCTACGCGGGCAAGACGTTTTATCAGGCAGATGAGAGCGGGCGGTAGGCCGTGGGGTCCGCATTGCGGACCTCTTTCGGACAGGTTCGTGATGCGGACCCTATCACGCCGCCAACGGAGTGACAATGAACCAGGCCCTGATCGAAGATGTGGTAACGGAAGTCGTCCGGCAACTGGGCCGGCGCGGCGGGGTGCGGGCAGGCGAGGATGCCCCGGCCAATGAGGGAAAGCGCTCCTTTCCGGCGGATCGGGCGGATGTCCCCACCGGGCGAAACGGCATATTCGCGGATGTGGACCAGGCCGTCTCAGCCGCGACCGAGGCCCAACGGAAGCTGATGCGCCTGTCGCTGGAGGAGCGCGACCAGATCGTCAAGCTGATCAAATCCATGGCCAAGGCCAACGCCCGCGCCTGGGGGCAGCTTGAATATGATGAAACGCAAATCGGCCGGCTGGATCACAAAATCGAAAAGCTGGAAATCCTGGAACTGGTGCCGGGAGTTGAATATCTGAAGACGCAGGCCCAGAGCGGCTCCAACGGCGTCTGCCTGGAGGAATTCGCCCCCTTTGGCGTCATCGGCGTCATCACACCCGTCACCCACAGCGTTCCGACCCTCTCGGCCAATGCAATCAACATGATTGCCGCGGGCAATTCGCTGGTGGCCAATCCCCACCCCAGCGGCACGCGGTGCGCCGCCCACGCCACCGTGGAATACAACAAGGCGATTGCGGCGAAATTCGGCATCGACAACCTGATTTCCTGCGTCGTCCCCCCCACGCTGGAATCGGCCGAAGCAATCTTCAAGCATCGCGGCATCCCGCTGCTGGTGGTCACCGGCGGGCCCGGTGTCGCTCGCGCGGCCCTGGCCGCCAAGAAGCGAGCCATCGTCGCCGGGCCGGGCAACCCGCCGGTCGTGGTCGATGAGACGGCCGATCTGAAAAACGCGGCCGAGTCGATCGTCAAAGGGGGCGCGTATGACAACAATCTCCTGTGCATCGGCGAGAAGCAGGTCTTCTGCGTGGAAAGCGCCTTCGACAAGCTGATGGCCGAGATGGGGCGCTACGGCGGCTATGTCCTCAATGCCCGCCAGATTGAAGCCCTCACCCAGGCCGCCTTCGTCAAGGATCCCAAAGACGGCAAGGAGCATGTGAATAAGGACTATGTCGGCAAAGATGCGGCCGTACTGGCCCAGGCCGCCGGCGTGCGCGTGCCGCCGACCACGCAGTTGCTGGTGGGTGAAACCTCGGCCGACCACCTGTTTGTGCAGCATGAGCAGATGATGCCGTTTATCCCCTTCGTGCGCGTGCGCAACGTGCAGCAGGCGATGGAGATGGCCCTGCAGAGCGAGCATGGCTTCCGTCACACCGCCCTGATTCACTCGCAGAACATCCAGACGATCACGGAATTCGGCCGACGAGCGGCCACCACGCTGTTCGTCGTCAACGGCCCGAGCATGGCCGGGCTGGGGCTGGGAGGCCAGGGCTACCTGAGCTACTCCATCGCCACCCCGACCGGCGAAGGGATCACCACCCCCCTGACCTTCACCCGCTACCGGCGGATGATGCTGACGGGGGCGCTGAGAATGATTTGAGGAAGTGCTGGGTGCTGGGCAGAGAACTAAGGCACTCAGCACACAGCACTATGCAACAGGGCACCGTCATCGGCCACGCGACCTCGACGATCAAACATCCGTCCCTCAATGGATGGCGGCTGTTGATCGTCCAGCCGCTGGGCATCCGGGACCAGCCCGAGGGAACGCCGGTGGTGGCGGTTGAAAAACTGGGCGCGGCCGTCGGCCAGAAGGTGGTCATCAGCAGCGACGGGCGAGGCGTGCGCGAATTGATCGGCGACCCCAGAAGCCCGGCAAGATGGTTCGTGGTCGGGATTGTGGATGAGTAAGACAATTGCCAGTTGTCATTTGCCAGCGCGGCAAAGTTCTGACCACGGGCAACCGGCAGCCGACAACTGAAATGTTCTTCACCGCCCGACAACTTCAGGACCTTCACCGCACGAGCGGGCAGGTGACGCTCCCGCATCGGGCGCGGCTTACTCCCCTGGCCGCGGATTGGGTCCGGAGCGCGGGAATCGTCATCAGTTTCGCCAATGGTGAGGCGAACGAGGGCATCAAGGGATCGCCCGAAGCGCCGGTACCCGCCGGCCAATATCTTTGGTGGTGCGATGGTCCGTGCGGCTCGGCCAAGGCGGCGGTGACGGCACTGGAAAAGGAGTTGCCGCTGGCCCCCCTGCCGGCGTGCCCCGTCCCGATGCCGGGAAGCGGGATGCAACTGGTCACGGCAATCAGGCAACTGGCCGGGGAAATCAAGGCGAATCGGGCGGCCGGCGGCGTGCTGCTAGTGAAATCGGGCGCGTCCGCCGTGGTTTACGCCAACCGATGCCCCTCGGTGCGGGCGGTCATGGGCACCTGCCTGGGGAGCGTCGATGAGGGCGTCCGGAGCGTGGCGGCCAATGTGCTGGTGATCGAGCATCCGTGGCAGACGCTGATGCAAACGAAAAATCTCGTCGCCCGCTTCATGCGGGCCAAGCGGGAAGTGAGCGAGGATGTGAAGCGGCAACTGGCGGAGTTGGCGGCATGCGCATAGGCAAGATCATCGGCCGGGTAACGCTCAACGCCTGTCATGAGGCGTTGTGCGGCGGGCGCTTTCTGCTGGTGGAGGTGCAGGACCGCTTCTCGCTGGCCGGGCAACAGCGGCAGGTCAACGAATCGCTGGTCGTCTACGACCATCTGGGCGCCCGCGAGGGCGACCTGGTCGCCTTCGCCGAAAGCCGGGAGGCGTCCATGCCGTTCTATCCGGAAAAGCGTGTTCCGGTGGACGGCTACAATGCCGCCATTCTGGATGTGGCGGATGTCAAAACGTAGGAGGTTGCTTTTTCCTGGTCATTTGTTCGGAATGCAAACAACAAATAGCCGGTGACAAGCAACAAATAGCATGGCTTATACACCAACCAACGGCGCCAACCGCGTCAGCGAGTGGAAGATCAAGGACCTGATGTGCGACATCGGCCGGCGCATCTGGCTCAAGGGCTTTTGCGCCGGCAACGAGGGAAACCATTCCTACCGCCTGGGGGAGAATCGCATCCTCTGCACCCCCACCGGCATTTCCAAGGGCAATCTCAAGCCCGATGACCTGTGCATGGTGGACCTGGAGGGCAAACAGGTGGGCGGGAAGCGCCGCCGCACCAGCGAGATCAACCTTCACCTGGCGATCTACAAGAACCGTCCGGATGTGAAGGCGGTCATCCACAGCCACCCCCCCCACGCCACTGCCTTCGCCGTCGCGGGCGTTGATCTGCCCACCTGCATCCACCCCGAGGCCGAGGTCTTTCTGGGCGAGGTGAAGATGGCCAAGTACGCCACCCCGGGCGACAAGCGCCTGGGCGAATCGATCCTCCCGCACGTGAAGGATTCCAACACAATCATTCTCCAGAACCACGGCGTCGTCTGCTTCGACAAGGACCTGGAGCACTGCTATTACAAGCTGGAAATCGTGGATGCCTATGCCCGGATTCTCCTTCTGGCCAAGCAGATCGGCAGCATCCGCCCGCTCGCCGGCGACCACATGAAGGAGCTGCTCCAGCTCAAGGGGCAGTTCGGCATGAGCGATCCCCGCCTGGCCGGTGGATTGGACAAGCTGACCTGCGCCGCCGATTTCCTCTCCCGCGTCGGGGGCACGGAAGTGGCCACGAAGGGGCGCATGGCCACCGACACCGGGACCGCCCCGGCCCCCACGGGCGCCGGTGCGCCCCAGGCGGAAATAAATGAAGAAGAATTCGAACAGATGGTTCAACTCATCACCGACCAGATCATGGCGGCGGTTTGAGCGGGGAAGAAGACTGAAGACAGAATAATAAGGAGCGATCAATGAAAGTAAGTGTCATCGGCGGCGGCGGACGGGTGGGATCAAACGCAGCCTTCGCGCTGCAATGCGGCGGCATCGTCAGCGAAATTCATCTTCTGGACGCCAATGAGCAGATGGCGGCCGGCGAGGCACTGGACCTTCTCCACGGCTCCAGCGTCGTTGGCTCCCAAAGCATCTATGCCGGCGGCTACGACCGCTGCGCTGACAGCGACATTGTGCTCATCACCGCCGGCCTGCGCCGCAAGCCCGATGAAAGCCGCCTGGACCTGATCAACCGCAACGTCACCCTCTTCAAGCAGATCCTCGACTCGATCAAGTCGGCCGGCCTGAAGAAGGATGCCATCATCTTTGTCGTCTCCAACCCCGTGGACATCCTCACGCGGCTGGCGATCGACCACCTGAAGCTCGATCCGAAGAAAGTCATCGGCCTGGGGACGCAGCTGGACACGGCCCGCTTCCGTTCGCTGATCGCGGCCGAACTGAAGCTGCCCCCCATGCAGGTCAAGGCGTTGATCCTGGGTGAGCACGGTGATTCCATGGTTCCGATCTGGTCCAGCGCCACCGCCGGGGGCATGCCCCTGGTCAAGCTTTCCGGCTTCGGCCCGGCCACCCAGCAGAAGCTCTTTGAGCGCACCAAAACCAGCGGCGCGGAGGCCATCAAGCTCAAGGGAGGCGCCGGCTATGCCGTCGGCCTGACCATCGCCGAGGTGATCCACGCCATTGCGCTGGACCGCCCCACCGTCCTGCCCGTCTCCACGCAGTTGACCGGGCAGTTCGGCATCCGCAACACCTGCCTGAGCGTGCCCACGCTCATCGACGGCAGCGGCGTCGCCCGGCAGTATGAAATCGACCTCTGGCCCCGGGAAACCAGCGCCCTCCAGGCCAGTGCCCGGCAGTTGGATCAGACCTATGCACAGGTCAGTAAGCAATAGGCAGAGAACGGGTTCTCTGCCTGTTGCCTGCTGCATACGGCACCATGAAATCCCTCGACCAAAAGCTCGCCAACATCCGCGCCAATCCGTCGGGCGCGAAGGACTTCATCCTGGCCGACGCCAAGGATGCGGACATGGCCTTTGGCCTGGCCGCCACCGGCAAGGATGCCCGCACCGGCAAGGTGCGTTCCCTGGCCGAATTCCGCGATCAGATGCGGCAGGTCGTGAAACAGGGGCTAGTGGACATCATGCTCATGTCCGCCAGCAGTTCCGAGGTGCTGACGATCCAGGAGCGGTTGTTTGAGAACTCGCCCATCACCCCCGCCTGCCGCGCCAACGACACCACGGATGTCCACATACCGGCCGGCGGCATCTACGCGGCCGAGCCGTCGCGCCCCTTCCGCACCGCCACCATCGAGCAGATTCAGTCGGGAAGGGTCGATCCGACGCCCGAAGAGCGCCGCCGCGGCGCGAATCTGGGGCTCTATTCCATCACGCCCAACAACGATGTGGAGCGCGATCTGGCGACGCTCGAAGCGTACCGCCAATTCCGCATTGAGGCGGAATTGAAGGGCTTTCGCCACTTTCTGGAAATCTTCGATCCCAACGCCTGCGGCGGGCAGTGCCCGGCCGATGTGGGACGCTTCATCAACGACTGGGTCGCCCGCGTGCTGGGGGGCGTCCCCTCCCCCGGCCGGCCGGTGTTTCTCAAGATGGTCTACCACGGCCCGCGCGCCATGCAGGAGCTGGTCGAATACGATCCCCTGCTTGTTCCCGGCATTCTCGGCGGGGCCAGCGGCACCACGCATGACGCCTTCGCCCTGCTGGAGGAGGCCAAGAAATACGGCGCCCGCGCGGCGCTCTTTGGCCGGAAGATCAATAACAGCGAATGCCAGCTCAATTTCATCAAGTATCTTCGCGCCATTGCGGACGGGCAGATCACCGCCGTGGAAGCGGTCAAGGCCTACCACGGCGAGTTGCAGAAGCTCGGCATCAAGCCGTATCGCGACCTTAAGACCGATCTGGAGCTGACCGTCACCGCTAACAGCTATGGCGGCGCCGCTCCGGCCCAGGTCTCGGTGCCCGCCCGGCCGCAGGAAGCGCCCAAGACCGCCGTCATCGCCAATCCCTCGGTCGGCCTGCCGACCAAGCCGGACGGCTCGCCCGACTTCAAGAGGATGACCGCGGCGCAGAAAGTCGCTTATTCGCGCTCGCGCATTCAAAACGATCTGGCCAAGCACGCCGGTCGTTGACCGCTGGCCAACGACCCATATGCTCATCGCCGAACGCCAATCCCGACTGCAAGACCTCATCGCCCGACGCGGCATGTCCGATCTGGACACGCTGGCGGCCGAGTTGAACGTTTCCCAGTCCACCATCCGCCGCGACATCGAGGCGATGGAGCAGCGCGGCCTGGTTCAGCGCACCCACGGCGGCGTCATCTGGGTGGGCGACCGGAACGCCCCGCGCCACTATGCCTTCGACCAGCGTCAGTCCCTTCAGGCCGACGCCAAGACCCGCATTGCCCGCGCGGCCGCCGAACTGGTCCAGCCCGGCCAGACGATTCTCATCGACGGCGGCACCACCACGTATTACCTGGCCGAGCAGCTTGTCGGCCGGTCGCTCCAGATCATCACCAACTCCCTTCCCATCGCCGGTCTGTTTCTCAACAGCGAGGAGACGGAGGTGATCCTCACCGGGGGGCTGCTCTACCCGCGTCATGGCGTCCTGCTGGGTCCCCTGGCCGAGGAGGCCCTGGCGGGGATTCATGCCCAGACGATGTTCATGAGCGTCGCGGGCCTGCATGAGGGCAAGCTCTTTAACCAGAATCTGCTGATGGTCACGGCCGAGCAGCGGATGATGCGCCAGAGCCAGGAGGTCATCCTGCTGATGGACTCGACCAAATTCGGCCAGAAGGCGTTGGCCGAGTTGTGCGACCTCTCGGCAATTCACACGCTCATCTGCGATGTCCCGCCGCCGCCGCCGGAGCGTCGCCGCCTGGAGCAGGCGGGCTGTCGGCTGCTTATTGCACGGGACTAGCCCGTTTTCCGGGCCATTGGGGCACGCGCATGGCCTGCGAAATTGCACCCGGCGCGGCGTGGGTCAGTCCCGACCAAACGCATTCATCCCCCCCACCACCAGCGCCCCCGCCTCCATTTCCTCGGTCTCCAGGTATCGCCGCGCCGTTCCTTCGCATCGGTCGACCACCGCACGCCGCACTTTAGAGAGGTGGATGACCGGCGTTTGGCCGCCGCCCACCTGATCCGCCGACAGGCCGTTGATCTCCAGCCGGTCCAGATCGGAGGCCCGGACCGCGCTCCAGCTTTGCCCTTCCAAATCGTTGAGCCAGCGGAGGCTGATGTCGTGGAGCGCCACCGATGCGGCGTGACGGAGATAAATGCCATAGGGGCCGGAGCGATAGGCGATGGAGTTGGGCACCGGATCGGGATACCCCAATCCGAATTCCTTGGGCACCGCCTGGATGTCGAAGTGGCACTGCGACAGCCGCACGCCTTCGATGAGGTCCCCCGCCCGCCCGCACACGGAGCAGGCGCCGTTGGCCTGGCCGCTCACCTGGCTGATTGAGATGTTCCGCACCGTCCCTTCGTCGGTCATGAGGCAGATCGCCACTCCCGGCAGCGTCATCCTCAGGGTAAGATTCGAGATGCTTACCTGCTCCACCACGCCGCGGCGGGCCATGATGTTGACCGCGCCGGCCGCCTCGTGCACGGTGCAGTTGCTGAGCACCACATGCCGCACCGCCTCGCGCAGGTCCGGGGCGGCCGTCTTGTGCCAGGGATCGATCCCCGTGTAGAGGCGCAGGACGTTTTTGAGGGTCTCGAACGTGCAGTTGGTGATGGCGACATGCTCGGTCGGACCGTTGCCATCGCCGTCAATCGAAATGGCGTCATCGCCGGTGTAGAAGTCGCAGTCGGAGATGCGCACGAACCGGCAGGAACTGAGGTGAATTCCATCGGTATTCGGGCCGTGGAAATGACTCCGCACCCGAATCCCCCGGATGCCCACCCGCTGGCAGTCGATCATCCAGACGGCATAGACGGGGGAGCGTTCAAAGGCGATGCCCTCCACCCGCACATCCCGGCAGCCGTCGAACAGCACCATGTGCGGGCGCCAGGGACCGGCCGAAAACCAGCCCCAGGCGGAGGTGGACAGATACCAGGCGAGTCCGGAGCCGATTTTCTCCCTGGGCTTCCAGAATGCCTCATCCTGCCCGTCCAGAACGCCCTGCCCTGTGATGGATACATCGCTGACGCCTTTGCCGTAGATCAGCCCGGGATAGGAGACCCCCGTGAACTTGCCTTCGTATTGGACCGGGAACTGGTAGTCCGCCCGATCGGTGGCGGCCTGCAACCGCGCCCCGGCCTCCAGATGCAGATTGACGTGATCGCGCATGACCAGCATTCCGACGCGGTAGGTTCCGGGCGGCACCACCACCTTGCCACCCCCGGCCGCCCCGCAGGCGTCAATCGCCCGCTGAATGGCCTGGGTGTCGGCGGCGAGCCCGTCCCCCACCGCCCCGACATCCCGCACGTTCAAGAAGCATCCGTTCATTTAGTTGGCTCACTTTCGGTTGAAGGCCCGCCCGTGGGTTATCCGCCCCTGAGGGGGGTGGGTTGGGTTCGTTGGGAAATACGCGCTATTGGGTTCGCGGGGGGAAATCGTTGATTTTGGAGCGCCAGGGGCGAATTGGGTTTGGTTCGTTTGGGTTCGTTGGTCGGCGAAGGGAATTGAGAGACAAGGGGATAAAGGTCATGATGGATAGAAATTTGAATGATGGGAGAGTATAGCATGTGTTTGGCATTTGTCAAGGAACACCGGGGGCGGATTTGAAGAAAATGGCGGATGAATCCGCCAGTATGGGCTAAGAGTTTTCAGGGGAGTGATTTAGGATGCACGCCCAAGGCACGTGCATCGCTTCTGGTGCGCTGATCCCCTATAATCGGCCGGCACAGGCTTCGGGTCTGTGATCCGCAGGAGAGGTTTTCCGTCTGTCAGCCCAACAGGAGCATTTCATGGCCAGCAACGAAGATCGCATCGCTCAATTTCAAAAAGTAGTGGACGCCTATCCGGAGGACGGGATGTCGCACTTCTCGCTGGGCAAGGCTCTGCTGGACGCGGGGCGGCCGGGCGAGGCGATCGCCTCGTTTGAGAAGGCGCTGGCTCTGAAACTGGACCCAAGCCGGCTTTACCAGCTTCTGGGGACCGCGCTGCTGAAGGAGGGGAAGAAGGAGGCCGCGATCACGCGCCTGACCCAGGGGGCCAAACTGGCGGCAAGCCGCGGGGACTTCATGCCGCGGGATGAGATGGTGAAGATGCTCGAGGAACTGGGGGCGCCGGTTCCGGCCGAGGCGCAGCGCCAAGCCGCTCCCCAGGCGGTCGGGGAGGGGACCGTTCACTGCGCCCGCTGCGGTCGGGACGCCCCGCGGATGCCCAAACCGCCGTTCAACAACGACCAGGGGCGCATGCTCCAGGAACGAGTCTGCGTGGACTGCTGGCGGGAGTGGGTGCGCATGGGAACCAACATCATCAATCACATGCACCTGCCGCTAAGCGACCCGCGGGCGCAGAAGATGTTTGATGAGAAGATGTATGAGTTCCTGAACCTGCCCGCCGAGGGGTGATCCTGCTTTCGGAAACTTGACAGGAGGAGAGGGGATGCTACTTTTTGGCTGGTGGTCCTACCACCAGCCATTTATATGCTCAAAACGATCGATCACCGCATTATTTATCAGGATCCGTGTTTCTATACCGCTTTTCCCGCCGTGGCGGCCCTGGGGGAGGGGCGGTTGGTTGTCGCCTTTCGCCGGGCTCCCAATTACATCGGCCTGCCGGGGATTCCGAGCGACCCTGAGCAATGGCGGCCGCACGGGGATGCGCTTTCGCAGTTGATGTGCATCAGTTCCGAGGACAATGGCGTGAGCTGGAGCGGACCGCGGCTGATCTTTGCCTCCCCCACCGGTGGGAGCCAGGATGCGGGACTCTTTCACGATGGGCGATACCTCTATGCCAACAGCTTTCTCTGGGACTATGTGCCCAATCCGGTTGGGGAGGCGATGAAGGCGGGCGGGCGGGATGAATATCTTCACACTTATCTCACGTACCTGGTCCCGGCCGGGAGTTATGTGATGCGCTCGGCCGACAAGGGGCGGAGTTGGGAGGGACCGTTTATTCCCGATCCCCTGCCCGGCGGGAAGGAAGTGCTGCCCGGCCGCCCGTTGCGCCTGCACAACCGGGCGAATCTCTGCCGCGCGGCCGATGGGCGGCTGTTGCTGAGCGGACAGATTTTGGGATTCCGTCCGGAATTTCATTCCTCCATCGGGCTCTATCAAAGCACCGACGAGGGGCAAAGCTGGCAATACCTGGCCACGCCGGCCGCCGACGAGGGGATGGCTGTTTTTGAGGAACCGTTTCTGTATATCAGTGCGACGGGCCAATGGGTTGTGCTGATGCGCTGTCACCGGGGGCCGGAGGGGACCCGCTTCAAGCGAGCGCATTTGTGGATCACCCGCTCAAAGGACCAGGGGAAGACGTGGCGCAAGCCGCAGGATGCCGGCTTTCATGCCGAGCCGTCGGCCGCCTGCCGGCTGGCGGACGGGCGGGTGCTGCTGGCGTATGGCTACCGGAAGGCGCCTTTTGGGCTGCGGGGGCGAATTTGTGATTCGGAGTTGTCCGATGTCGCCGACGTGCCCGAGCAGATTATCCGGGAGGATTGCGGGCAGGTGGACACCGGCTATCCCAACATCGCGCCGCTGGGGGAGGGGCGCTATCTCATCGTCCATTATGTGAATCATCCCCGCTACAAGGGGGCGGCGGCGATCGAGGGGAGTGTTGTGGAGGTGCGTTAGTTTCCGGGATTTTGCCTGAGCAGAAGCCGGGCGTCATCCAAGGGCTTGCCGTTAGTATCATTCCGATCCGGCTGGCGAGGAATACGGTTTCAACGTTCATGGCGCGATTTCCGGCCAACAGGCGGCTGTGAATGAGCGGCGGATTGGCTGGCGTCCGAGCCGATGCCCGTGCGCGCATGGGCCACGGGCTGGTGGCCGTGCTACGTTTGCATACCGCTGACCCTCAGGAAAGCTGGCGGATGGTTTTGGCGAGGATTTCCGCCTGCCGCCGGGCTTCGGATTCCTCCCAGTAGTTGGTCTTGAATTGCAGCAGCCGGGGCTGCAAGCGCTCGGCCACCGGGCATAGGCCGGGACGATAGCTCTGGAGGTTCTCCGGGGAGATAAACCGCTCCCGGCCGAGCAATTTCATTTCCTGAAACATCGGCTCGAGATAGTTGATCTTCCAGGCGACGTAGATGCCATC
>JBIQLO010000023.1:0-29791 GCA_044464175.1 Planctomycetaceae bacterium | reverse complement strand
GGTAGTGGCAAAACGCGTTTTTTGATAGCGCCACGGGGGTATTGGGTTTGGTTTGTTTGGGTTGGATGCGGCAGAATGTCGTCGTGGAGCAGATTAGGGCAGGGGGGTGGGACGGTGGAGCGAAGGAGAGGGTGAGGATGGATCATGGGGGAGGATAGGCTTGCGTTAGGGTAAAGTCAAGTGGAGGGTGGGAGTTTTTCGGGCCGAGATAGGCTGAAGCGCACCTGCAGTTGGGTGAACCAAGAAGCCTTCCACAAGCTACGGGCTACTGGCGCAATGGATTTCGGCTCACAATAGGGTCAGGACGGATGCTGGCCCTACGGGACCAACGGAGACACAGAGGGCGCACAGCATTCAACCACGAAAACACAAGGACACGAAGCGGTTTTATTTGCCACAGATGGGGCACGGATGGACACAGATATTGGATTTAGCACGGTGTCTCGCCCGTGTCGGGGGATGTTGATTTCGACAATGCCTCTGCTTAATTATTGACTCTCGTCGATCTTGATCTCTCTTTCCTTTTGGCCGAATCTGCATATGAATATATCTTCCAGCCTGGGAAAATGGATTGCATTGATTGCACTGCTCTTCGCCTCCTCGGCATGGGGCGCGGCCCCTCCCGCCACCGCCCCGGCGACACATATTCCCGCCACCGCCCCAACACGGATCGGCCTGCATTACAACAAAGCGCCGATCAGCGAGATCCTAGCGGATATAAGCCGCCAGAGCGGGGTAAAGTTTGATCTGCGGGCTAACGCAAAATCCGCTGTGGCATCTGTCGCCTTCGACGATCAGCCTTTCTGGATTGCACTGGACAAAGTCTGCCGCCAATCAAACCTGCAAATAACACTGGTGAATGGTCGGGAGGCACGCATTGTACTCGAACGAGGCAGAAATCTGCGCATCAGCACAATTCGCCAGCAGGTTGGGCAGTTTCTGGTGACCGTGGATGCGATCCTGCGATCCTATACACTCGACTTCCGCGGCGATTTTTCGCAGGACGGCCAGCCCCGGGTCTTTTTGAAAATGTCGGTCTATGCCGATCCCAGCATCGGCCTGCTTCGACGGAATTTGTATCTCAAGTTCATCCAAATTTTCGACAGCAAGGGCAATGCCCTGATCTCCGGCCCCATGCCACGATGGGATGATGTGACGACCTTTGACTGGCATTGGCAGTACAGTATGACACTGCGATGGCCGGCGCATCCGGGGGACAAAATCGCCCGCCTGACAGGCGACGCGGATGTTGAACTGGTCCCTCCCGACGGCAGCGCAACCGCAGAAATTCCCAATATCACGAGGGCCGGTAATGTCGTCCTGAATCTAGGCGGCTATCGTTTTGAACTGAAAAAGCTTCAGAAGAAAGCCGACGGTCGATACATCTGTCAAATGGAGGTAAGTCCCGACCGGACTGTTACACCCTCCGCTGCTCAGATCGCGGGGGCTGGTTTGTTCTACAGGATATTGGATGCCGAGGGACACACCATTGTTGCCGGTCAAGCTTTGGGAAGCACGGAGAGAACCTTACCCGCGGCCGCCTCTGCGCCGGACAAACTTCTATTGAAAGTTCCGCTACGATTCGAGCCATATCCCATTCATTTTGATTTCCGGGACATTCCTTTGCAGTAAGTTTTGTAGGTTCCGCCCCGTGGACCGATTGGCAGGGAGCGCGTTCAGCGGCGAAATGGTCCGCGGGGCGGACCCTACTTCATCCCCGTGGTGGCGATGCCCTGGACGAGGGTGCGCTGGAAGAGGAAAAAGAGGATCAGGATCGGAAGGATCACCAGGACGGAGGCGGCCATGAGGAGTTGCCAGGGGGTGCCGCCGTGCTGGGACTGGAAGACCTGCAGGCCCTGGGCCAGGGTGTATTGCTCGGGACGCTGGAGGTAGACCAGCGGGCCTAGAAAGTCATTCCAGGCGGCCATGAAGGTGAAGAGGGCGACGACGGCGAGGGCGGGCTTGCTCAAGGGGAGCATGATGCGCCAGAAGATGCCCAGCTCCGAGCAGCCGTCGATGCGGGCGGCCTCGGAAAGCTCCGTGGGGATGGTCAGGAAGAATTGTCGTAAAAGGAAGATATTAAAGGCCGAGCCGAACCAGGCGGGAATCCACAGGGGCTTGAAGGTGCCCAGCCACTGAATGCCGGTGTGGTCGTTGAGCCAGCGGAAGACGGTGAAGAGCGGAACCATCACGACAGGGAAGGGGATCATCATGCTCCCCAGCATCAGGGCAAACAGCAGCCCGCGTCCCTTGAAGGGGATTTTGGCGAATCCGTAGGCCGCCAGGGCGCTGGACAGGACCATGCCGACGACGGAGAGGGTGGCGATGATGAGGGTGTTGCGCGTGAACAGCGGGAAATTCATCTTCTCGCTGGCCAGGACCTGGGCGTAGTTGGAAAACCGGGCCGGGTGGGGCAGGAGGGCGGGGGGCGTGGCGGCCACCTCCGCGCCGCTTTTGAGGCTGGTGGAAAGCATCCAAGCGAAGGGGAGGAGGAAAAGGGCGCAGGCGAGGAGGAGGGCGGCATGAATGGAAAATGGAAAATGGAAAATGGAAAATGTGGAGAGGAGCGGCTTCTTTTTGCCTTCCTTCCATTTTCCTTTTTCCATTTTCCTTTTTACATCGGGCGCAGCCCGCGTCTGTTCTAATAATGCACCCATCGCTTGGCGCTCCAGAAAGCCAGGGCGGTCAGGCCCATGATGATGAGCAGTTGAATCCACGCCATCGCCCCGGCGTACCCCATGCGGAGGTAGTTGAAGGCGTTGTTGTAGAGATACATGCTGTAGAAGAGGGTGGAGTAATCGGCCCCGCCGCCGGTCATGATGTAGGGGATGGTGAAGACCTGCCAGGTGCCGATGATGGCCATGATGAGGTTGAAGAAGATGACGGGGGAGATGGTGGGGATGGTGACGTTCCAGAGGCGCTGCCAGGCGTTGACGCCGTCGATCTCGGCGGCCTCATAAAGGGACTGGGGCACATCCTGCAGCCCGGCCAGGAAGATGATGACGGTGTTGCCGACGCTCCAGAGGCTCATGAGGGCCAGGGCGGGCATGGCCCAGTGGCCGTCGGTGAGCCACCCCGGGCCGTCGATGCCGATGCCGCGCAGGAGCTGGTTGATGAGGCCGAGTTTCTGGTTAAAGAGCCAGAGCCAGACCATGGCCGAGGCGACGACCGGGACCAGCGAGGGGAGGAAGATGATGGTGCGGTAGATCGCCTGCCCGCGCACGGGGCGGTTGAGGAGGATGGCCAGCCCCAGCGACACGCCCAGCCCGGCCGGCAGGGCCAGGGCGGCGTAATAGAGGGTGTTCCAGAGGGAGCGCCAGAAGAGGGCATCGTGCCAGAGTTCGCGGTAGTTGCCCAGCCCGATCCAGACGGGGGACTGGAGGAGGGAGTATTCGCAAAAGCTGTAATAGAGGCTCAGGGCGATGGGAATGACGGTGAAGGCGGCAAACCCGATCAGCCAGGGCGCGACAAACGCCATCCCCCGGGCGAAGTTGGCGGCATCCTTTCCGCGCGACATGGGGGGAATTGTACCCGGCGGCGCGGCGGGCCGCTATTGGAGGGCGTTTTCGGGGCGGGGCGGCCGGGCCGCCTCGTCCGACTCCAGCCCGAGCGTCTCCTGCACGATATAGAGCGGCCGCTGTTTCACTTCCTCGTAGATGCGTCCGATGTACTCGCCGAGGATGCCGATGGTGATGAGTTGAATGCCGCCGATGAACATCATCATGGAGAGGAGGGTGGTAAAGCCGGTGGCGGCGGGATCGTGAAAGAACAGGCGGCGGATGACAAAGAGGATCGCCGTCAGGAATCCGATGCCCGCGACGATGAAACCGCAATAGGTTGCCAGGCGCAACGGCTTATAGCTGAAGCTGACCATGCCATCGAACGCGTACTTGATCAATTTGCGCAGGGTCTGCTTCGGTTTCCCGGCGGCGCGCTCCTGGCGGTGATACCGAACGGTGGCGCGCGGGAAGCCGAGCCAGCCGCGCAGGCCGGGAAGGAAGCGGTTGCGTTCAGGGAGCCGTTTGAGGTGATCCACCACCTCCCGATCCATTAAACCAAAGATGCCGGCCTGCGGCCCCTGCGGCATTTCACTGAGGTAGTTGAGCAGGGGATAGAACAAGCGGAAGCCCAGGCCGCGCACGCCCCCCTCCTGCCGGCTGGCGCGTTCGGCCAGAACCACCTTGGCGCCGGCGCGCCATTGGGCCAGCATGTCGGGGATGAGCTCAGGGGGGTCCTGGAGATCGCCGTCAATCAGGATCACGCATTGGCCACGGGCGTGATGGATTCCGGCCGTGACCGCCGGCTGATGGCCGAAGTTACGCGACAACTGGATCAGCTTGATGCGGGGGTTGTCGCGGTGAAAGGCGCGGATCATGGATTCCGAGGCATCGCGGCTGCCGTCGTTGACCAGCAGCAGTTCCCAGTCGTATTCCGTGGCCTCCAGGACCTGCTCCATGCGCTGGCGCAGGGCGGGCAGGTTTTCCTGCTCGTTGTAGATCGGAACGACGATGGAGATCAGGCTCTGGGACATTGCGGAGGCAAACTCCTTTGGCCATTGTAAACAAAATGGGCCGCGGCCGGTCCTAATTCAGGATGGCTGGCCGGCGACCTCATATACATCGTCATGCAGGTGCTTCAAGGGGACATGGCGTTTCATCGCTGCCACCCAGGGGTCCCATCCAACCAGATGGAACGGTCCGAGTTTTCGAAGCGCATCGACGGAGAGGAGCGGGGGCATCATGGGATAGAGTTTCTCAAATTTGGCGGCAAGTTCGGTTTCGAAGACCAGATGGCGGATTAGATCGTCGCCGGTTTCCTGGCGAATCAAGGGCCTGATGTCGGCCACGAACAGATGGCCGCGCGTGGAGGGCGCGGCATAGTAGAGGGTGTATGCTTCGCGCCGGCTGGCGGCGACCACCGGGAGCCCCTGCCGGATGGCCCCTTCGCAGGAGGCGACCAGGTGTTGCTGCTCCAGTTCGAAGGCATAGTCCACCACCCACGCCTCATGGCGCAACTGGAGCAGGCCGATGCCGATCAGCGTCGCAATCAGTGCTACCCGGCCCCATCTGGGGGCTGCGGTTGAAAGCAACGCCAGCATCGGCGCCACGGCCAACATGCTGACAATCATATACTTGGCGAGCATGGCCGGCTGCACGAGGACCGAAAACACGGTAAGGACCACAGGGATCAGCAATAATCCGGTCAGTCCTGCCATGGGATGCAGAGGGATTGGCCGCTGCCTGGGTGGAGCGCCGAACCCCCGGAAGACCCAGGCAAACAGCACCACCATGGCCAGAGGGATGGTGGCAAACAAGTTGGTGGCAATATCCAGAATCTGGTCGGGACGGAAGGAGGGCACCCAAGTCGCCACGGTCAATCCTGCCCGCTGGCCCAGCAGGAAGGGGAACATGGCGGCCAAGGCGAGGGGGCCGGCCAAGGCGGGGAGGGCGTTCCGGGCCGTCTGCCGCCATTGGCGCGGACATAGCAGGAGCTGCCCGGCGACAATACCGCCCAGGGCGACGATGCCGAAATAGTGGATCGTGCAGAGCAGGGCGGCGGAGAGGGCGATCAGTACATCCTGAAGCCATCGCCGGCGATAGGAGGCGGAAAAGAACAGGGCAAAGAAGGCGGATGACGCCAGCAGGGGGATATAGAAACGGGCGTCAAAGGCTTCATGGAGGATCAGGGGGCTGGCCCAGAGGGCCAAAACGGCGATGACCGAGGGAAGCACCTCGAAACTGCGCCGCAGGATCGCATAGAGCGCGATGAATCCGAGCCAGGCGGTCAGGAGGATAAAGAGGCGATAAACTACCTCCGGCGCCCCGGGGACGACGACGGCAAAGCCGCGCACCAACAGGTGGAAGATGGGCGGGTTGGTGTCAGCGCCCTGTCGGACGGCCTGGAGCAGATGGGAGAGGGAGGGGTCGGAGGCGATGAAATGGGTCAACTGCTCATCCTGCCAGAAAGGGCGAGCCAGCAAGAGCTTAGGTGAGGAGAGGGCAATCTGGATGGCCATGACGGCGCCCAGGAAGAGGGCCAGGCCGCTGATTTCAAGCGTGCGCGAGCCGACCGGGGCGACGGGGGGAGGAACGGTCAATTTGAGGGTGGAATGAGAGGTCATGGTAAACTGCGCAAGATTGAGTATGATTTTAGTATCGGCTCGATGGCGCTCCTGCTGAATGCGCGGGATAGTCGGTTTATGCGGCCCGGCCCACCCAAAATTAGCGAAAAATCTGAGTCATCCAAGCTCAAGTGGCGACGATTTGTCAAATTGACAGCTATATTTGGCGGTACTTAGACTAAGCGTCCGGAGTGTAAAAGGGGGGGGATGGCTTCAGAAAGAAAGCGAGTGGAGAATGTTTCAGTTTGGAGAAAATCATCGGTCGAAGGCCAATTCCCGGCGCCGGCAGCGCAAGAGCAGGGTGGGGGCGCGGATGGAACCGCTGGAAACGCGTTGCCTCCTCTCCGCTGCCGGACAATTGGATCCCACCTTCGGTCAGGGCGGGGCCATGCTGGTGGACTATGGCGTGGAAGCCTACACCGCGCAGGTGGCGCTGCAGCAGGATGGCAAGATCGTGGCGGTGGGGGGCACCGCGACCTCCGATACGCCGGATGGGGATGACTGGTCAATCGCGCGGGTCAATGCCGATGGGACCATGGACACCAGTTTCGGCACCGGCGGCAAGATCATCATGAACTGGGACGGGGGCTATGACGAAGCCTTCAGCGTGGCCGTGCAAAGCGACGGCAAGATTCTTGTCGCCGGCGATGTCACCATCGGCGGCAACCAGAACGGGGCGGTCATCCGGCTCAATGCCGACGGCACGCTGGATTCCACGTTCGGCACCGGCGGCAAGGTCATTGTCGATTTCCGGAACACCCCCCACGACTTCTGGCGGACGGCCGACACGTTCCGCCAGATTCGCCTGGACGGGCAGGGGCACATTCTCCTGAGCGGCACGGCGTCGACGTCGGACGGCAACCGGATGGCGGTCGTGCGGCTCAATGCCAACGGGGCATACGACACCAGCTTTGGCAATGGCGGCGTCGTCATTCTGAATTCATTGCCCAACGAGGGGGACGCGGAAAATCAGGGAATGATCGTCCAGTCCGACGGGAAAATTGTGCTGGCCGGATTCAGCAGCCCATCCGACTCCAACGTGACCCGCGATTATTCGGTGGTCCGTCTCAATTCCGACGGCACGCTCGACATCACCGGCGGAAGCGGTGGCTACGCCCGTTTGGACTGGTATGGCGACCGTGACGTGGCGTGGGGCATCGCCCAGCAGTCCGACGGCAAACTGGTCGTCACCGGCGAAATTATAAAGGACGGCCAATATGCCATCGGTACATTGCGCCTCAATACCGATCTGACCCTCGATACGTCCTTTGCCAACAATGGCAAGGCGTTGATGGATTACAACACCAGCCAGCCTGACGTTGGCCGCGACGTCTCGATCCAGTCCGACGGCAAAATTGTGGTCGTTGGGCGGCTTTTTAACAGCAGCAGCGATGCCGGGGTCATTCGGTATAACCCCAATGGAACGCTTGACACAAGCTTCGGCAACGGTGGAACCGCCACCTTCGATCTGAGCGGCTACTTTGATTCGGCCGAGGGTCTGGCGATTCAACCTGACGGCAAGATCGTGATTGCGGGAGAGGAACGGAACGGCAGCAAAAACAGTTTCGGGTTGCTCCGGTTCCTGGGTCAGGTAGACAGCAATCCGAACGTTCCGGCTGATCCGAACGCCACTTACCTGAGCGACCTGACCTCCATTTCGGTCACCAATGGCTACGGTTCTTATGAAAAGGACAGGAGCAACGGGGAGAACGGGGCGACGGACGGGAACACGATCACGCTCAACGGGGTGACGTACGACAGGGGGCTGGGCGTTCACGCCAATTCCAGCCTGACGTTCAACCTCGGCGGCGGGTACAGCACGTTCTCCTCGGACATTGGAATCGATGATGAGGTGGACATCTACGGGTCCGTGGGCTCGGTGGTGTTCCAGGTGTGGGCCGACGGAGTGAAGATTTATGACTCGGGCCTGATGACCGGTTCCTCGGCGACCAAGAGCCTGACTTTGGACGTGAGCGGCAAGCAGCAGCTGAATCTGGTGGTGACCGACGGGGGCGACGGCATTGACTTTGATCATTCCGACTGGGCCAATGCCCGTCTGACCAAGGCCGATAATCCGCCCCCGCCGCCACCGGCAGGCGACAACGTGTATGTGAGCGACCTGACCCCCATTTCGGTCACCAATGGCTACGGTTCTTATGAAAAGGACAGGAGCAACGGGGAGAACGGGGCGACGGACGGGAACACGATCACGCTCAACGGGGTGACGTACGACAGGGGGCTGGGCGTTCACGCCAATTCCAGCCTGACGTTCAACCTCGGCGGTGGATACAGCATGTTTTCTGCCGATATAGGGATTGATGATGAAGTTGGGTCGCTCGGGTCTGTCTTCTTCCAGGTCTTCGCCGACGGGATGAAGATTTATGACTCGGGGTTGATGACCGGCTCCTCAGCGACCAAGAGCCTGTCGCTGAACATCCTGGGCAAGCAGCAGCTGACGCTGGTGGTGACCGACGGCGGCAATGGAATCGACTTCGATCATGCCGATTGGGCTAATGCAATGCTGCTGACCTGATGGAAAGGTGGTCAATGAACAGACTCCTGCACAAATTTGCGCAGATTCGCAACTACTGGCTTGGACCACCGCGCAAGAAGATCGAGGAGGCGCGCCGGGTCCTGGAGGGGCGCGAGTACTACCAGCTTTACGACGATGTTTACAAGGATCTATCCCGCTCCGGCGGCAGCGCGCAGCGCGAATCCTTTCTGGAGAAGTCGCGGCGGGTGATCGAGGAGGATTTCAATCAGCAGATTTCCCGCGGATTGATTCCACCGCCGCCGGCGAAGTTGATCGATCTGGGATGCGGCGAGGGCTACAACGCGATGGCGATGGCCCGGCGTGGATATGATGTCACGGGCGTGGATATTTCCCCCACCATCATCTCCAACGCCCAGTCCATGGCGCAGGAGCAGCATCTTTCAGTCGATTTCAGGGTGAGCAACGTGCTGGACCTGGAGGATTTCGCGGATGGCATTTTCAACATCGCGACGGACATGGGCTGTCTGCACATGCTGGTTCGCAACGAACACCGCCGGCAATATTTGAAAATGGTGCGGCGGGTGCTGGCCCCCCGGGGATGCTTTTTCCTATACCAGCGCGTCGCCGAACGGGATGTGATCATTGAGGATGAGGAGCTCGAAATTTTCCGCAGCGTGACGCTGGTGCAAAAACGCTTCATCGCCAACAACGGCACACCCATCGCCGAGCGGGGGTGCGGCTTCCGCAATGCCTCTCTGCGACAGTATCACCAGGAACTGGAAGCCGCTGGTTTCGAAGTGCTCGACGAGCACAGCCGCTACGGGTCGCACGCCAGATTCGCAATGATGGTGGCGCGCAATCCCGCATAAGCACTTCTTTCCACAGACATGGAGCTGACTTGAGAACACTTGTGTTCAATGCCATAAGGATGACCGGCAAGCCAACGGCCGTGGGGCATAACGTGGAATACCTGACACGGCAATGGAGCCGCATGCGCATCCCTTTTGACCGAATCGTTCTCATGAACAATCGGCCAATGCGCCTGGAGAATCTTGGAGACGTCACTCCCGTGGAATATCGCGTGTTTGGCGGCGGGCGGCCCAACCTCTGGTGGGAGCAGATTTCCCTGCCGCGCGCCGCCAGAGGCGCGTCCGTACTCTTAAGCGTATACAACGCGCCAATCTTTCACCGTGGGCCGATGGTCGTCGACAACCATGGCATCTACGAGGCGTCGTTGAAAAAGACGTTCTCCTGGTGGCAGCGCATCCGTTCGATGCCGCTCAACAAAGCCTCTCTCCGCCGCGCCGACCGCATCATTGCCAACTCCCTCTCGACGCAATCGGATCTGGTCGAATACTGGAACATTCCCCCGGCCAAAATCGACGTCGTCTATACCGTCGCGGCCGATCTATTCTTTGAGTCCAAAGATCCCGCCGCGGTGGATCAGGAAGTGACCACCATGCTCGGATCTCGCCCTCCTTATGTTCTTTTTGTGGGCAAGCTGTCGCGGCGGCGAAACATCCCGAATCTTATCGAAGCCTTCGCGGCGGCCAAACGACAATATAACCTCCCTCATCATCTATTGATTGCAGGGCCGAACACCAGCAATCTGCCCGTGGCCGAACTGATCGAGGGGCACAATGCCGGCTCGTGGATTCATTACTTCCCTTACGTGGAGCAGACCAAATTGGCGCTGCTGTATGCCGGAGCGGATTTGTTCGTGCTTCCATCGGTATACGAAGGAATATCCCTGACGATTTTTGAAGCGATGGCAAGTGGCGCGCCGGTGCTGGCCGTGCAGCATAAGGCCCTGGAGGAGGGAGGGGCCGATGCGGTCCTGGCCCTGGCGACCGCGTCTGTTTCCGATTTGACGCAGGGCCTGGGACAAATGCTGACCGATCCGCAACTCCGCGCGGAATACCGTGAAAAGGGTTTGCGGCAGGTTCAAAAATTTTCCATGCGACATCGCGCCGAGGCGGTGATGGCTGTACTCGATAAAACGGCCGCCCCCTACGACAACTGCGTGATCTGAGATAATCCATGCTTCGTTTACCCCGCAATGATTTGGACGGCCAATGAGGCAACAGATCGCCGCCCATTCCGAGCTTGTTCCGGAGGCGCGCTCCTCTCTGGCGGAGCGCCTCTGGCGCAGCACGGCGCTGCGTCTGGGCGTGCTGGCGTTCATCGTCTTCAACATTAACCTGCGCTCCGAGACGAGCATGGACACCTATGCCACGCGGTACATACCGGTGGGCATTGTGACCCGGCTCACGCTGACGGTGGACCAGTTCCCCTACCTGCACACCTATCCATCCTGGTGGCACGACACCAACGACAAGATTCCCTACTACGTCCAATTCCGGCGCGGGCATTTTGTCTCCACCTATCCCGTGATGCCGGCGATTCTCTCGGCCCCGATCTATGCCCTGCCGGTCTGGCTGGGAATGCTCCTGGGGGTGCCGATGACGCTGGGGGTGGTGACGGTGCTGTCGAAGCTGGCCGCCTCGCTCGCCTGCGCCGCCTCGGTGTCGCTGCTCTACCTGACGCTGCGCCGGCTGACCGATGGAAAGGCGGCGCTGTGGATCACACTGATCTACGCCTTCGCCACCAGCACCTGGTCGGTCAGCAGCCAGGGATTGTGGCAGACCGCCTGGAGCCAGCCGCTGCTGGTGGCGGCCCTCTATTTCCTGGTGCGGGCGCGGCAGGAAAACGGGCGACACCTGCTGTGGGCCGGGCTGATGCTGGGGCTCAGCGTCGCCTGCCGCCCGCCCAACATCCTCATCGCGGCCATCCTGACGCTCTATGTGGCGCACGAGCACTGGTGGCGCCGGCGGGGCGGCGATGACGACCTGAATCCGGCGGCGCGGGGCTTCGGGCCGCTGTTGCGCTTTTTGATTTTCCCCCTGCTCATCGGCGGGTTGCTGGCGGCCTACCGCCTTTATTACTTCAACTCCCTCTCCGGCGGCTATGCCCACGAAATGAGCCGGCTGGAACATTCGTCCGTGACGAAGTTCGCCTTCTCCTATCCGCGCTGGGATGCCTTCTGGGGGCTGCTCATCAGCCCCAGCCGGGGCATTCTGGTCCTCTCGCCGGTGCTGATCTTTTCCGTCATCGCCATGGGCGTGGTCCTGTGGCGGCGGCGCGACCGGCTGATGGTCTATCTCTCGATCGCCTCGATCGCTCTGGTGGTTTTATACTCCGCCTGGAGCGTCTGGGATGGCGCCTACTGCTACAGCTACCGGTTCCTGGTCGATCTGCTGCCGGGATTGTGCCTGCTGCTGGTGGTGGTGTGGGATGCGATCACCCGCCGACCCTGGCGCAAGGCGATCCTAATTGCGGCGGTCGCCTTTTCCCTGTTCGTCCAGGTGGTCGGGGCCTTCTTTTATCCTTCCGACTGGTACACCACGCCGATCAATCCCAGTCTCGACCACAGCCGGTTCTGGGACTGGTCCGACATGGAGCTGGTGCGCTGCCTGAAGAGCGGGCCCAAGTTTCCGGACCTCTCCCGCCTTCGGTCGGCGAAATAGAGCGGGGGAAACCTTCCAACGGCCTTCGATGAGGCGTGCCCATCAGAGCCGCGAGCGTCAGCGAGCGGTTTCTGCCCAACGTGCCGTGCGCAAAGACCGCTCGCTGACGCGCGCGGCTCAGTTCACGCCTCCCACGAGGGGTTGTCATGGAGAGTTTTTCTGCTGACCCATGGCGGCGGTGATGGTTTACTCCTTCACCTGGCCCGCGCCGGGCAGCACGCGCTCCGGCGTTCCTTTGGCCGGGGCCGGGGCGGCCACGCGCGGGCCGGTGAACAGGAACGAAGGCCGCACCAGCCCGCCCACGCCCAGTTCATTCTTGGCATGCGGCATGATCTGGATCGTCAAAAGATTCTCCTTGTCTGCCTGCAGCCCGTCGGTCAGGTCCACCGCGTACGGCTTACTGAATCCGCGGGGGGACTGGCCCATCTCACGCCCGTTGAGCCAGATCCGGGCCTGATCGCTGAAGCCGCCCAGGAACAGCCCAATCGGCTTGCCCTTGAGCTCGGCCGGCACGGTGAACCGCCAGCGATACCAGATGCCCCCCGCGTAGCTGCCCAGACCCTGGTCATCCCAGGTCGTGGAATAGGTGCGGAGCTTGATCCAGTCCCGGTCATTGATCTGGGTGCCGTAGTAATTCATCACCGCCCCGGCATTGTGCGGGTCAAGGATGCACTCCAGTTCATCCGGAAGCGGCTGAACGAGCCGATAGTCGCCGCTGGAGTACTTGGCGCCCTGCTCCACGAAGGGGGAGAGGAACCGCTTGAGATACGCCACGATCGAGGGGGAGGCCAGATCGGGGTTGATCTCGTGCATTTGCTGCTGATGGGCCAGCATCGCCTCATAGGCCTGTTTCGCCCCGGTCAGGTCGAACGACGTGACGGCTTTGCGGTAGTTGAAATAGAGCTGCAGCGACTGCAATCCCTCCTTGATGTAGCCGATGCGCGTCTTGTCGCCCTGCGTGTCGGCCGCCGCCAGCGCCTGGTCCATCAGCGCCCGGCTCTGATCCACCCAGGCCTGATCGTAAATCAGCGGGATTGCGTAATAAGACCCGGCCTCCTGTCCGGCCTTCGATTGCCGCTCGGCCTGGGCCAGGAAATACTGCTCCATCGGCCCGGCCCCCTTGCCATAGGCGTGCAGGCAGTATTCATGCACCAGTTTCCGCCAGTCCAGTGACGTGTTCCACCCCAGGCGCATGAAGACGTAGTCCGACGGACCCAGCACCGCGAAGGAGTCATCCCCCTCCACCCGCAGCGCGACGAATCCCTTCTCCTTGTACCAGGGCAACTCCTCGCCCCAGACCGCGATCTTGGTGAAGGGCACCATGTTCTCGGCCAGATTCCAGTTGTAGCCGCGATAAATCAGCGGATTGCCCTGTTTGGCCGAAAGGGCGGCCCACTTCTCCACCACCTCCCGGTAGTACGCCTGCGTCTTGGAATGCGGGTCCAGCACGCTGTGGTAGCGCGAGTAGGTGATGGGCGCGAAGGTGGGGATCAGGTGCGGGTCGGGCGTATATCGCGCCGGGTAGTCGGCGTAGTCGGCGTAAACGTAATACCCCACGTAGACGTTGGGGTACTTTGGCTTGACCCGCTGCAGCACCTGGTTGGCCAGCAGCACGATCTGATCGGTGTAGTCCGGCCCGCCGGTGATTGGGTCGATCCGCCCCGAGCCGGCGGCCATTGTCTCGGGCGAGATCGAAAGCCCGCCCCCGTCGGCCGGCCCGATGCCGAAACCGGCGTAGGTGTCTTTGGTCCACTTGTCCGCCTTGATGTTCTTCTCAAAGGCCTGCTCGATCTCCTGAACGAACAGGTCGATCACGCGCGGGTCGGTGGTCTCCACCTGTGGTCCCTGGCGCTTGAGCGAGCCGTCGGGCTGGCGCACCAGCGCCAGCATCTCCGGATGCGCATCGAATTCCTTCTTGTTGTGGCGGATCAGGTTGCCCCACTTGTGCCCCCCGGTGGGCATGCCGAAATAGTTCCAGGTCGTCCCCTGCATGCGCCGTTCCCAGGCGGCCAGACGCTGATGCCCCTCTTTTGGCCGCTTGCCGTGGTAGGACATGGTGCGGAACAGAAATGCCGGCGCCTGCGCCTCATCCACATCCTCTACCACCACATCCGTCTTGTGCGGAACGATCTGCCCGATCTCGCCCGGCATCACCCAGTCGCACCCCAGCTTCCGGAGCAGCTCATACACCCCGTGCTGGGCGCCCCGGTCGGTCTGCCCGCCGATCAACACCAGGTCCCCCTTGGTCAGCAGGCGGAAGCCCTCGCCCGAATCGCTCTTTTTCTCGGGCGTCGCACCCAGCTTCACCGCCAGCCCTCCCAGCACCACCGCCGGTCCTTTGACCGCCGACGGATCATCCGTCGTCACCACCTTCAGGCTCGCGCCGCTCATCTTCTGGAGGTGCTCGTTCAGTTCCCCGGCCATCTCCTTGAGCGTCAGCGCCCCGTCCGAGGCCCGGTCATCCTGGGCGCTGGGCGTGGCGCTGATGTACAGCGTCGAGACCGCCTTGCCTCCCTTCACCAGCGTCACCGCCCCCCAACTCATCGTCGAACCGGCCAACAGAACGATCCCGCCCACCATCCATCCGCGCATCATCCGCATGATAAATCCTCTTCTGGTTGAATCCTGAGGCAACAATCCGCACGCCTACTGTCCCACCACTTCCCTGGGCAGCAGCAACTGCTCGGGGCGGGTCGCCATGTACGGCGGCACCGTCATCAGCTTCAATCCGCCGCTGGAGACGCTCACCTTCGCCGCCCACAGCTTTCCATCCTGTCCCGGCTTCACCGGAATGGTGAAAAACCCGGCCTTGGCGGGCATGGCGAAGACCTGCTTTCCTTCGGGATCGTAAATCGGCCCGTTGCTGTTGGCGTAGCCGCCGATCACCTTCGTGCCGCGCGGCACAAAGAAATAGAGCGTCGGCCGGCCGGAAATCCGGCTCTTCTCCACCGGCACCGTCCAGGGGACGTTCGCCGGCCACTGCACCTTGGTCATGGCGCTGTGGTCGGCCAGCTCCACCCAGTGGAGCCCCGGATGCTCCGACTTCAACACTACTGCATGCGGTTTGCCGTCGGCCGGCACCGTGGCATGGTCCACCGCTTCCCCATCGGTCGCCCCGGCCGAAAAGAGCTTCAACTCCACCGGCCCGCGGCTGCGATACGCGGCGATCAGGCCCCCCGTCACGGTCAGGCGCAGGTTCCCGGGCGCCTTGTCGATCCAGGTGTAGTACCGCACGTTGCCCCGGCTGCTCAGGTCATCCACCAGCGGCTTGATCGGCGCTTTGAGGTGCAGCGGCGCGGCCGACACCAGGTCATCGCTGAACGCCTTGGCCTGGAAGTCCATCAGTTCGTTGGAGGCGATCCCCTTGGAGATGAAGGCGTTGACCTCCTCCTGCGTGAAGGGCTTGCTGCTCTTCCAGGGGTTCTTCCCCTCCGGCACGTTCCACGCTGCATCGGCCGGCACGTTCATCTTCCGGTCGCGGTGGGGCAGGTCACGGTAGAGCCCCAGCGAATGGACCATGTGCGTCCGCCGGATGCGGTAGGCGAAGGAGATCACGTTCTCAAACGCCTTCTGCCGCGCCGCCCCGGAGGCCGCGTCGTAATCCCGGTACAGTTCCACGTAGTGCGTGTAGAGCGCCAGTTGATTGATGCGCTCCTGAATCGCCTTGTCGCCCCCGGCCAGCTTCGTCGCCTCCTGCAGGTCGCGGTACATCCGCCCCAGCAGGTCGTTGGAGAGCAGGGGGGTTTCGATGTTGATCCGCTTGTAGAAATCGGCCATCGGCTTGGCCGCCGGGCCGAACGCCCTGTCGTAAAAATCCTGCTCCAACTCCGCCAGGTGATCGGCCGCCTTCACATCCCACATCATCCGCCCGGCCAGGTAGTATCCCAGCCCGTTGGGACCCCAGTTGTCGCTGGCCTCGGCGGTCATGAAACGCGCCCCGAGCTTGTGGAACTCCGTGATCGTCTTTTGCAGGTACGGGATCTGCGCGCCCCGTCCCTTGCCCGGCATGTCCCGGTCCCAGACGTTCACCCCGTAGTACTCGCGGATGCCGAATTGCTTGACCCCATGATCCAGCCACCCCTGGATCAGCGTCTGGGGCGGCTTTGTGATGAACGCCGTCGCCACGTTGACGATGATGATCGGATTGGCCTGGATGTCGCCGGTGGGGGGGTTGGAATGGCTGGAATAGGCGTAGAAGGCGACGTATTTGTTCTGGTTCGGATACGCCTTTTGCACCGCCTCGGCCGCCTCGTTGGAGATGCTCAGCACGCGGTTGCTGGGCGTGCCCAGCTTGGCGCACTGGTCGCACTCGCACCAGCCGCCCCCGTCGCTGGGCTCCAGCGAGACGCAGTCGGCATCCGGATTCTCCTTAAAAAAGTCCACCGCATACTGCACCATCATCTTGCGCACGGCCGGATTGGACTGGCACATCTTGCTGCCGGTGCGCTTGCCGTTGACCAGCGCGTAATATTCCGGATGGGCGTCAAATTCCTTTTTGAAATGCTTGATGACCCGCGCATAGGCATGCCCGGTGCTCAGCCCGAACGCGCCCCCCATCCGGTTGCGGATGCGGTAGGTTGCCCATTCCTCGCCGTTTTCCTTCCAGGTGTTGTACCCCGGCCAGATGCGCCGCGAGGCGTACGCCGGCGCCTCCACCGTGTCCACGTCGATGCTCAAATCGGGCGAGTGCGGCACAACCTCCCAGGCCGGACCCGGGAAAAACTGCCGGTATCCCAGGCGATAGAGCAGGTCCCACACCGCATCCCGCACCGCGATGTCCGTGCGGCCGATGAGATACAGCCCCCCGTCATGGCTCTTGAGCTGGTACTGCTCCCGCCCCGACACCCCGGCATCCGGCCAGGCCTTGGCCAGGTCCAGTTGCGGGAAATCGCCCACCAGTCCCACCGCGATCCCTTTTTGCCCGTCGCCCTGGCTCAGGGTGAACGTCGCCCCGCTGATCCGCCCCAGCTCCTTGGCCAGCTCCTGTGCCGACGACTTCACCTCCTCCGACGCCTTGGCGCTGGTCACAATGGGCACCAGCGCCTTGCCCCCCTCGGCCAGCTTCGCCGCCGCGCCCTGCGCCTGCTTCACCCATCCGGCCGCCCCCATCACGATCAGCCCCAATACCCATGCTCGTTTCATGCCGGTTCCTTCTGGTAGGGTGGGCCTTGGCCCACCGGGTTGGAGGAAGTGGTGAGCCAAGGCTCACCCTGGATGTTAATGCCGCCTCACCAATACAGCTTCTTGTAAAAATTCAGCCGGTACTTGATCTGCGAATCGGCGCTCAGCGCCCCATTGACGGCCTTGTACCGCCGCCACTCCACGTGCCCATCCACAAATCCAATATTCGCCCCCGCCAGTCCATAATGGTTGTTCGGGATGTTGGCCACCGAAAAACCGGCCCAGGTCCCCGTGGTGGGGTCGAAACAATCCATCACCATCGGCTGCTGCTCAGCCCGATCGACGTACTGGCTCCGGGCCCCGGCGTTGGGAGTCTGCGGATCGGTCATGGTTCGCCCGGTCCAGCCCACATTGGGAATCGGCGCGCGATAATCGGTCTTGCCCGTGGAGTTGGTGCCCATCTGCCATCCATACCACGAATAGCTGGAATCGGTGTAAGCCCGACTCGAATGAGCAGCGAGAATTCTGTAAGAGCTGATAAACCGCCCCGCGTTGCCGTAATAAGCGGGATGATCGGATCGAAGGGTCTGCGCCTCATCCGGACACCAGAAGACGCTGGCCGTTTTCAAATAGGGCTCGATGGGCGAGTCATCATAATGCGGCCCGCTGCTGCCGGTGTTTTCCTCCTTGGTGATCCCCTGGGCGGTGGCCCAGTAAGTCTTGGGAAACCACCCTTTGTTGTCCTGGGCGTACATCAATAGCGCCATGGCGATCTGCCGCTCCTGCGATCCGCACGCCACCACCTTGGCCTGCTGGCGCGCCCTGTTCAGCGCCGGCAGCAGCATTGCGATCAGGATGCTTATGATCCCGATGACGACCAGCAACTCCACCAGCGTGAAGCCGCCGATCGTCCCGGATCGACCCATGCCCGTCTCAGCCCCTTTGCCCGAACGTCCCCGAAATCCGTAACGACCCCGCACAACCCATGGCCGCATGCAAAACGCTCCTTTACAAGAGAAACATTCTTCCTCAAACCTATCCCGCCACGCGGGATTGGACAAATCCATCGCCCGTTGCAAACACAACCTCGATCACCAGTAGACATCCCCGCTGTAAATGTGAAATCGCGGCTGCACCTGCGAGGTCGGGTCAATCGACCCGTCGGCCGCCAGCTTCGATTTCCGCCATTCCACGTGCCCATCCACAAACGCCACGTTCTCCCCCTTCATGCCGAAGTGGTTGTTGGGCACCCCGCTGATGCCGTAGCCGTTCCAGTACATCTTCACCGGATCAAAGCAGTCGATCACCATCGGCTCCTGAGCGGCCGGAAGGATGTACTGGGCGTACGAGTCATTGGATGGGTCCCGCACCGTTTTTCCGGCCCACTCGGGCTTGGGAATCGGCGCCCGTTGCGTGCCGGTGAAGGTGGAGGTGGTGTAGACATTCCATCCAAACCACGTGCGCGTTGAATACCGGTTGGCATGGCCCGCCAGCACCCAGTAGGTGCCGCAGTAGTTCTTGGAGTAGGGGCCCGTGAACGCCTCGGACCGGGCCGGGCAGCGCACCACATCGCTGTTCCGAAGGTAGGGTTGAATGCTCGGAAAGGCATTCCGGGCGCCGTCCTCATCCAGGAAAAGCTGAGGCGCGCCCCAGTAGACCATCGGGAACCATCCCTTGTTGTCTCCCGCGTACATCAATAGCGCCATGGCGATCTGCCGCTCCTGCGATCCGCACGCCACCACCTTGGCCTGCTGGCGCGCCCTGTTCAGCGCCGGCAGCAGCATTGCGATCAGGATGCTTATGATCCCGATGACGACCAGCAGTTCCACCAGCGTGAAGCCGCCGGCCCTCCCGCGCCAGGGCCTTCCCCCACCATTCCCACCACCGGACAACGTAAATGGCCGCATTGGAAACGCTCCTTTGCAAAAAACATCCACGCTCGATGCCTTCCGCCTCACCGCCCGGGCCGGTCGCTTATCACATCCTCACCAATACAAAAGGCTGTAATTCTTGAACCGGTATTTGATCTGCGAATCGGAGGTCAGGGCTCCGTTGACCACCTTCGCCTTGCGCCATTCCACATGCCCGTCCACGAAGGCGACGTTCTCGCCGTTCATCCCGTAGTGGTTGTTGGGGATATCCCCCACTGAAAAGCCGTCCCACATCCCTGTGATCGGCTCAAAACAGTCCAGCACCATCGGCTGCTGTTCGGGCGTGTCCACATACTGCGTCCGGTAGGATGCGCCGCTGGTATCGGGATCGGTGATGGTCCGGCCCGTCCAGTTCATATTCGGAATCGGCCCGCGATAGTCGGTGGTTCCGGTGGAATGGGTATACATGATCCACCCATACCAGGAGGAGGAGGTGGTGTAGGGGCGGCTGCCGTGGGCGGCGAGAATTCGATACGACCCCAGGAATCGGTGCGGCTTGGTGTAATACGCGGCATGGGCCGCCTGAAGCACCTCCGACTGCGCCGGGCACCGCAGGACATTAGCGGTTTTCAGATAGGGCTTGATGGGCGAGTCATCGTAGTCGCCGCCGCTGCCGCCGCCATCCTCCTCATTGATGATCCCCTGGGGGGCCGCCCAGTACGTCTTGGGGAACCATCCCTTGTTGTCCCCCGCGTACATCAAGAGCGCCAGGGCGATCTGTCGCTGCTGCGACCCGCATGCCACCACCTTGGCCTGCTGTCTGGCCCTGTTCAGCGCCGGCAGCAGCATGGCGATCAGGACGCTTATGATCCCGATGACGACCAGCAGTTCCACCAGCGTAAACCCGCCTCGACCAACTGAAGTCCTTGCACGCATGGGAGTCGCTCCTGTGTAAGAGACACCGGCTCAACAGCCGATACCACACTCCGGAACCGGACCACGCCGATTCCTCGTCCCGCGCACCGTCGCTCAGCCCGTTCGCAACGCGAACAGATCCGCATCCCGCATCACAAACCGCAGTCGCACCACCTTCCCCGCCAGCGGGGATAAATCCGATCCCTCCTTCCACCGCGCCATCCCCTCTATTTCGTCCCCATACAACTCCACCGAATCGGCCAGCCGATACCCCGACAGGGGCGCGCCCGTCTCATCCCGCACTTCCACCCGCACGGAGCCGGCCGCCGACGTGCTGTAATTGAGCAGCAGCCGGCTCCCGCTGAACGTCAGCGGCCGGCTCGTCCACTCCCCGCCGTACGCCCCGGCGTGGATCGACGCCAGCCCATCCCGCCGCACCGTGTACCGCCGCAGCCGGTTGTCGTTCCAGCGGTAATGCTCTGAAACATACATCGACCACTCCGTCGGCGAGGTCGGTATAATTCCCCACGCCGTCATGTTGCTCCGCTCCGTCCAGTTGCGTTCATCCGGCCCGGGGCGGATGAACGCCTCGGCGAAGGTGCGGTCCCAATGCACCCCATCCCGGCTGCTCATGAAGACCGTGTCCGACAAACCCCCTTCCGGGTGCGTTTCCACCCTCTTTCGCCCCTTCACAAACCGCTTGGGAAACGACAACAGCAGATGGGGCGCGTTGGGCGCGGGGACCGTCGCGTTGGTGTAAAACTCCTCCACCGGCGATCCGGCCGAGTAGAGGTTCGCCTGCTGCCCCGACCAGTGGCGGAAATCCTCAGAGGTGCAGCTTTGAATCCCCCGCAGCCCCTGCAGCACCGGGCGCAGCGCCCCATCCGGCGAAACCCACATCCGCGAATAGCACCGGTAAAGCCCCGCCGCCTGGTCCCAGAACGCCACGTTCAGGGAGTCGAATTTTCCCTCGGTGATGATCGGCTCCGGGGCGATCTTCTTCCAGCGAATCCCATCCGGCGAGACGAAGCCATACAGCGCCCGCCCGCTCCCATCGCTGCGCCGGTGTCCGCCGACCGCCTTGTACCGCTCATGGGGCAACGCTGCCGGATTGGTGTCAAGAAAGGGGGCGAAATTGTGCGAGGCGAAGCTGTCGGCATCGCTCCCGGCGAAGACCAGGTTGTTTTGCCGAGTGCCCTCGAAGTCATGCAACCCCAGCGCCGGCCGCTCGAAATGCACCCCATCCCGGCTGCGCGCCAGGCAGGCGAAGCGGTCATCCCGCCCCCGGTAGTAAAGCCGAATCTCCCCCTCGTCGCGCAGCGCCACGAAATAGCAGCTGGTGGGACCCTCCCACGGCCTGGCGTTTTCCCACACCACCTCCTGCGGTTGCGGGCGGTTGAGCCGCAAATCCACATCTTCCCACCGCTCGATCAGCCAGTCGTCCACCAGCATCTCAAGCCGCGAGCCGATCTCCACCGTGGTTTTGGCGTCGATCACCATAATGTCTCCGCACAGCGGGCGGTCCGGCCGAATTGAAAATTGAAGTCTTTGAACTTCAATTGAAGGTAACGTGGTCCTGCGGCCTTTTGCCGCGACCCTGACTATATCACATTCCTCTATAAATAATCAACTCTCGTATAATTCGAAAGGCGATTGAAAAAATTTGAAATGAAGGTTTTTTGCGGTTATACTGTCCCCGCATGGCCGATGCCCATGATTCCCTGGCCCCTCCTGTCGGCATGAAGGAGATCGCCGCCAAGGCCGGTGTCTCCATCGCCACCGTGTCGATGTCCTTGGCCGGCTATCCCCAGGTCTCCGAACGCACCCGCCAGCGCATCCGCCTCATCAGCCGTCAACTGGGCTACAAACCCCCGCGCCGTCGCGTGCGCCAGGGACAGACCCGCTCCCGCTCCCCCAGCCGCATCGGCTATTTCCTCCTGGGCAGCGGCATGCAGACCGAGGTCAACCAGACCATCCTTCATCGCCTCACCGCCGCCGCCTCCCGCCAGGAGATGCGCCTGGAACTGCTTTGCGTTGAGGATGTCGAGCGCATCGAAACCGAACGCCCCCGCCTTCTCCAGCACGCCGCCGGCGTTGACGGCGTCATCCTCACCGGCCACGTTGATGCGCAACTGCTGGGTGAACTGGAACAACGCCGTATCCCGCACGTGCTGCTGGGCTCCGTCTGGGGCGATCCCCGGGCGATGCCCGGCCCCCACGGCCAGATCATCACCCCCGACGCCGTCGCCATGGGCGAACTGGCCACCGCCACCCTCATCGCCGAGGGCCACCGCCGTATCGGCTTCTTCTGCGGGCGCATGCCCAGGGGCCTCTGGAATCATCGCTGGTATCTGGGCCACCACCACGCCCTGATCGACGCCGGCCTCCCCTTCGACCCGGCGCTGGTTCATGTCACCCATGCCGCTCACGCCGCCGGGAATTTGGCCGCCGATGCCTTCAACGCCCTGGACGATCCGCCCACCGCCTACGTCTGCCCCTCCATGGACACCGTGCCCGAATTTCTGGCCGCCATGCAACTGGCCGGGCGGGAGATCGACCCGCGCGCCATCATCGCCGGCGGCCACGATCCCTCGGCCCTGACCCGCTTCCGCACCGTCGGCAGCGACATCGGGCAGATCACTCAGCTGCTCATCCACCAGATTTGCCAGCTCCACCGCCAGCCCCTGCCCTGTCCCACGCAACTCCTTCTTCCCTTCCGCCTCTTCGACCCGGACCGCCCCTGAATCCCGAGCTTTTTGTCTGGCGAATTGCTCCGCTTTCGCCACAATGCCCATCATGCGCTTCTGGCTTCCCTTCGTTATCGCGCTGCCCGCCGCCCTCTTGGCTGGCGCGCTGATCATCGCCTTTCTCATGGCCCTGCCCCATCTTGGCCGCCCCGGCCGATCCGTCGCCCACGCCTTCACCCGCGCGCCCATCCTGGACCTGATCGTCGCTTCCTTCTCCTGGATTCCGTGGGTCATCGCCGCCTGCCTGGGCGGGTGGGGGGCCTTTCTGGGCAGCCTCGCCGGCCAGCTGGCCCTGCTCTATCTCTGGATCGCCTTCCACGAATGGCTCCACGCCGACGCGGCCAAAGGCCCGCGCATCGTCAAAACCCTCAACCGCCTGGTGGGGCGCTGGCGCAACCACACCGCCCTGATCGTCACCCTCATCGCCTATCCCGGCTTCTGGCTGATCCGCTTCATGGAACTCCTGGTCTATCCCCTCCTGGTCTGGCTGCTGAAATTTCCCCGCTACCGCCACGGCGACTGGGTCAACGTCAGCCGTCAGAAATTCGACGGCCTGATCGGCCACGACCTGATCTGGTGCCTCTATTGCGACTGGATGACCGGCGTCTACAGCCTCGGCGGCGAAATGCTCCGCAACGTGGAATCCTTCTGGTGCCCCATCCGCTTCTACGATGGGAAAAAATGCGCCAACTGCCGCATTGACTTCCCCGACATCGACCACGGCTGGACCTCCGCCGATGCCACCATGGCCGATGTGGAGAAAAACCTCATGGACCACTACGCCGATGGCCAGCGCACCTGGTTCAACCACCCCGCCCGCCTCACCGTCAAAGGTCAGCCCCTCCCGCCCCGCCCCTGAGCGCTCCGCGGACGGATGCGGTACCTGAGCCGAACCCGCACCCTGAATTACGGTTTTTGCAATTCTTCGTTTGACACCCGCGGGGCAAAGGACTACGATTCTCAAAACAAGATATTTGCATCCAATTATCGAATAGAAGAGATACGGATGCCGCTGTCGATTCTTGCGTTGAGAATGAAACTCAATTGCAGTCTAGGAAGGCCCGGAAAGATCGCATGAAATGGCTCTGGTTCAGTTTGCTGCTGCTGACGACCGTCGGCTGCGGACGCGACGGTGGGGGGGGCGGGGCCGATCCCGTCCAGCGGGCCGATGGCGTCGCCACCGTCCGCCTCACCGGCAGCGACCTGATGAAATACAACCTCACCCGCTTCACCGTTCACCCCGGAGAGCGGGTGCGCCTGGAGCTGACCAACATCGGCCATATGCCCCTGACCACGATGGGGCACAATGTCGTCATCCTCCAGGCTGGCCAGGACTACCGCGCCTTCTGCGGCCAGGTGGGCGCCAAAGGGGGTTCGCTTGAGAACGATTATGTGCCTCCCTCCCTCCTGGGGCAGGTTCTGGCCCATACAAAATTGGCCGGCCCGGGCCAGACCGTGAGCGTTGAGTTCACCGCGCCGGGGCCGGGCGAATATCCCTTTGTCTGCACGTTCCCAACGCATTTTGTCTACATGAACGGGCGAATGGTCGTGGACGGCGGACCGAATCTGCATTGAGCGTGTCGTGATGAACCGATTCCTTTTCAGCCGGCGCAAGCACAAATGCCAAAGCGCCCCATCCGCGCCGGGCATTTCCCGCCGGCGCCTTCTCTGGGGTGCTTCCCTGGCCGCCGTGGCGCTGCCGGGGTTGGGGGTGATCGGCTGTGACTGGCGCGGGGATGATGCCCAGACGCCCGGTCCCGAGGGGATGGAGCACGGCGCCATGGGCCACGGTGGAGGGGTGGGAACCATCACGCCGGAACTGATCGCCGCCGCCGCCGACGCGAAACTGGACTACTTTGATCCCGCGCTGCCCTCGGCTCCGGCCGATGGGCAGCTGAGCCTGGACTGGCGCTCCCAGGAAACCGCACTGCGCATCGATGAGCAGACCGTCATCGCCGCCTGGACCTTCCAGCGCAACGCGCCCGGCCCCATTGTCCATTGCCGGGTGGGCGACCGCATCAATTTCCAGCTCACCAACGAATCCCTGATGCCGCACTCGATGGACTTTCACGCCGCCCGCATCGATCCCCGAACCGCCTTTGCCCCGCTCGCCCAGGGCCAGACCGGGGCCTATGCCTTCACGCCCCAGCGCGCCGGCGCGTTCCTCTATCACTGCGGCACGCCCCCGGCGTTGCTGCACATCGGGGCCGGCATGTACGGGGCGATCATCGTCTCCCCGCGCCGGCCCCTGCCCCCTGCCCGCGAGTTTGTGCTGGTGCAGGGCGAGTACTACCTGACGCCCCCCTCCGGCCCGGTGCGCGGGATGGATTTTGCGCGCATGCTCAGCGCCACGCCCGATGCGGTCGTTTTCAACGGGCGCCCCGACCTGTACATGCGCACCCCGATCCGCGTCCCACGCGGCCAGCGGGTGCGCTTCTGGGTCGTCAACGCCGGACCCACCCTGCCGTGTGCGTTCCATGTCGTCGGAGAACAGTTCGACACCGTCTATATCGGCGAACCCGGCGTCAGCGCGATCCATGGCGTGCAGACCTTCGCCGTCCCCCCCGGCGGCGGCATGGGATTTGAACTGGTCTGCGACATCCCCGGCGAGTTCATGTTCATGAACCATGCCATGGCCTTCGGACAGAAAGGCGCCATGGGCCGGCTGATTGTGGAAGGATAGGTATTGCCATGAGCATCCAACTGACCGAAAAAGCGGCCGAGGAAATTCGCAAGATCATCGGCGAACAGGGGCTGGACCCGCAGACCCAGCTCCGCGTGGGCGTCAAGGGATATGGCCCCCAGCGCAGCTACTCGCTTGATCTGACCGAAACCCCCGAGCCGGAGGATGAAACCGTCACCTCCCACGGCATCGCGGTGAGCTTTTCCAAAAAAGACGCCTCGGCCCTGGATGCGGTCACGGTCGATTACCGCGACCAGGGCGTCGGCGGCTCCGGCTTCACCTTCAGCGTCCCGACCAAGCAGCATGTGACGCGCGGCCCGGGTGACGGCTCCGGCCAGCCCGGCCCCACCGAGGAGAAAATTCTCGAAGCGCTCCACCAGGTCGATGACCCGGAGGTCGGTGTCAACATCGTCGATCTGGGCCTGATCTACGGGCTGGACATCAAGGACCGCAACGTGGATATCCGCATGACCATGACCACCCCCGCCTGCCCGCTCAGCGAGCAGATTCGCGCTGAGGTGGATGAACGCATCCGGGAGGTCTGCCCGGGCGTGGACGCCATTCAGATCGAGGTCGTCTGGAGCCCCCCCTGGAGCTCCGACATGATGACCCCGGAAGGAAAACGACAGTTGGGCTGGTCGCGGTGACCGGCCCGCAACAAGGGCGGCGGCGGTCCTGTACGTCCGCTCCGCCAGGGCTTTTGATGAAAGAAGGGTATGTGCATGGCACAGTCAACCATTGACGTGCGAACGATGCCGCCGGCGCAGCGGCACACGACGATTTTCCAGACCTACGAGCAGCTCAAAGCCGGCGACGCCTTTGAGCTGGTCAACGACCATGACCCCAAGCCGCTCTATTACCAGTTTGCCGCCGAACATGCCGGACAGTTCAACTGGGAGTACCTCGAGCAGGGTCCCCGGGTCTGGCGCGTCCGCATCGGCAAGAACGCGGCCTAAGCGACAGAGCCGTAGCCGGGGCCGCCGATCCCGCGACGGCCTCAACGACCGCCTCAACGAGGCCGTCTACAGAATGCCTCCGGCGCCGCCGGAGGGGAGAATTTCCATTTATTGCACAGGAGTCATCATGATCGTCGCTTCAATCCGCAAACTGGCGGCCTTCAACCCCCAGAAATTCAACGCCGTGACCCTCGCCCAGACCCCCCACAGCAAAACGATGGTTGTGGCGCTGGAGCCGGACCAGACCATTCCCGTCCACCATCCCGGCAGTGACCTGACCCTTCTGGTGCTGGAAGGGCGGGCGACGCTGGTGGGGGGGCAGGAGGAGATGGCCTCCGCCGGGCCGGGCGCGATGCTCCACGCCGAGGCCGGCCAGGCCCGCGGCATCCGTGCCGAGCAGCGCACGGTCGCCCTGGTCGTGGTCAGCCCGCCCCCGACCGACCAGGACCATCGCGAAGTGGCCGAGCACATGAAAAAAGGAACCTGGCGCTAACGGCGGAAGGCCCATGCGTTTCTCCACCACAAGCCGGCGGCTGCCGATCATGGCCTGCGGCATCTTCGTGCTCCTGGCGGGCATGTGGGGCGGCCTGCTGCGCATGGGATGGGCTTGGCCCGACATCGGGCAGGGGGCGGTGGTCTATCACGGAGCCCTGATGATCGGCGGATTCCTGGGCACCCTCATCAGCCTGGAACGCTCCGTGGCCCTGGGCCGGCTCTGGACCTACGGCAGCCCCGTCGCCTCGGCTTTGGGCGGCCTGTGCCTGCTGATTGGCCTGCCCCCGGCCGTGGGCCAGGTGCTGCTGCTGGTGGGCAGCCTCTTTTTGGTCGCCGTCTTCCTCTGGATCATCTACCGCCAGCCTACCCTCTTTACCCTCACCATGGGGCTGGGCGCGGCCGCCTGGGCCGTTGGCAACGCTCTATGGCTGGCGGGCTATCCCATTCCCCTGTTGGTCCCCTGGTGGATCGGCTTTCTGGTCCTCACCATCGTCGGTGAGCGTCTGGAACTGAGCCGCTTCCTCCCCAAGCTGCCCGGCCGCCACCTCGGCTTCGCCGCCGCCGTTACGCCTTACCTCCTGGGGCTGGTCCTAAGCGTCTGGTGGCTCGGGCTGGGCTGGGCCGTCTCCGCCGTCGGCATGCTCGCCATGGCATTGTGGCTGCTGATCCACGATTTGGCCCGCCAGACCATCCGCCAGAAGAAGCTGGCCCGGTTTGTCGCCGCCTGCCTCCTCTCCGGCTATTTCTGGCTGGCCGTCTGCGGCGGATTGGCTCTGCTCGAAGTGGCGATCCTCCCGGTCGCCCGCGGCGTGGGATGGGGCTGGATCCACAGCGCCCCCGTGGCGGGGCTGGCATACGACGGCATGCTCCACGCCGTGCTGCTGGGCTTTGTCTTCGCCATGATCTTTGGCCACGCCCCCATCATCTTCCCGGCCGTCCTGAACGTGCGATTGGCCTACCACGCCCGCTTTTATCTCCACCTGCTCCTGCTGGAACTGGCCGTCGCCCTGCGCATCATCGCCGACCTGGGCGGCTGGTGGGACCTGCGCCAATGGGCCGGCCTCCTGGCGGCCCTGGCCATCGTCCTCTTCCTGATCCAGACCATCACCAGCATCTCTCACCGGCCCGCCCCGCTCCCCCCAAGCGCCCCGCCGGCCGCACCGTGAGCCTGGCCGCCCTCAACCTGCCGCAATCGACCCAGTAACACTTCATCGCCTCGCCTCCAGGGGAAGAGGCCACCCGCGCCAGCGGGTGGGTGAGGGGGCGAAGCCTTCCGGTCAAGCCGACTTCCCTTCCCAAGGATCCCCAACTCATCCCCCTTGGCGTTTCCTTGGGCTTTCTCCCTACGACCTTAATCGCCGATCCCGTCGCGCTTCACACCCCCGACCGATCCGCCCGCGGGCTGCGCCCAAAATGCTTGTGGTAGTCCCGCGAAAATTCATGCGCTCGCTCATACCCCACCCGCTGCGCGATCTCCTTGATCCGCAACTGCGACCGCTGCGCCAGCCCCCGCGCCAGGTTCATGCGAATCTGCTTGAGCCGTTTCATCGGCGGCAGTCCCACCGCCGCATGGCAGGCGCGGGCCAGCGTGGCCGGGCTCTTGCCCGTGGACCGCGCCAGCTGCGTCAGGTTCATCGGCTGGGCCAGGTTCCGACGCAGCCTGTTCTCCACCGCCCACCAGAGCCGCGCCGCCTCGTTCATCTCAAACGGCTGGGATTGCCCCAGGTTGAACTCCGGCAACAGGTCCGCCAGGAGCGCGTTCAATGCCGCATGCACCCGAAACTGCCGGCTCATCGGGGCGATGGCGGTGTCGCGCCATGCCGCCAACAGCGCGGGAAAATGCCGTTGCGCGGCCGGCCCGATGCGCGTGACCCGCTGCTCAAATGGAGGCGGCTGGAGCGATTCGGCCAGAAAATTGAGCGTGTAAAACGACCAAGGCGCCCCCAGCACGCGCAGCTTCACCTGCTCCACCTCGTGATACCAGAGCAGGCTCCCCGGCTCCAGCACATACCGCCGCCCCTCCACCTCATGTTCCGTCCGTCCCGCGATCGTCAACTGGATCAGATGCCCGGGGAGGCTGTGCGCCAACCCCACATGCCCCGCCGGGCGATGGTACAGGTCGCACAGCAGCACCTGGCGCACGGGCGATTCTCCCACCGCTGGCGGCTTGGTTTCGGCCATGATGAGAAATGATAACTATTTTTGCGGATTCGCTAAATACATGCTGAAATCGGCGGCTCTATGATGAAATGCGTGATGAATGTCAATTGTTATTGGTTATTGGTTATTTGAGAAAGCAAACAGCAAATAACCAATAACAAATAACAAATACCCCTTCAGGAGTCCTTTCGATGAAACACGACCCGCAACAGTGGAAGGCCGACTATGAGCGCGACGGCTATCTCGTGGTCCCCGACGTCCTGGACCCCGACACCCTCGCCCGCCTGCGCCAGGAGGTGGAAAAAATCACCGCCGATCCCGACAGCCTCCCGCCCCATCTGCGCCGGCACATCCAGATGGAGCGCGACTACCTCAAGGAGGGGAGTCAGACCAAATACAACGACCTGAACGCCTCCCAGGTGGGCAACGCCGTGCGCAACATCATGGAGCTGCCCCTCTTCTCCCCGTTCCTGGCCCGGATCATCGTCCATGAGCCGCTGCTGGACATCCTCGAGGCGCTCTTTGAGTCCCCCGAGTTCCACTTCCACAACTACAAGTGCATCATCAAGGCCCCCAGGGTCAGTTCCGCCTTCCGCTGGCACCGCGACCTGCCTTACCTCAGGCACACCACCCCCAACCTCATCACCGCCATGCTCTGCCTCGACCCGATGACCAAGGAAAACGGCGCCACCGTCGTCCTG
>JBIQLO010000022.1:0-29925 GCA_044464175.1 Planctomycetaceae bacterium | reverse complement strand
GTTATCTTCTATATATTTTTCTCCCTTGACGCTCGATCTCTTGCTGAAGATCCATTGATTCCTCTCACTGCTATCCTCTGGTTTTTCTTTGGGATGGCCCAAGTTATCGTCTTATCAATTCGCTTTTGGATGCAATACAAAAATAAAAGAACGAAAGGTTTTGAAGTTAGATTTTAATGGGGGAGGAGAGGGGGACGGGAGTCATTTCTGATTGCCCTGCCTCAGCGATTTGGATAAATTCACCTTCATGCCCCTCGAAGGGCAGCGTGAGAAAGGGGGACACTCCTGCTTATCGGCTATTGCGGTGGGGAAGGAGTGGATTTGCGGGGTCGCCAGGGATTGCGGAGGGTGGATTGCAGGTTTAGGCGCTGGGCGGTGGTTTGGGTCCAGGCGGGGTGGCCGAAGGGGCGGCCGCGTTGGACGCTGAGGCGCAGGCGGTCCAGATCGGTTGGGGGGAGGGATTCATTGACCAAAGATAGCCAGTCCGGCGGCGTTGGGAGGGGCCAGGGGGAGAGTTGCAGTTGAATCTCGCCGGCACCGGGGCGGTGGGCGAGGCTGGACCACTCCCATGCCTGGGCGTGGGGAACCAGGCCGGCCCGCAGGGGATTGGCGTGGATGTAGCGCATGAGGGTGAGAAAATGCAGGTCATCCTGGACGGGGAAGCATTTGAAGCGGCCTTGGTAGAGGTGGCCTTGGCCGGTGGTCTGGCGGTGTTCGCGCCAGCGGCGGGCGTGGGTGGTGCCGACCCATTGCATGAAGGAGGAGAGTTGGGCGGGGCGGGTTGGCCAGAGGGCCAGGTGCCAGTGGTTGGGCATGAGGCAGTAGCCGAGGATGCGCATGGCGGTGCGTTGACGGGCCTGCTCGAGAATTTTGATGAAGGCGGCGTAGTCGGCGGGTTTGTTGAAGATGGTCATGCGGCAGTTGCCGCGGTTGAGGACGTGGAAGATTTGGCCGTCGAGATGGGAGCGGGGGCGACGGGGCATAAACTAAGCATATCCGATGCCGAGGGGGAGACAATAAGGAGGAGTGTCCCCCTTTCTTCATGGGGCATGAGGTAAGCATAGCCGATGGCGAGGGGAAGGCAATAAGGAGGAGTGTCCCCCTTTCTTCAGTCAGGCTGGAGGTCTGTGGTGCGGGAACCGGGGGCGGGGAAAAACGTAATAAATAGCGCCTTTCCTTGACGGATGGGATGCCATTGGCAATAGTTGAGCGTCTGATCTGATATTGATGCGAAGACCCCGAACCATTTTGACGCTGACGCTGGTGGCGGCGGTGCTGTGCGCTGACCGGGTGGTGACGGCGGCGGCCGAAGCGCCGCCGCAGGTGGTGGAGACAGCGCGTCTGGTGGGGCGGCGTTTGACGGCGGGGATGCGCCGGGGGGCGGTGGCGGTTCGGCTGGAGCGGGGCGGCGCGGTGGGGGTGGTGGCGGCGATGCGGCCGACGGCGCCGGGGGAGGTTTTGGCGCCATCCGGGGGGATTCAACTGCCGGGGCAGCTTCCGATGCCGCCGCCGGCGATCTAAGTCATTTTCCGATTGAGACGGCCGGGCCCGCAGCGCGGGCCCCCAGGACTTTATTCCGCCGGCGCGTGCGCCGGCGGTCCATTCCGGCAGATGGTCCGCGGTGCGGACCCTACATTAGCAGGTGAATCATGGCGGTTAGTTTCGGCAAGACGTTGACGAAGGTGTTTGGCTCGCGCAACGAGCGGCTGCTCAAGCGGTATCGCAAGATCGTGCAGCAGATCAATGCGATGGAGCCGAAGGTGCAGGCGATGACCGACGAGCAGCTGGCGGCGCGGACGGCGGAGCTGCGCAAAGGGCTGGGCGAGGGGAAGCTGCGCTCGGCGGAGGTGATGCCCGAGGCGTTCGCCATCATGCGCGAGTCGATGGACCGGCACATCGGCATCCGGCAGATATTCAATCCGGAGGAGAACTTCGATCCGGACAAGCTGGACGACGCGATGCTGCAGGTGTACGACCAGGTGCAGCAGCGGATGATCCAGACGGGGGAGTCGTGGCAGCAGGTGACGATTCCGCACGAGCTGTACGCGGCGGTGCGGAAGCTGTATCCGGAGTCGCGGCCGCCGTTCAGGGCCCGGTGCTTCGACGTGCAGCTGATCGGCGGGCTGGTGCTGTATGAGGGGCGGATCGCGGAAATGGCGACCGGCGAAGGCAAGACGTTCGTGGCGCCGCTGGCGTGTTACATGCGGGCGCTGGAGGGGAGCCACTGCCATGTGGTGACGGTGAACGACTACCTGGTGCGCCGAGACGCGCTGTGGGTGAAGCCGGCGTTTGAGAACCTGGGTCTGAGCGTTGGGTACATCCAGTCGACGATGGATCCGGGGGGGGAGACGCGGCGGCAGGCGTATCAGTGCGACATCACCTACGGGATCAACAGCGAATTCGGGTTTGACTACCTGCGCGACAACATGAAGGAGCGGGCGGATCTCCAGGTGCAGGGGCCGCTGGATTTCGCCATTGTGGACGAGGTGGACTCGATCCTGATCGACGAGGCGCGGACGCCGCTGATCATCAGCGGGGCGGCGCACGACGACGCGGAGAAATACCGCAAGGCGGACGAGGTGGCGCGCAAGATCATGGAGGTGAGCAAGCCGTGGATCGCCGCGGAGAAGGCGGCGGACGCGGCCAAGCGGGCGATCAAGGCGGCGCTGGGGGACATCGACAAGAACAAGGGGAACAAGGAGGCGGTGGCGGCGGCGCGGCAGCGCCTGGCGGAGGGGGAAAAGGCGCTGGAGGAGGCCGAAAAGCGCAAGGAGGGGCTGACGCAGTATTACGAGGAGGAGCTGGACAAGAAGACGGTGCACCTGACGCACGAGGGGATCGCCGCGGCGCAGAAATTCGCGGGAGTGGGGAGCTTCTATGTGGGGAACAACCTGGAGTGGCCGCATCTGATGGAGCAGGCGATGCGGGCGCACGTGGTGTACGAGCGCGACAAGGATTACGTCGTTGAGCGCGGGGGGCGCTCGGGGCAGATGGAGGTCGTGATCGTCGATGAGTTCACGGGGCGCAAGATGGAAGGGCGGCAGTGGTCCGACGGGCTGCACCAGGCGGTGGAGGCCAAGGAGCGGGTGCCGATCAAGGAGGAGACGCAGACGCTGGCGACGGTGACGCTGCAGAACTTCTTCAAGCTGTACAAGGGCCTGTCGGGGATGACAGGGACGGCCCAGACGGAGGCGGAGGAGTTCAGCAAGATTTACAAGTTGGAGGTGGTGAGCATTCCGACCAACCGGCCGATGGTGCGCCAGGACCGGCAGGACCTGGTGTTCCGGACGGAGCGCGAGAAGTGGGAGGCGATCGTCGACGAGATCAAGGAGACTTCCGACGCCGGGCGGCCGGTGCTGATCGGGACGACGAGCGTGGAAAAGAGCGAGATGCTCTCGACCATGCTCAAGCGGAAATACGGCATCGAGCACGAGGTGCTGAACGCCAAGCAGCACGAGCGTGAGGCGAACATCGTCGAAAACGCGGGCAAGCAGCACGTGGACGGGCACGGCAAGACGGTGGGCAACGTCACCATCGCCACGAACATGGCGGGGCGCGGCACGGACATCAAGATCGCGCCCGATGCGCTGAAGGCGGGGGGGCTGCACGTGATCGGGACGGAGCGGCACACGGCCCGGCGCATCGACAACCAGCTGCGCGGCCGCTCCGGTCGGCAGGGGGACGCCGGCTCCTCGCAGTTCTACGTCAGCCTACAGGATGACCTGATGAAGATGTTCGCCGGGGAGTGGACGATCAAGGTGCTGGGGTGGCTGGGGATGAAGGAAGGGGAGGCGATTCAGGACAAGCGCATCACCAAGGGAATCATCCGGGCCCAGAAGAAGGTGGAGGAGCGGAACTTCCTGTCGCGCAAGAACCTGCTGGAATATGACGAGGTGAACGACCATCACCGCTCGATCTTTTACGGCATCCGGCAGAAGGTGCTGGAGGGGCGGGACATCGACGAGATCATCTGGGACATGATCGGGCAGTCGGTGGAGGATGCGGTGGACCGGTACATCACCAAGGACTATGTGGCCGAGGTGATTGCCGAGTGGGCCAAGAGCAACTTCAACATCAGCGTCGAGGCGGCGGACCTGCACCATCGCCGGCACTATGACGAGTTGTGCGACTATTTCCGCGTGCAGGCGGAGGCGGAGGCGGACACGCGGATCATCACCGACCTGCAGGAGTTCACCGGCGAGGAGGGGGAGGATTCCAGCCAGTGGGACACCAAGGGGATCAGCTCCTGGGCGATGAGCCGGCTGGGGATCAACCTGCCCCAGAGCCAGATCCGCAAGCTGGACCTGCGGCAGTTGCGGGACTGGATCAAGGAGGCGGCCATCGAGCAGATTCACAAGCGCGACTGCTCTGGGATCCACAAGTATCTGGAGCCGCTGTATCCGCAGAAGGAGCTGGCGGCGTGGGTGAAGGACAAGTTCCAGGTGGAGATCGATCCGCAGGCGTTCATGGAGGAGGGGCGCGCCGGCGAGCCGAAGCCGGCCGATCGGATCGTCGAGATGATCGAACAGGGCGCCCGCCGGTCCTACGCCAGGCGCGAGATGGAATATCCCGCCGAATCGATCCTCGGCTTTGCCTTCGGTGAAAACGAAGGCGGCGCCGCCAATCCATACGCCGCCGATTTCGTGCGCGGCTGGGCGAAGGCGAAGTACGGCGTGGACTGGACGATCGAGTATGTGCAGGGGCAGTCGGTGGCCAAGCTCCGGGAGGAGTTGATCGCGCTGCAGAAGCAGTTCCTTGAGGAAGGGAAGCTGGAGCAGGAGGTGGACCGCATCCTGCAGGAAGGGGGCGGGGATGAGGCGCGGACACTGGCGCTGTTCCAGGCGCGGTTCCCCGCGCCGCCGCGGCCGCAGATCAAGGGGAAGAAGGACCCGCTGGAGGAGCTTCCGCTGCGCCAGCGGCTGCTGGTGCGGGGCCGGGCGTTTTTGCGGCAGGAGCTGACGGACCTGGAGCAGTTTGTGCTGATCCAGATTCTGGACCAGAGCTGGAAGGACCACCTTTACGCGCTGGACATGCTCAAGAGCAGCATCGGGCTGCAGGCGTTCGCCGAACAGGACCCGCGCGTGCTGTACAAGAAGGAAGGGTTCGAGTGCTTCCGGATGATGATGATCGGGGTGCGCGACAAGGTGACGGACCTGATCTTCCGGGCGCGCGTGGTGGGGCAGACCGAGGTCCGCAACGCCTACAACGTGACCGGAGCGGTGCATCAGGCCGACGCCGGGTATGGCGTGGCGGAGAACCTGGCGGCGACGGCCGATGTGAACCAGGGCAGCCCCAGCGAGATGCGCTTCGAGGCGAATGCCGCCGGCGGGGAAGCGCAGGAGGAGCGGCCTGCCGTGGTGCAGACGATCGTGCGGCAGGGGGAGAAGGTCGGGCGCAACGACCCGTGTCCGTGCGGCAGCGGCAAGAAGTACAAGAAGTGCTGCGGGGCGGGCGTGGCCGCGTGACGCGGAGAACCTGAAGGCGTGAGAACATGAAGACCTGAAGCGGCCGGACCGGTCGTTTCAGGTCTTCATGTTTTTATGGCCTCACGTTTCAGGCTCGAACCGCCGGACGATGATGGTGTCGTTCTGGCCGCCGAAGCCGAAGGAGTTGCTCAGGGCGGTGCGGACGGTGGCGGAGCGGGCGGCGTTGGGGATGTAGTCCAGGTCGCACTCGGGGTCGGGGTGGTGGAGGTTCATGGTGGGGGGCAGGAGCTGGTCGCGGATGGCCAGGACGCAGGTGATCAATTCCACCGCGCCGGCGGCGGCGATGAGGTGGCCCATCATGGATTTGATGGAGCTGATGGGGACCTGGTTGGCGCGGTCGCCGAAGACCTTTTTGATGGCCAGGGTTTCGTTGCCGTCGTTTTCGCGGGTGCCGGTGCCGTGGGCATTGATGTAGTCGATGTCGGCGGGGGTGAGGCCGGCATCGGCCAGGGCGTGCTCCATGGCCAGGACCGCCCCAATGCCGTCGGGGTCCTGGTCGGTGATGCGGAAGGCGTCGGCGGTGGAGCCGTAGCCGGCGATTTCGGCCAGGATGGTGGCTCCCCGCTGTTGGGCGTGGTCGAGGGTTTCGAGGATGACCATGCCGGCGCCTTCGCCCAGAACGAAGCCGCCGCGCGTGGCGTCGAAGGGGCGGGAGGCCCGGGGCGGGTCCTCGTTGAAGGTGGAGAGGGCGGTGAGGCGGTTGAAGCCGGTGACGCCGAAGGGGTGGATCATGGAGTGGGCCCCGCCGGAGATCATGACGTCGGCATCGCCGCGGCGGAGGATTTCGGCCGCCTCGCCGATCGCCTGGGTGCTGGCGGCGCAGGCGGTGAGGCAGTTGAAGGCCGGGCCGCGCGCCCCGGTCAGCAGGGCCAGGTGGGCCAGGGGCATGTTGGGCTCCTGCTCCAGTTCCACCAGGGGCTTCATGCGTTCCAGGGCGACCTGGGCCCATTTGACCGTGTCCACCTCGCCCTTGTTGGTTTGCCAGGCGGCCAGGGCGCTGCCGGTGTAGGCATCCATGTCGAGCGAGCCTTCGCCGGAGCCGAGGTAGAGGCCCACCCGGTCCAGATCAAGCGGCTGGCCGGCCAGCCCGGCGGCCTTCCACGCCTGGCTGCAGGCGGCCAGGGCGAAGCGCGTGTTGCGCCCGGCCTTCTGGTGCTGCCTCAGGTCCGACAGATGGTCCTCCAGGCGGAAGTTTTTCACCTCCGCGCTGAACTGCGTGGGGAAGGTGGAGGCGTTGAAGAGCGATGTCGGGGCGATGCCCGAAGCGCCGCTGGTGAGCCCCTTCCAGACCGGCTCGATGGCGTGGCCCATCGGCGTGATCCAACCCATTCCTGTGATGACGACTCGATTCATTTTCATTTTTGAATTGCCCTTGCGGCAAAGCCGCCGCGTAACCGGGTCCGCTAAGCGGAGCCTAGGAGAGTTTCCGGAAGACCAGCGCGGCGTTCTGGCCGCCGAGGCTGTAGACGCTGGAGATTGAGACATTCACCTTTGCGGGGCGGGCTTGGGGAGCGGTGTTCAGGGACTGGGCGTCGAGGATGGTCCGGGTGTTGACGGCGGGGGGGAGGGTGTTGTGGTGAAGGCCCAGGACGGCCGCGGCCGCATCCTGGCCGCTTCCGGCGCCGCTGCTGCCGGTCTGGGCCTTGATGGGGCTGAAGCCGATGCGCCCCAGCCCGCCGCCGAAGACCTGCAGGAGACCGGAGAGTTCGGCGCGGTCATGGCTGGGGAGGCCCAGGCCGTGGGGGACCAGGAGATCGACGGCGGCGGGGGGGAGGTTGGCGTCGGCCAGGGCGTTCTGGATCGCCTTGGCGTAGGCCCGCCCGTCGGGGGCGGGGGTGATGATGTCGTGGGTGTCCTGGGAAGCGCCGAAACCGGCCAGTTCGGCGTAGATTTTCGCGCCGCGGGCTTTGGCGTGTTCCAGTTCCTCCAGGATGAACAGGCCGCCCCCTTCGGCGATGGCGGTGCCGGTGGCGTCGGCGTCGAAGGGGCGGACGGCGTGCTGGGGGTCGTCATTGCGTTCGGTGAGGCGGTTGAGGAGGCACTGGCGGACCATGCCCATGGGGTTGATCTTGGACTCGGCCCCGCCACAGATGGCCAGGTCGGCGTCGCCGCGCTGGATGGTGCGGAAGGCTTCGCCGATGGCCAGGTGGCTGGAGGCATCCGCGCAGGTGAGGGTGTTGCTGGGGCCTTTGAGGCCGTGGATGATCGTCACATGGCAGGCGAGCATGTTGGGCAGGTATTTGAGCAGCCACAGGGGGGTGAGCTGGTTCATGCCGTGGGTGCCCCATTGCTCCAGGTCCAGGGCATTGGGGTCGTCGGTGGCGCGGCTGGTGGTCATGGCGCTGGTCAGCTCGTTCAGGTCGGTGCTGATGAGGCCCGCCCCGATGTTGCAGCCGAAGCGGCGGGGGTCGATGTCGGGGGTGTCGCTGTAGGCCTTGGAGGCGATGGCGGCGTCCTTGAAGGCGCCGTCGGCGGCGATGACGGCCAGTTCGATGTCGCGGGCCATCACCTTGGTCGCCTTGCGATAGCTCTTGGGGACAAAGTCGCCGATCTTGTAGGGGGGGGCCTGCCCGCCGATCTGGGAGGGGAAGCCGGAGGGGTCCCAGGCGTCGATGCGGCGCACCGCGCTGGTTCCGGTGATGAGGTTGTTCCAGAATGCCTCAGCGCCGATGCCCAACGGGGAAACAACGCCGATGCCGGTGATGACGACTTGTCGCATGCTCATGGAGGATTGTTATTTGTTCCTGGCTATTCGTTATTTGCTGGTCCCAAACCATGAACCAGTAACAAATAGCAAACAACAAATAACCAATTACAAATTTTTCTATGGCCTGTTCTTCAACCGGGCATTATAGGCGGACCGGTGGGTCGATGCGATAGCGCCGCAGCAGGTCCTGGAACTGGGGGGTGAAGACGAAGTTGTGCTCGGGGAACTTCATCCCGGCCATGTTCTGATCGACGTGGCTGAACATCAGGTTGATTTCGGCCACCAGATCGCCGTCCGCTTGGATGGCGCCGGCGGTGGAAGCGCCCTGGTCGCTGATCTGCTCGATCTTCGCCTCGAAGCGCACGGTCTGGCCGGGGCCGACCAGCTGGTGGAAGGTGGCCCGGCCGATCTTGGCCAGAACGACCTTTTCGGCGAACTGGCGGGCGTCCCCCACAAGCAGGCCGGCCGTCTGGGCCATCCCTTCGACCAGGAGGGTGTTGGGCATGATGGGGAAATCGGGATGGAGATCGTGAAGATGCTCCTCGGCCAGGGAGATGTTCTTGATGGCCGCGGCGCTGACGCCGGGGGTGAACTCCACGAACTTGTCGATCCAGATCCAGCGCATGGTTGTGGATCGTGGTCCGTTGCCCGTGGTCCGTGGTCCGATCCGGAAACACCGGAATTCGGACCACGGACCACGGGCAACGGACCACGACTTTTAGCCGTTCAACTTCGTGTCCAGGTAGTTCACGATCGTGTTGACCGTGAAGAGGGAGGGCATCTTTTCGAGGGTGGGGTCTTTCTCGAAGTCGGTGAAGTCGGCGTGGGGCATGCGCTTCTTCAGCTCCGTCAGGCCGGCCGGGGTGATCTTGTCCCCCTGAACGAAGGCGGGGTCCTTCTCGAATCCCTCGGGGAACAGCTCGCCGCGCGGGATTTTGAAGGGATTGGCCGGATCGGTGGTGAAGGTCTTCTCCAGACGGAAGACGATGTCGAGGAAGTCGATCGACTCGGCCCCCAGGTCCTCGCGCAGGGAGGCGTTGGGGGTGACTTCATCCTCGTCCACGCCCAGGGCGTCAACGAGCACTTCCTGCACTTTTGAATAAATTTCTTCTCTTGGAATCGCCATGTTCGCTCCTTCGTAGGGTGGGCCTTGGCCCACCATGTCCCTCTGGTGGGCCAAGGCCCACCCTACGCGTTTTTCATCCCCAAACACAAAATCTCGTAGCGCTGCCGGTTGTGGCGGCTCAGGGGCTCATCGAGCCGGGCCAGATCCGGCGACCGCTGGCCGAGGTTGAAATAGGCCAGTTCGATCCGCCCGGCGATGGCCGTCTGATCGCCGACCAGCCCGGAGATTTTGAACAGCCCGCCCTCTTCGTCAAGGCGGACCGCCTCGGCCGTGACGCGCAAGAAATCGCCCGGGGCGACGAAATGCCCGTACTTGACGTTTTTGGCCTCTTTCAAGACCGCCATCGAGCGGGCGAAGCCATGCCGGTGATGGAGCAGCCAGCCGGCCGCCTGGGTGGCCGCCTCCAGCATCAACACCCCCGGCAGAACCGGGAAGGTGGGGAAGTGGTCGGCCAGATACTCCTCGGCGAGGCTCACCTGCTTCACCGCGGTGATGCGCTGGGCGTCAATCACCTCGATTTTGTCCAGCAAATTAAACTTCATGCCCGCAAGTGGGAGGTTTTGTATCGGTAAAGCGGGGGATTTGCAAGGGAGGGCGGTTATTTGTTATTGGTTATTTGGGTCCAAATTACAAATAACCAATAACAAATAACCAATAGCCGCGCAAACGGTCCGCAGTGCGGACCCTACACCGCCACCGGCTCGGGTTGGCGTCTGGCGGCGGCCTGCGGGGGGCGGTCGAACCACTGGCGGGAGGCGCTGTGGTGGGGGAACATGGCGACGGCCTGGCGGGCGGCGGCGCTGGGGGTGTACCAGACAAAGCCGGTTTCGCAGTAGTTGACCGAGCCGTGGTTGGGGGGAGCGGCGGTCGGGTCGCTGATATAGTCGTTGCGCGCCCAGACGGAGAGGTTCAGGAAGCAGTAGCCGGTGGCGAATTTGTCCTTCCACGCCGGGCGAAGGTGGGGGGCGAGGTCCTGGTTCATCGGGCCGGTACGGGCCAGGGGGGTGCAATCCTCGCCCCGCCGGACGCGGTCGTTGATGTCGCACCCGCTCAGGGGTGTGCCCTCGGCCTCGTAATGGGCGTCGCAGTTGGCATCGTGCAGGACCCACTTGTCATGGCGCTGGTCAAAGACCTCGGCCACAAAATGCCCCTCGGGCCCGTTGATGTCGCGGGTGATCGCCAGGCAGCGGGCCGGATGCCCCAAGGCCGTGGCCAGGGCGGCGAAGACGGAATTGAAGTGGACGCAGAAGGTGACCTTGCCCTTTCGGCCGTGCCCGCCGTTGCGCTTGGACCAGTCCAGCACCGTCCAGGGGTCCCAGGGAGCGTAGGAAGGTCCCTTGCCATCGTGGACCCATTGGGAGGCGACCCAGGTGCGCAGGGCGAGGACTTGCCGCCAAGGGTCGGATTCACTCCGGATCGCCTCGGGGAGGAGGTCCCGCAGCTCGCGCACGCGCGGGTGATGCGGGTCTTCCAGCACGAGACGCGGCAGGGGGTTGTCGCCAAGCGCCTTGTGGTCGAGGCGCAGGCGCATGACATATTCGCCGCGCAGGGCGTTGTGGATGCCCATGCGGCGGTTGCGCCAGGTCTGGCCCTGATCGGTGCTGAGGTGGCTGCGGGAGGAGCCGGCGGTGTTATCCAGGGCGAGCATCCATCCGTTCATGGCCGGGTTGTCGGCGCGCAGGAGGATTTCGTTGGTTCCTTCCTGGAGCATGCCCGGCTTCACCGAAACGGGCCACCAGCGCCAGGGCGGCGCCGATGGATTGCGGTCGGGCTGGATCGGAGCGGCGGGGCGGCCGTTGATCTCCACCTGCAACGGCTGGGTGGTGTCGGGATAGCAGCCGGCCATGATCCACAACTCGCCGGCGGCCCCGGCGGCTTCGGGAGGCAGATCGAACTGCTTGCGCGCCCAGCGCCAGCGCGTGATCTCCTCATTGTTGTGCAGCAGAACCCGACCCTGTTCGGTATGGAAGAGATGACTCATCGGATGATCCTCCGGTGAGCGTCATCTTACCGTTGTGCCTGCGATTTCATCAACTGTCGGGCTCCTTTAATGACACGGTCCCATTGGAAGGCGGGGCCGGGGTCCTGCTTGTTGGCCTGGACGTGGTAGTGGCCCAGGAGGCCTTCATAGGCCTTCCACTGCTCCTCCGTCAGGACATGGTTGATGATGTTTCCCTCGGCGTCGCGCGGGGCATCGCAGTGAATATTGGGGAAAATCGTGCAGAGGGCGGCCGTCAGCTTGATGAGGGAGTCGTACTGCTTGGGCGTCAGATCGTACATGCGGTAGGTGCGCCCCTGGATTTGGCCGGTGACGGGGTCGTTGCGGATGGGTCGGGGGATGAAGTCAGGGGTGCGGATGCCGGTGTCGTCGGCGATGTAGGCCGGGAAGATGATCCGCGTGCGCCCGTCGGGCCCTTTTTGATACCAGCGTTTGAGGGGGTCCTTTTCGGGGGGGAGGTCGGGAGAATAAGCGCCGATGTTGGCGATTTCGATGCCGATGGAGCGGTCGTTGGCCTTGGTGGCGTGCCAGGCGCGTTCCTTCAGGTCAAGGGTCTGGTAGATGGTGCCATCCAGATCGAGCATGAAATGGACGGACAGGTCGCGGTAGTCCTGGAGCGTTTTGAAGCATTGGCGGCTGGTGCCGGCCACGTCGTAATGAATGACGAATTGATCGACGATGGACTGGAGGGTGGGCAGGTCCCAGCCGCCGCCGCGGACGCGCTGGAAGGCGGGTGTGTCGATGATGGTCTTGCGAATGCCGTAGCGGTTGGGGGTGGTGAAGACTTTGGGCATCGCTTTTTGGGTCGATCCGTAGTCGGCCACATCCCAGGGGGCGAAGCGCCGTTCGGTGCGGTAGGCATCGTATCCGCCGGGATCGGTCCAGAGGACGACCGGCGCGCCGGTGTGAAAGAGCTGGCCGCAGACCATGATCTCATCGCCGGTGCGCGGGAGACGCTGTCCGGCGTAGGGGGCGGCGGGCTTTTGATGGGCGCAGCCGCCCAGGCAGAGCAGCGCGGCCGCCAGCAGCGGCAGAAGGAGACGGTTGAATGATCGATGCGGCATGAGGGCTTTGAGTCTATCGGATCGTTTCCGTCTGGCGAGCCCCTGGTCTATCATGGCTTTGTGCGCTACAAACTGACCATCGCCTACCGAGGCACGAACTACCATGGCTGGCAGTCGCAGGCGGATTCAGCGCCGCCGGGCCAGGCGCGGCCGACCATCCAGCAGACGATGGAAGAGGCGATCGCCAAAATCACGCGGCACCCGGTGACGCTGATCGGGGCCTCGCGCACGGATGGGGGGGTGCACGCCAAGGGGCAGATCGCCCACTTCGACACCGACCAGGTGCAGATTCCCCCCGAGGGACTGCGGCGGGCGGTGAACCACAACCTGCCGCGCGACATTCTCATTAAACGCCTTCAGTCGGTTCCGGACACCTTTGACGCTATCCGCTCGACGGAGCGCAAGCGGTATCAGTATGTGATCTGGAACAGCCCCTATCGCCCGGTCTTTTTTGACGACCTGGTCTGGCATCGCTGGACGATGCTGGATGTACCGGCGATGGCGCGGGCGGCGGCGCTGCTGGAGGGAGAGCACGATTTCGCCAGCTTCGCCCGCCCCGGCCACGGGCGCAAGCACACAATCCGCACGATCCATGCCTGCCAGGTGCATTATCGCTGGCCGAAATTGATCATCGGCGTGGAGGGGAGCGGGTTTTTGTGGAACATGGTGCGGATCATCGTGGGAACGCTGGCGGAGGTGGGGATGGGACGGCGGACGGCCGAATCGATCGCCCAGACGCTGGCCGCCTGCGACCGCCAGGCGGCCGGGCCAACCGCGCCGCCACAGGGGTTGTATTTGCAGTGGGTCAAGAGCCGGGCGGAATCCTGCCCAAGTGAGTAGGGGCGGCGTTCCTTTGCCACCATCGCAAATGCCTAGCGCGCCATTTGCCGCACCAATTCCGCGTGGGCGGCGGGGGCGGCGGCCAGGAAGGGGATTTTGGCGCCGCTATATTTCCGCAGGTCGAAGGGGAAGATGGGGCGGCCCTGGGGATCGGTCACCAGCCCCCCGGCTTCCAGGACGATGGCGGCGGGGGCGGCGATGTCCCACAGCTTGCCGTTGAGGGTGATCGCGCCATGGGCCACGCCGGCGGCAACTTGCACGGCCTCCAGGGCGGCGCTGCCGAGCATCCGGAGTTTCCAGTTGGTCTGGGAGAGCCAGCGGACGACATAGGCCGGGCACTGGCCGGCGGCGTTGAGCAAATTGCTGGTCAACATGAGCAGGGATGCATCGTTCATGCCGGTGGCGGCGGCATGCAGTTGCCGGCTGCCCAGCCAGGCCCCTTCGCCCTGGGCCGCGGCGTACATCAGGTCGCGGGTCACATCGTAAACCACGCCCAGGACCGGGCGGCCGGCCTCCATTAGGCCAATGCAGACGGCGAACGCGCCCAGTCCGGCGACGAAGTTGTTGGTGCCGTCGATGGGATCGATCACCCAGGCACGGCCCATGGGGTTGGGGCATTCGAAGGTGATGGCGTCGCCGGTGTCGTTTTCCTCGCCGATGATGCCGTCGTCGGGATAGCGGTTGCGCAGTCCGGCGACGATGAAGCGCTGGCTGGCACGATCGGCGTCGGTGACGGCTTCGGCGGTGGTGGCGGCGTGGGTCTTGGTGAGGCGCTCCACGCGGCCGGCCTGGTCCAGGACGATCCTGCCGGCCCCGCGGGCAAGCTCCACGGCGTATTGAAGGTCTTTGGCGTAGGAAGTCATAGGCCCGGAGCATAAAATGGCGCGGGGGTGAGGTAAAGGCGAGGGGCGTGGGTGAAACTCTCCCGGCGGGGCGCGACCGTTTGAAATTCCCATTGACAATTCTAGAGCGGGCCTTCTACCCTGTTAGCCTTAGGGCAAGGTGTGGAAGCGGTCCAGACGAGGCCGTCAGGTCGCCGCCGGTAGTTCCATCTGAAGAAAGTAGCGCTGCCATGCGTGTGTTCATGCTGGGTTGGGAATTTCCGCCATTCATCAGCGGCGGTCTAGGGACCGCGTGCTATGGATTGACCAAGGCCATGAGCGCGGCGGGCACGGATGTGCTGTTTGTGCTTCCCCGCCCGGTTTCCACCCCCTTTTCCACGCATGTTCGGCTGATGAGCCCCCGTTCCGGCTCGCCGCTGGCCGGGGCGATGACGGAATTCCGGCTGGATGAATTCGAACATGTCACCTTTCATACGATCGATGCCCAGTTCACCCCCTACCAGACGCCCGAGCAATTTGCCGAGGCGCAGGTGCAGCGCGGGGTAAAGGCGACGGCGGTGGACTCTTCCGCCCAGCCGGCGCCGGCCGCGGCGCCCCAGGCGGGGGGGAGCTTTGTCAATCCGCCCCGGCGGGCGGAGGATCCCTATGGGGGCGATCTGTATGGCGAAATCCAGCGCTACGCCTCCCTGGCTGCGGAAGTGGCGCGGCAGGAGAATTTCGATGTGGTTCACGCCCACGACTGGATGACCTTTCCGGCGGGGATGGCGGTGGCGGCGCTCAAGGGGGTGCCGCTGGTGGTTCATGTGCACTCAACCGAATTTGACCGCAGCGGGGAACATGTCAACCAGAGGATATATGAAATCGAGCGGCGGGGGATGCACGCGGCGATGAAGATCATCGCCGTCAGCCACCTGACGCGTTCGATCATCACGCACCACTATGGCGTCTCGCCCGAGAAGGTGGAAGTGGTCTACAACGCCATCGAGACCAACGGCACCCCTTTTGATCCGGAGCAGTACAACATCGCCCGGAACGAGAAGCTGGTGCTGTTCCTGGGGCGCATCACAATGCAGAAAGGTCCGGAATACTTCCTGGCGGCCGCCAAGAAGGTGCTGGAGGTGATGGACAACGTCAAATTCGTGATGGCGGGGTCGGGGGACATGATCCGCCGGACGATCGAAATGGCCGCGGCGATGGGGATCGGGCACAAGGTGCTGTTCACGGGGTTCCTGCGCGGGGGGGATGTGGGCAAAGTGTTCCAGATGGCGGACCTGTATGTCATGCCGTCGGTGAGCGAGCCGTTCGGCATCGCGCCGCTGGAGGCGATGAGCCATGATGTGCCGGTAATCATTTCCAAGCAGTCGGGGGTGAGTGAAGTGTTGACGCACGTCCTGAAGGTGGACTTCTGGGACATCGACGAGATGGCCAACAAGATCATCGCGGTGTTGCGGCATCCGCCGCTGGCCAGCACGCTGCGGCAGCACGGCAGCTTTGAGGTGCGGCGGCTGAACTGGGCCGACTCGGCGCGGCAATGCGTCGAGGTCTACCATAAGGCGATTGCGAGCCTGAGCGGCTCCCCTTCCTAGAGAACAGGCCTTTGGACATTTTTCGTTGACCCCACCACGGCCTCGTCGAGGCCGTCCACGGTTTTTACGGCTCCTCCGGCATGACCAGGCAAAGCAGGATATAGATCAGGATGCCGGGGAAGGCGGCCGAAAGGGCGGAGAGGGCGATGTAGAGGACGCGTACCAGCGTCGGGTCCCAGCCCAGCCATTGGGCGATGCCGCCGCAGACGCCGGCGATCATGCGCTGAGTGCGGGAGCGGGTCAGGGGTTTGGCGGGGGACATGGGGGCTCCTTGTCGGGGCATGGGTAACGCATTGCGGACTGATGCATTATACTTCCGCCCCGGACGGATGACACGCACGATTGCCCACATTTCGGACCTGCATTTTGGACGGGTGGAACCGGCGATTGCCGAGGCGCTGCTGCGGGAATTGCACGCGGCGGCCCCGTCGCTGGTGGTGGTCAGCGGAGATTTCACCCAGCGGGCCCGGCGGCGGCAATACGAGGCCGCGGCGGCCTATCTGCGGCGACTGCCCCAGCCACGGCTGGTGGTGCCGGGGAACCATGACATTCCGCTCTACGATGTGACGCGGCGGTTTCTGTTTCCCCTGACGCGCTATCGCCGCTTCATCAGCGAGGACCTGCAGCCGGTGTGGCGGGATGAGAAGCTGCTGGTGCTGGGGATCAACACCGCCCGCTCCTTCACGCGGACGGGGGGGCACATTACGCCAAAGCAATTGGAACTGGCCCGGCGGCAGTTGGGCCAGGCGGGGGATGGACTGTTTAAGGTGGTGGTGACGCACCATCCGTTCATTCCCGCGCCCAACCACAAGCCCAAGGACATCGTGGCCGGGGCGCAGGCGGCGCTGGAGACATTTGAGGCATGCGGCGTCGATCTGCTGCTCAGCGGGCATTTGCACCTGAGCTATTGCGGGGAGATTTGCGCAGCCTACCCGACCACTCGCCGCTCCATGATCGCCGTCCAGGCGGGGACGGCCACCAGCACCCGCCGGCGCGGAGAGCCCAACGGGTACAACTTCATCACGATCCGGGACCGCCGGGTGGAGATCGAAGCGCGGGGGTGGGATGGGACGGGGTTTGGAACGATCGTCAAGAGCGACTATTCTGTATGATGTGCCGCCGGTGCCCTCACCGGCGGAATTTGTATGCGGGGCCCAACGTCCGCCAGTGAGGGCGCTGGCGGTACTTTTCCCCATGCCCGCCAAACCGACCCATCGCTTTGAGATTTTCTCGACCATGGACGGCCAGACCGTCTCGGCCGCGCTGCACAAGCTGCTCAAGGACCAGAGCTGGAAACAGGTCAAGCAACTGCTAGGCGCCCGGCGCGTGCAGGTGAACGGCAATCTGTGCGTCGATGAGGGGCGGCGGCTGAAAAAGGGGGATGTGCTGCGGGTGTTCGAGCATCCACTGGCCGCGCCGCCGTCGGCCAGGGACATTGTCATTCATTACCTGGATGACCATCTGGTGGTGGTGGACAAGCCGGCCGGAATGAACACCCAGCGCCATGCCGAGGAGCGGAATTGGGCGGCCCACCGCAAGGAGAAGATGCCGACGTTGGAGGAGTGGCTGCCGCGCGTGCTGGCGGGGAGGACGGTCGCGCCCGGGCCGATGAAAAAGCGCCCCGGGCGTCGGGGCCCGGTCCGCGAGCCCAGGCCCAAGCGCCTGCAGGTCCGCGCGGTGCATCGCCTGGACCGGGACACCAGCGGCCTGATGGTCTTCGCCCTCACGCCCGAGGCCGAGCGGGAGCTGGTGCGCCTGTTCAGCAAGCATGACATCGAGCGCGTCTACCGGGCGGTGGCGCTGGGGCGCGTGGAACCGATGCGGATTGAGTCGCGGCTGGTGCGCAATCGCGGGGATGGACTGCGCGGCAGCCTGCCCCAGCACGCCCCGGCCGACCGCCAGGCCCGCAACGCCATCACGCACGTCCGCCCGCTGGAGCATCTGGGGGATCGATATACCGTGGTGGAGTGCCGCCTGGAGACGGGGCGCACGCACCAGATTCGCATCCACCTGGCCGAGCGGGGGCACATGCTCTGCGGGGAAAAAATCTACAACCGCCGGCCGGATGGATCGCTCACGCCGGATGAAAGCGGCGCGCCGCGCCAGGCGCTGCACGCCGGGCGGCTGGGGTTTGTCCATCCGATCACCGGCAAAAAGCTGCGGTTTGAATCCCCCTGGCCGCGGGACCTGGCGCAATGGCTCAAGGCGTTGAAATCCCGGCCTGAGTAGGCGCACCCGGCCGGCCGATTTTTTCAGCCGGTCCGCGAGGCCGATCCTCCAGGCTCAATCCGTGCTTGGGGAAACCGGAAAGAAGAACGTCGATTCGGGATAGCGCCAGGGCGTCTTCAGTCGCCGGCCGGAGAGGTCCCAGGTCAGGTCCCGCCCCGCGCCGAACCAGGTCGGGCGGGCGTTAAAGAAGCGGGCGATCCGGGGTTCCTCGATGGTGCGCTGGTTCACGATCAGGCGAGGCGAGCGAATCACTCCCTCCCCCTGGACCTCCAGAACATTCCATCGGCGCATCCGCCCGGCCGGGATTGGGCACTGGATGCGCATCCCGGCCGCCGCGTCGAACTGATGCAGCGGCTGCCCGTTCCAGATCAGCGCCGGCGGCGAGTTCCCGGGTTCAACAATTTCAAATTCAAGCTGCCCCGCCTCCTCCACCGTCGGCTGTTCCGGGGGGTGGGGACGGTGAAACACCGGAACGGCCGCCGACTGCCCGCCCAGCCGCACCGGCAGGTCAATCCACCCCGCGGGCCAGGCACGCAAATCCGCCGCATAGGCGCCCGATTCCCCGCTGCGCGGGTCGAGTACCTCCACCTGTGTGCTGTCGCCCACCACCTGCCCCGGGCGCGGGGCAGCGATGGCCAGGGCTTCGCCGGTGCCGCGGTAGTAGCGCTTTAACTGCTCCTTTGCGTTCATTATCACCAGGGCGTATCCCGGCGGACTGAGATCCACGCACGCACCATCCCACCACGCCCCGCAGAAGGAGCCGGTGACCTGAGTGGTCCATCGCCCCTCCTGCCAAAAGCTGTTCTGATGGTCGCAGCCGGCCAGTTCCATGTAGTTCAGATCCTCGCGCAGCACCGGCGCCAGCCGCTCCCAGACGGCCGGCGCATCCCGCACGCTGTGATGAGTCAGCAGCAGGACCGTTCCGCCGCTGGGACAGGAGGCCAGCTGAGAGGCGACCCACTCCGCTTGTGCCGGGTCCATCCCCGGCTCGACGCGCGGCTCGTCCTGGGCGGAGGCCTGCGTCACCGTCCATCCGTCCAGCACCAGGCACATTCGCCCGCCCCAGTCGAACCGCTGGTAGCGCGGCCCGGCGAATTGCTTAAAGAGGGTCTTGGCGAAGTCCGCCTGGCCGATCGTGCCGTCATCGCGCACCAGGTCGTGATTGCCCATGACGTGGTAGACCGGCGGATGCAAAGGACTCATGATCCGGGCATATCGGGCGAATTGATCCCGCCCCTCGGCGGGGTCGGTCCGAAGGCGCAGATTCGCCGAAATAATGTCCCCTCCGTTGACGATGAAGCGGGGCGGCGTTCGTAGCGTTTTGATCTCTTGCACGAATTGTTCCAGAACGCCCCATCCCCGATCCCCCGCTCCCAGATGCAGGTCCGTGATATGGATGAAATAATCCGCCATCAAAGCCCCCGGCCCGTTGGTGCCGCCCATAGCCGTCTCCCAGGTTTCGATCTTTCCGGTGAACCGTCTGACCCGGGCTTCATCCACAGCCCCGGGGCAAAGATCCGAAGTTTCGGTTATAAATGTCGGGACAGTCGGGAAAATGTCAAAAGTTTCCTTGTGGATCGGACATGGGTCGTGCCTTGAAACCCTCTCATGCTTCAAGCCATTTTTCTGGATTTCGGGAACACGCTGGTGGATGAAAACCGCTTCATCCCGGCCGCCCTGCGCGGCATCGTCCGCTTTGTCCGGGAGCGGGCGGGGGAGGCGGCGGATGAGACCACGCTCTACGAACGCCTGCGCCTGACGCCGGGTCTGCCGCCGGAGCACCCCCACATGCGCGAGGTGCGCGGGCGCGAATACGACCACCGATTGGAGAAATTCAAACGCTTCGCCGGGTCCTGCGGCTGCGCGCTGGAGGAGGGGGAGTGCCGTGAGATGATGCGGGCCTACGATGCGGCGGCCGCCGAGTCGGACAGCGTGATCGACGGGACGGCCGAGGCGCTGGAATCCTTGGCGGCGCGATACCAACTGGCGGTGATCTCCAACGGCTACGCCGGCTTCGTCCATGCCACCCTGCAGCGCCATGGATGGCTCAGGCATTTCCAGACGGTTTTGGTGTCGCAGGAGGTGAATGTGGAAAAGCCGGACCGGCGGATTTTTGAGATGGCGGCGGCGCGGCTGGGGATTTCCCTCAGCCAGGCGATGATGGTGGGGGACAACTTCCAGTGCGATGTGGCCCATCCCAAGGCGTACGGGATGGCCAACTGCTGGATCAACCCCGCCGGATTGCCGCCGCCGGTTCCTGAACAGTGCGACCGGCACGTGGGACGGCTGATCGAACTGGCCCGGCTTCTGGGATAAGGGGCCGCGTGTTGTCCGGCGGCAACAAACGCTACAGACCCACCGAGGCGCAAAAATTGCGCGTTCCGGGGGTTACGACACGTCCGATAATCAAAATCCTTGATTAAAGCGATTGACGGCGGGCGCGAAACCGCATAAAAGATACACATCCTACAGATCGGCTTGAGCGTTCTGAGGACTTTAAAAAATTTCCGGCTCGTCCGGTCGCCCGGTGTAGAGTTGACTCACCATCGGCCGGGAACAGGCCGGGAGTTTCAAAAATATGCTGGAAAAGCTGCCCCAACTTCAAACCCGCACCCAGCGCCTGGCTCGCCACCTTCTGGTGGGGGCCTGCGGCGTGCTGGCGATCGGGATGCTCGGCGCGGTCAGCGTCCGGGGGGGCAGTTCGGAGGAGCAGGTCATTCGCGTCCGCCCGGAGCCGGCGCTGCTGGCGGCCGACCAGGGGCCCGCCGCGGCGGTGGAAACCGAAATGCCCTCCGAGGAAGTGGCCCATCTGCCCGTGGAATTGACCGCCGTCCATCCCGCCATGCACGTGCGGGTGGTGCGGATGATGGTGACTGCTTACTGCCCCTGCACCAAGTGCTGCGGCCCCAACGCCCACGGCGTCACCGCCAGCGGCAAGCCGGTCAGCTACAACGATGGACACTTCGTGGCGGCCGATACGCGATTCCTCCCCTTCGGCACCCAACTGCTGATTCCCGGCTACAACAACGGGAGCCCGGTGCCGGTCATCGACCGGGGCGGGGCAATCAAGGGCAACCGCCTGGACGTCTTCTTCCCCACGCATCAGGAGGCCCGGGAATGGGGCCGGCGCTGGGTGATGGTGACGGTGATGGACTGATGTTAATCGAAGGCTTCCTGCCTTCGCCCCGCCTTCTATTTCGCCAACTCACTTTTTAGCTGATCGGCCCGTTCGAGCATGACCTGCGGGTTCGCCGGCTGGGTGGCGGCGGGTTTTAATTCATAGCTGAAACTCTGGCGGTCGGTGGGGTGAAACGGCATCATCTCGGCCAGCAGGTCGATGGGAACCCACTGCCACCAGGGGGCCTTGACGTCGGCGTGGGTTTTGAGCGTCTGGTATCCCTCCTTGCGCAATTCCACATCGTAATTGCCATACCAGGTGAAGGAACGGGTCATCGGCGTGCGCCCCACTTCCAGCCCGTTGAGCGTTACCAGCGCCCCCGGAGGATCGCTCCGGACCGTCAGATAGCGCTGAACGCATCCGCCGCACAGCAAACAGACCCCAGCCAGCATCCATCGCATCGCCATCATGGGGGCGAGTATACGGGCGGGGGACAGTCCGGTGCAATTCATGAGGCCGGCCCTGGGCTGGCCCGCCGTTTGTAGGCAGAGGCTGTTGAACCAACAGGAGTCCATGATGAAACAACGGCTGATTCGCAGCGTGCTGAGCGGGGCAATGGCTTTCTCCCCCGTTCCTTTTCTGGGAGGGTGTCAGGCGGCCAAGGAAAATCCCCAAACGACCGGGACCGTGGCCGGCGGGGCGGCCGGGGCGGCCGCCGGGGCGCTGATCGGCGGCAAGGACAACCGCCTGGTGGGAGCTTTGATCGGCGGAGCGCTGGGCGCCGGCGGGGGATATCTGATCGGCTCGAGTGTGAAGAAAAACAATGCCGAGCACAAGGATGAGGCCGAAAAATCCGTCCAGAACGCCCAGCAGAAGCCGGCGACGGTTGACGATGTCCGCAAAAGCAGCGACGCCGATCTCAACCACGATGGCTTTGTCACGATGGATGAGGTGGTCGCCATGCGCCAGGCCGGCTTGAACGATCAGGAGATGATCCAGCGCCTCCAGGCGACCGGGCAGGTCTTTGCCCTGACCGATGCCCAGGAGCAGTCGCTGCGCAGCCAGGGAATTGACCAGACGGTGCTGGATGCGATGCGAACCATGAACCGGCCCGCCACCGCGCCGGCCCAGCAGCGGATCAGCCAGCCGCAATAGGGGGGCTCCGTGCATGAAAACAAGAAGGCCGTGGATGCTCTTATTCAAAAGCGTCCACGGCCTTGCTTCAGGCGCGGAATTTTACCTGGGTCGGGCCTACGCCAGCGAGCCCAGTTCCATCTCGTGCAATCCCTTGCCCGCCGGCACCATCGGATAGACGTGCTCGTCGGGATCGACCACGAAATCGACCACCACCGGGCCATCGTGCGACAGCATCTCCTTGACGGTCTTTTCCAGGTCGCTCTTATGCTCGCAGCGGATGCCGCGCACGCCGTAGGCCTCGGCCATTTTGGCGAAATCGGGGTTCTTCATCACCGACTGGCTGTACCGCTTCTCGTAGAACAGGTCCTGCCACTGCTTGATCATCCCCTGGAAGTCATTGTTGAGGATGACCACCTTCACGGGGATGTTGTAGTCGGCCATGGTCGCCAGCTCGTAGCTGGTCATCTGGAAGCTGGCATCGCCGTCGATGTCGATGATGGTCTTGCCGGGGCAGCCCAGTTGCGCCCCGATGGCCGCAGGCAGACCGTATCCCATTGTTCCCAGCCCGCCGCTGGTGATCATCTGGCGCGGGTAGCGCCAGCGGATGAACTGGGCGGCCCACATCTGGTGCTGGCCCACGCCCGTGGTGTAGAGCGCCTCGCCGCCGATCTGGCGGTTGATCTCCTCCAGGACGGCCTGGGGCTTGGTGAACTTGGTCCCCTGGGCGTAGTGGAACGGATATCGCTTTTTCCAGGCGTTGATCTTGGCGAACCACTCCTTGCGGTCGTGGTGCTCCAGCAGCGGCAGCAGCTTCTGCAGCGAACCCTTGGCATCACCGATCACCGGCACGTCCACATCCACGATTTTGCTGATCGAGGAGGGATCGATGTCGATGTGAATGATCTTGGCGTGCGGGGCGAAGCTGGCCAGATTCCCCGTGACCCGGTCGTCGAACCGCGCCCCGACGGCGATCAGGCAGTCGCTCTCCTGCACCGCGTAGTTGGCAAAGGCGCTGCCGTGCATTCCCAGCATCAGCAGGCTGGCCGGGTCGGTCTCGTCGAACGCGCCCAGGCCCAGCAGGGTGGTCGTACAGGGCAGGTTCGCCTTTTTGGCCACCTTGCGCAGCACCTCCCACGCGCCGCTGATGATCGCCCCGCCCCCGACGTACAGCACCGGACGCTCCGAGCGGTTGATCATTTCCGCGGCCGCCTCAATGCTCGCGGCATCCGCCTCGTTGACCTTCACGTTGGTGCGGGCCAGGACATGCTCGCGCGGGGTGTCATCCACTTCCTGGTCGCAGACCATGCTGGTCACATCCTTGGGCAGGTCGACCAGGACCGGCCCGGGCCGCCCGCTGGAGGCGATGATGAAGGCCTCATTCACCACGCGCGGCAGCTCATGCACATCCTTCACCAGATAGTTCCACTTGGTGCAGGGGCGGGTGATGCCGGTCACATCCGCCTCCTGAAAGGCGTCGTTGCCGATCACCTTGGTCGCCACCTGACCGGAGAAGACCAGGATCGGCACCGAGTCCATCTGGGCCGTCGCCAGCGGCGTGACGGTGTTGGTCGCGCCGGGGCCGGAGGTGACCAGGCAGACCCCCGGCTTGCCGGTGGCGCGGGCGTAGCCGTCGGCGGCGTGCCCGGCCGCCTGTTCGTGGCGGGTCAGGATGAACTTGGCCGGGGTTTTGTACAGCTGGTCAAAGACCGGCAGGATGGCCCCGCCCGGATAGCCAAACATCACCTCGACCTGTTGCGGGCCGATCAGCATTTCATGGAGGATCTGCGCCCCGGTCTTCCCCTTGTATTTGGGTTTGGAGGCGGTTTTGGCGGCGGCTTTGGACAATTCGGCTTGAATGGTGCTCATAATGGGTTCTCAATCAGACGTCTGGGCGAAATGTAAGAGACTTCACCCGACAATTCAATTTAATTTTGCAAAAATCAGCGGTGGGCGGAAGAAGCCCGGATGGAGCGGGCCGGTCACCAGACAAACCCGCGGGGTCTGCCCTGGTGGGGCCGGCCTATCGTACGACGACCGGAAGGTGGGATGTAAGTCGTGCGGACATCATCTTTAAGGCTCAACCTCCCGGAATGGACGGGCGGACCGGAATCACCGATCCACCCGTCAATCCCGGCGGATTTCATCATCGGCTTCCGGTCAGGCAGATACCCGGCCGGCGAATGATCGAGTCATCGTAGTAATCCTCCTCCAGCTCGTCAAGACGCAACGGCACATACCCCGGCTGCTTGCTGCGCTCCAGTTCCTGGGTATAGGCCCGCATGACGTGCTGTTCCAGCTCCCGCCGCGCCTGGACGCTGATGGGGTGGGCGACATCGGCGTAGAGCTTGACGCGCCCGGGATGGCCGGCGGTGAATCGATCCTGCTTGAGCCGAGCGCCGCATTCATTGCAGAAATGGGCGCGCAAATGGTTTTTCTCGCCGCAATGGGGACAGTGGTCGGCCAGCTTTCTCGAGGGCATGGCCAGAAACAGCCCATCGTTGCCGTCGATCAACTTCACATCCCGCACGACGAACGTATGGTCGAAAGTCAGGCAGCAGAAGGCTTTGAGTCGGCCGCCACCCTTGCACAAACTGATGCGAATATCGGACAGGTCCATGGCAAAACCCCTTTCCATAGAGACGCGATGTGTGCGGCGTGCTTCAGCATGCCGCCAATGTCCCCCTCCCGATCCCCCTGGCGAACGTTCACTCCACTCCCAGCTCCACCGCCATCGCCCGGATGTCCTGCTCGGCCACCCGTTTGGCCAGGGCTTCCCCCTCCTCCATCCCGTCGGCCAGGGTGAAGAGGGTCGATCCGCTGCCGCTCATGCGGACCACCCGTCCCAGCCGTTTCTCCAACTCCTCCCGCAGCCGTCCCAGTTCCGGCCGCAGGGCGAATGCCGCCGGCTCCAGGTCATTGAACAGCCGCTCCATCAGGCCGGCCGCATCCAGATCGGCCCAGCGCCCGATGGCCTCCAGCGCCTGATCCTCGCTCCACGCCGCCCGCTTCGGCGCCCCCCCCGGCTCGTCAAACCGCTCAAACACCCGCGGGGTGGAGAGCGGGTAGGGGGGCAGAATCAGCAGACAGCAGCGCGCCCTGGGCCGTGCCACCGGCATCACATTTTCTCCTCGTCCGGAACACAGCGCACTGGGGCCTCCCATGAAAAACGGCACATCGCTTCCCAGGTCGGCCGCCAGCGATTGCAAACGTGTCCGCCCCAGGTTCAGGTTCCAGAGGCGGTCCAGCGCTAAAAGCGTGCGCGCCGCGTCGGCGCTGCCTCCTCCCAGACCGGCTCCGACGGGGATGCGCTTGTGAAGCCTCGCCGTCAGTCCACCCACGGTCGCGGCAGGGCATTCCGCGCCGGCTCGCGCGAGGGCTTCGGCCGCCCGGCGGACCAGATTGTCCGGACCGACGGACAGCCCGGAAGCATCCGAAGCCAAGTCCAATCCCGGCCGGCGCGCACGCTCGAATACCAGCTTGTCAAAGAGTCCCACGGTGCACATCCATGACTCGATCGGATGGTATCCGTCCCCGCGCCGCCGCCCGACGCCCAGAAACAGATTGATCTTGCCCGGCGCAGTGATTTCCATGGCGGCATTCTCCCGGTGGCCGCGCCGTTTGCAATTCCCATCCGTTGCCGTCCCTGGCAAACCGCTATTCACTTGTCATTTCGTGCTCTAAGCGACCGGGTCGCTACCGGACGCCGTGATGTGTCAACTCATCACTGCTCGTGCCTAAAAGAAAATGAACCAGACGCCGTAAACTTACCCGCCGGCAAGGCGGATCGTCAAGGAAAAAAATGGAAGAGTGTGGCGCCCCGATTCAGGGCTGGCTCCCCACCGGCTGGGGCAACTCGATTTTCACGCGGCTGACCTTGTGCGGCTCGGCCTCCATAACGAGGAAGCGCACCCCCTCATGCTCGAGGATTTCCCCCGCCTCGGGAATGCGCCCCAGCGTGGTGGTGATGAATCCGCCCAGGGTGTCGTAGTCGTTGCCCTGCGGCAGGTCCAGGCCCATGATGCGGTTGAGCTCGTCGACGTAAATCCGCGCATCGGCTTCGGCGGTCAGGTCATTGATCCGCCGCAGCATCGCCGGCTCCCGCGGCTCATGTTCATCGCTCATCTCCCCGACCACTTCCTCCAGCAGATCCTCGATCGTCACCAGCCCCGCCGTGCCGCCGTACTCATCCAGCACGATGGCGATATGAATCTTCTGAAGCCGGAAGTCCTTCAGCAGATCGCGCAGCGGCTTGGTCTCCGGCACATACAGCGCCGGCCGCATCACCTTGCGCAGCTCGAACTGCTCCAGCGACGTGCCCAGGTGGCGAATCAGGTCGCGGGCATAAAGGACGCCCACCACCTGGTCCAGCGTGCCGTTGTAAACCGGGATTCGGGAATGGCCGCTGTCCACCACGACCCGGCGCAGCTCCTCCACCGTGGCGTTGATGTTGATGGCGACGATCTCGGGCCGGGCCGTCATGATCTGCCCCACGTGCGTGTCATCGAACTCGATGACACGCTCGATCATCGCCCGCTCCTCCTGGTCCATCACCCCCTCCTTCTCCCCCTCCTGGGCCGCCGAGAGGATCTCCTGCTCGATCTCATCCTCCTCATCCTCCTCATTGCGCCCGCCCGCCCGGCTCATCAGCGCCTCGGTGGCGTGGAGAATCTTGGTCGCCGGCGCCAGGATTTTCCGCAGCGCCGCCAGCGGCACGGCGAAAAATCCGACCAGCTCCGATCCGAAGTGGTCGGCCGCCGCGTGCGGCACCGCCACCGAGCAGATGAGCGTGATGATCCCCGTGATGACGACCGCCAGCACATACCCCAGCAGGTGCGACAGGCGGGTGAGGTCGAACATGGCCAGCGTCGCGATGAGGATCAACATGTTGGCCACCAGGCGCCCCACGGCGGTGACGAAAATCAGGTCCGCCTGGTGCTCCATGGTGGGCGCCAGCCACTGCGATTTGCCGCGCTGCTCGAGGAATTCCCCCAGCCGGGCGCGCGACACCTCGCGCAACGAATAGGTCAGCGTTGAAAACAGCAGCGACAGAAGGATCGCCGCGATCAGAATACCCAGGATCAGCCAGATCATTGGTTTTTGCCTCCGGGGCGCCCTTTGGCCCTCTCCGGAGCGAACACCGCCCCCACGCCCAGGCGGCACAGCAGCTCATCTTCCTTGCGGTGCATCCGGCGGTGGTCGGATTCGGTTCTATCGTCGAACCCGCACAGATGCAACAACCCGTGGATCGTGTACAGCAGCGCCTCGTGTTTCGGGTCCGTGCCCATTCGCCTCGCCGCGCGCCGCGCTTCGGGCACGCAGATCACAATCTCCCCGGCCGACACTCGACCGCGCCGATCCCGCTCCAGTTCGAACGTCAGCACATCCGTCGGCCCGCCGATCCCCATGAACCGCTCGTGCAGCGCGCTCATCCGCGCATCGCCCACCAGCGCCACCGACAGCTCGCCGGGCGCGCTGGCCAGCAGCCGGTGCGCTGAGCGAAGGTGACGGCGCAAAAACGGAATCCATTCCCCGCCTGTGGTTGCCGAAATGGTCAGGTTCAATGAGTCAGACATCCTTGGTCAGGGCGCATCTCACGCCGTCTTCACGGCCACCGCCTCGCCCGCGGCCGGCGGCGCGGGCTTCTCCTCCGCCGCGTTGGCGGGGTAGGCGATCCGTCCGTGATAAATCCCCAGAAGCGTCTTGACCAGCGTCTTTTCGATCCGGTTCAACTCGCGCATGGTCAGGTTGCACTCGTCAAACTGCCCGTCCGTCAACCGCTTCATCGCCAGCTCATGCACCAGCGACTCGATTCGGCTGGCCGTCGGCTCGGGCATCGCCCGGCAGGCGCTTTCCACCGCATCGCACAGCATCACGATCGCCACCTCGCGGCTGCGCGGGCGCGGGCCCGGATAGCGGTATTGCGTCTCGCTGATGGCCGGGGTGCCCGGCTGCTGGTTCTTGCGCGTGCAGGCCTGGTGGTAAAAGTATTCCACCAGCGTCGTGCCGTGGTGCTGCTGGATGAAGGGGAAGAGGCTTGTCGGCAGATTGTACTGCCGCGCCAGTTCCACACCGTCCTTCACGTGCCCGATGATGATCAGCAGCGACACGCTCGGATTCAGGTTGATGTGCCGGTTCCGCCCATCCCTCTGGTTCTCCACGAAATAGTCGGCCTTGTTCATCTTGCCGATGTCGTGGTAGTAGCTGCCCACCCGGCACAGCAGGGCGTTGGCCCCGATCGACTCGGCCGCCGCTTCCGCCAGCGTCGCCACCTGCAGGCTGTGGTTGTACGTCCCCGGCGCCTCCATCGACAGCCGCCGCAGCAGCGGCTGGCTGGCGTCGGCCAGCTCCAGCAGCGTCATGTTCGTCGTGATCCGGAACGCCTTTTCAATGAACGGCAGGATGCCCAGCACCACGAACCCCACCGCCAGCCCCGCCGCCCCCGCGTGCAGGCAGTTGTTGCCGATGTAGCGCAGCGGCTCCACCGGGTCCAGCGACATCATCCCCACCGCCAGCGTCGCCCCCATCATCGCCAGCGCCGTCGCCCCGCCCACCTCCACCAGCTTGCTCCGCGTCCGCACCTCATCCAGCAGGAAGCAGCAGGTGAAAATCCCCGCCAGCAGCACCAGGAAAAATCCAAGCCCCTGGTTCAGCGCCGCCGTCACCAGCACCGCGTGCAGCATCGACACGCCCATGGCGAAGCGCCGGTCGTAGGCGATCGCCAGGATCATCGCCACCAGGATCGTCGGCGCGATCCCGAACAGATACAGCGGCCCGGTCCCGATCGCCGCCAGCTGCGCCAGCAGCAGCATCGCCAGCAGCAGCATCGCCAGCGCCGCCGTCCGCGCATGGTTCTTGATCACCCGCGGCTGATAAAACGCCAGATACGCCCCCAGCATCACCGTCACCAGAAGCACCAGCCCCGCCGTCCCCAGCGCCGCCTTGGCCCGCGTGCCGGGACCCAGACTCGCCAGAAACGCCTGATGTTCCGCCTTGAGCAGTTGCCAGTCCCGCTCATCCAGAACCCCCGGCCGCTTGATGACCCGGTTTGCGCTGTAAAAGACCTCCGCCTGGTGCGGATCGACGCCCGTCGACGCCCGATTCCGCGCCACCGCCGTCGCATCCTCATCCAGCAGTTGCGTCGGCGCCAGATGGTGGGCCGTGAAGGCCACGATCTTGAGTTGCAGTTCCTTGGGGAAAACGGCCGCCGCGTCGTAAAGTTTCTGCAGCAGCGCGTTGGTCGGCTCGGTGGTAAACGTCTCCTCCAGCCGCATGGGCGTCCCGCCCACCTGGATCCGCGCCACCGGCAGCTTCAATTCCTCCTGATGCTTCAGTTCCTCCTGCCGCTGCTCCGGCGTCAGCAGGACCAGCCCCTCCAGCGGCTGCAGATAGGATTGCACCGCCTGCTCAAATCCCGCCCGCCGTTGCGGGTCCCGGTACTGGTCCAGCATCGTCACCGCCGCGCTGTCCAGGGCCGTGATAAAGGGGGCTGCCCCCTCCAGCCTGAATTGCTTTGCCAGCGATGCCGGCACCTCATCCAGGCTGCGCCCGCCCACCCGGTCGGGCAGGTCCTTCAAATCCTCCGCCAGTCTCGGCCAGGGATTGGGCGCCGATCGGTAAATCCGCGGTGTTGTCTCCTGCGCATCCTCCCGGATTTTGGTCAACAGGTCCTGATCAATGAAGGAGAAGGGCACCCGGCTGTGCAGCGCCCGCGGCACATACTGCCCCGGCCGGTACGCCAGCACATCCTTCCGCAGTTCCAGAATCGTAAACGCCAGCACCGCGAACAGCACC
>JBIQLO010000021.1:0-30072 GCA_044464175.1 Planctomycetaceae bacterium | reverse complement strand
CCCGCCGCCGCCCCCCACGCTGTTGGAACCACCAATAGACAGACCGCCGCACACACGCCCGCGCTCAGAGCCCGAATCATCTGTTCCTCCGTCCAATCCAGCCGCCTGCCCCGTCCCGGTCCGCCGGGAGGGGGCGACTCAGGGATACCTGAAATGCGGCAGCCCGCGACTTAGCAACTCTCCCGCTCGCACCTGCTTTTCCGTCAGCCATTGGGCATGGCCATCCATGAACAGCGCATTGGCCCCGCCGTAATGGCGCATCATCGGATCGGCCTTACCGCTGGGCCAGATGCCGTTGCACCCCATGTATTGCCAGCTGTTGCCGTTGCCCAGCGACGCGCCGGGGGCGTCAATGGCATAGACCAGCCCCTGGGCGTTGCGAATCTGCGTGATGCGCATGGCCGAGCTCTCATTCTTGTTGAAAAAGGGATGGCCGTTGATGCCGATGGTCATGGCGAAGACCATCGTGCTGCTGACATTGGTGGGGGTGATGAGGAACGGGTCCAGCCCGACGATGTTTTTGCCCGCCCCCCGATCCGCCTCGGGGGAAGCGGGGCAGACCCACAGGGTGTATTGCTCCGCGCAATAGGGGGCCAGCAACTGAAACCACGCGGGATTGTCGGGCTTTCCAAAGTCGGTGAAATTGGGGTGCAACCGCCACATGGGCACCCATCCCTCATTTTCCGAGACGTACATCTGCACGGCCAGCCCGATCTGTTTCATGTTCGCCGCGCACTGGATGGCCTTGGCCTGCTGGCGGGCCTTGTTCAACGCCGGCAACAGCATCGCGATAAGGATGGAGATGATCCCGATGACGACCAGCAGTTCCACGAGCGTAAAGGCGTTTCGCTTTTGCATGATGACGCTCCTTTGACGTGACCTGCCCGCCGGAGATGGGGCTGGAATGAAGTGGACTTTCGGCGAGTCGGGCCATTAGTCGCTCCGAAAGGGGACAGGCATCGGCCAAGATATCGAACAAGATGGTACCTCAACCTATACGGCGCACCGACCTGAACGTCAATGGAAATCTTCAAAACCAGCGGGTATGTTCAAGCCGTTCCCGTGCCCCTCTTTGCGAAAGGATCAACTCATGTCCGATCCGTTGCATCTGGCCGATGGTGCGCTTCAGGCCCGGTTGATTGCTGCCGACCGCCGCCTGCGCCTGGAGCTGCGTGACGCGGACGGGCGCCCGCTGGGCGCTTCGCCGCTGTTGCGCCTGGAAATCCATGACAAGATGTATCGCCGCTGCGTTTGGGTGGATCAGTATCAGGTGCTTGAGGCCCAATCGACGGAGGCGGGCCTTCACGTGACGCTGGCCGTCGAGCGCTATCGCCTGCAGGTGGGTTTCTGGCTGAGCCTTGAAGGGGGGGAGGTGGTGATCCGGCTTTATCCGATGGAGGTGTACGAGGGGGAGCCGCGCCTCTATCGCCTCTTTGGCATGGAATGGCTGCCGGAGTTGATGTCGGTTCACGGCGCGCGGGGCGGGCGGCTGCTGCTGCCGATCACCACCGGCGCGCTGTGCGATCCGACGAACCAGCCGGCATTGGCTGACCGGTTCATGATCTACGGCGAGCAGGAACGGGCCGAGTTGCTCCCGTTGCTGCCGGTGTGCGCGGCCGGTGGCGGGCAGGGGGGGTGGGTGGCGCTGGCGGCGACGGTGGCGTGCGACGCCACCTGCCACGTCCAAACCGATGGGCAGGGCGGCGGGCGCGTGGCGATGGGCACCATGCTGCGCCGGTACTGGCCCGATCCGGTGGACACCGAGATGCGCCAGGTGCGCTTCACCCCCATCCCCGGTGGGGCCGATCTGGTTCATTTCACGGCCCAGCGCCTGCGCCGGCACGTCCAGCAGGATCTGGGCAAGCCGACCCTCGAGCAGCGGGCCCGCGACTGCCCGCAGGTGGATTACCTGCTGCGGGCCTACACGATGAAGCTCTTTTTCGCCGTCCAGAACGATGAGGGGATTCTGCGCAAGCTCTATTGTCCCGATGACTTCGGCAGCCCGACGAATTTCGACTGTTTCATGACCTTCGCCGAGGCGGGCGATGCCCTGGAGCAGTTGCGCCGGGCGGGCATCGAGCGGGTGCATACCGAAATGACCGGCTGGAACCCGCGCGGGCACGATGGGATGTATCCCACCCGCCTGCCCCCCGACCCGCGCCTGGGCGGGGCGGGCGGCTTCGCGCGCCTCATCGAGCGCGGCAAGGGGCTGGGATACCAGATGTCGGTCCACGACAACTACATCGACGCCTACCGCATCTCCCCGGACTTCGATGAGCCCAGCATCATCCACGACATCCACTGCCAGCCGCTGGTGATGGGGTGGTGGGGCGGGGGCATCACCTACAAGCGCTGGCCGATGGCGTTCCGTCCCGAGCAGTTGGAGGGGCAGATGCGCCAAATGCGCGCCTTTGGGCTCAACGGCACCTACTACTGCGATGCAATGGGCAACTTTCCGGAGGTGAATTACCACCCGATCCACGGCGGCCCGCGCTCGGGCCACGTCAAGGGAATCAACCGTGTGCTGCAAACCGCCCGCGACCTTTTCGGCAGCTGCGCCACCGAATGCGGCTTTCTCTACTGCTCCATCCTCGCCGACTGCATCTCCACTGTCGGCTGGGAAGGGGGGTATCAGACCATGAAGCGCTTCGACTGGCCGGCCGCCCGCCTGTGCGACCGCCAGGTGCCCGTGTGGCAACTGGCGATGCACGGGCTGACGCTGCTGGAAGGAACGCAGGAACCCACCTGGCCCCACGCCATGCAATGGGCTCTGTTCGCCAGCCATCCGCGCGTGGAGTGGTCCACCCGGCCGGGCATTTTTCCCGTCTTCGGCCAGTCCCTGATCCGCCGGGTGCAGGCGGTCAATGACCTGATCCTCGCTCGCCTGGGCCATCTCCAATCCCAGGCGCTGGTCCGCTACGAACAGGAAGGTTCGACCGCCCAAACCACATTTGAGGATGGAACGCGGATTCAGGCCGATTTCCAGGCTCAGACCCTGATTGTCAATGGCCAGCGCATCGCTCCCCCCGAGACGCTGATCGCCCCCTCCTGAGATCAATCCTGCTCCCCAGCGGCAAAAATTGCGCTTGGCGAAATGAGGCGGTCGCCCCGGATCGGCCCAGATCCTCCGTGTTCTGCGTGTCTTTGTGCTGAAGCTGCCCCTGGCACAACAGTTGCTACAGCCCCGTTTGGTTTAACCGAAAGGGCGTCATGGAGGATGCTATCACGGAACTGGGGCGGCGGATCATTGAAACCAGTCGGCTGGCGGTGGCCATGCACTTGGAGGCGGTGCGGGCCGGGCAGGACCTTCAGCCCATTCCCCTCAACAACTCGGCCTGGACCTCCGGCTCGACGCAGGCCCAGCGCGGCACGCTGGTGATGCAGGGGTGCGCTCGATGATTTACGGGCTCTATCTCTCGGCGGCCGGCATTATGACCAATTCCCACCGTCAGGATGTCATCGCCAACAACCTGGCCAACGCCGAAACCGTCGGGTTCAAGAAGAATCTGGCGATTTTTCAGCAGCGCCCCACCGAATTGCAGGAGCGGGGCGGCCCGGTGAGCCTGAGCAATCCCAATCTCGAAAAGCTGGGCGGCGGCATTCTCGTCTCCCCCACGGCCATTGACCACTCGCAGGGGGAACTGGAGCCGACGGCCAATCCGCTGGATGTAGGGATCATCGGCCAGGGATATTTCGCCGTAAACGACCACGGCCAGACCCGCCTGACGCGCGATGGGCGGTTTATGATGGACGCCAACGGGCAACTGGTCATGGCCAACGGCTCGGGCCAGGCGGTGCTCGACACCAAAGGCAAGCCGATCGTACTGAATACGGCCGCCCGCACCCACATTTCCTCCGACGGGCAGATCACACAGGATGGCAAACCGATGGCCCGCATCGGCCTGTTCAACGTTCCCGATCCAAAGCAACTGACCAAGGCGGGTGACAACCTTCTGAACTACCCCGATTCCCGCCAACTCACCCCCTCCACCGCCAAGCTGCAAAGCAAATTTCTCGAACGCTCCAACGTCGATCCGGCCGATTCGCTGGTGAAACTGATGGAGACTCAGCGGCAACTTGAAGCCAACGCCAACATGATCCGCATCCAGGACCAGACGCTGGACAAGCTGGTGAACCAGGTGGGCCGAATCAGCTAATCGATCTGTAGGCGGGGTCGTCGACCCCGAGACGGCCTCAACGAGGCCGTCTACAGCCTCCCTACATCGGCTCCACGCGATGCTCGCGGATCAATTCCTCCAGGAAGGCCGCCAGCCCCTCTTCGTGGTTCGGGCCGATGACCCGGTTGGCCGCCGCCAGCACCTCCGGGCGGGCGTTGCCCATCGCCACCCCCAGCCCCGCCCCTTCAATCATGGGGATGTCGTTCACATCGTCACCAATGGCGACAATCTGTCGCGGATGAACGTCATGATGGCGGGCAATGTGGAGGACACCCTGCCACTTATTCACGGCCGGATCGAAAATCTCCAGCACCGCATAATTCATCCCCGGCACCTGGAGCACCTGCCCAAGAATGCGCCCCTCAAAGCGCTGGTCCAGCAGCGCTTTGACATGCCGGGCCTCGGCCAGGGAGGCCACGATGCCGATCCGGATCGTCTGCTGGTGGTGGTAATCGCTCAGGTGCGGCATGATGCGGACGGCCGCCTGCGTCAGGTCCATCCAGCGATGGACCTGGGCGCTGAGCCGCCCGCCGGCCAGGTAATCGACCCCCGCCGCGCCGGTGTCCTGCAGCGCCAGCACGCCATGCCCCATCCCTTCGAGCACCCCGCAGAGTTGCTGCGCCAATTCCGGCGCCATCCGGGTCTGATGCAGGGTGATCTGCTGATGCGTGTCAATGACCATCGCCCCCCCGGCGAAGACGGCGTGGGGATAGTGTTCCAGGGCATCCAGCACCATCCGGCTTTCGGTCCAGTTGCGCCCCGTGGCGAAGCAGACCAGCAGCCCCGCCTCCAGCGCCCCGTGCACGGCCGAACGCGTCCGCGGCGTCACCTGTCCGGCTGGCGACAAAAGCGTGCCATCCAGGTCCAGGGCGATCAGTCGATAGCGGGGCGTGTCCATCAAGATTCAATTCGTGTCACAGGCTTGCCGCCTGAGAGGTTCTCACGAAAGCCACAGGCTAAAAAACCTGGACTCCCTCAATTCCGAAGCGCGTCAAAGGCATCGCGGACCAGCTCGACCGGCACATCGTCGCGCACGACCGCCCGTCCGATGCCCTCCAGCAGAATGAAGCGGAGCCGCCCGGCCTTCACCTTCTTGTCCGACGCCATTCGCGTCATCAGCGCCGCATCCGGCAGCGTCAGACCGTTCACCGGCAGCCCGGCCGACTGGATCACGCGCGTGATGCGCTCCACATCCCGCGCCTCCAGCTGCCCCAGCGCCTCGGAGAGATGGGCGGCGGCCACCATCCCCAGGGCCACCGACTCCCCGTGAGTGTAGGCATACTGCGAGACCGACTCGATGGCGTGCCCGAAGGTGTGCCCCAGATTCAGGTGGGCCCGCTCCTTTTTTTCAAACGGATCGGCCGCCACCACCTTCGCCTTGATCGCCACATTGTGGGCGACCAGCGGCGCCCAGTCCGATTCCCTCAGCCCGGCCGCCAGCTTTTGTTCCAGATCGGCGAATCCCGCCGCGTCCCGGATCAGGTCATGCTTGATGCACTCGGCCAGGCCGGAGCGAAATTCCCGCGCCGGCAGCGTCCGCAGCACCTGCGGGTCGATCCAGACGGCCTGGGGCTGATGAAACGCTCCGATCAGGTTCTTTCCGGCCGGGTGATTCACTCCCGTTTTGCCCCCCACGCTGGCATCCACCATCGCCAGCAGCGTGGTGGGCGCCTGGATGAAGGGCAACCCGCGCAGCAGCGTGGCGGCCGCGAACCCCCCCATGTCTCCGATCACCCCGCCCCCCAGCGCGATCAGGGGCGTGCCGCGCTCGATACCGGCCGGCAGCAGCCGGTCGTAGATCAGTTGAAGATCATCCAGGGTCTTGTGCCCCTCACCCGGTGGGAGAATGACCTCGATCGCCTCAAAGCCCGATGCGCTCAGCGATTGCCGCAACGTCGGCAGATGCAGCGGGGCCACGTGCCCGTCGCTGATCACCGCCGCCTTGCGCAGCGGCGTCAATTCCGCCAGCAGGCCCCCGGCCCTACCCAGCAGCCCCGGCTCCACCGTCACATCGTATCGCGCGCCGGGAATTTCCACCGGCACCTTCGCGGCATTGGACATGCGGACGATTGTAGCGATGCGGCTCGCTTTGTCATGATCGCCCGCGGTCGGGCGGGAATCGACGCTCAGCGCGTGCCCGAGGCCGGTGCGGTGGTCACATCGCCCGAGCGCCCGGAGCGCGGGTCGGATCGCCCGTGCCTGGCGGTGGAGGGGGATTTCGAGGCCGATTTCGAGGCCGAATGCCCCTCCGCCCGCCGCGGCGCTCCCTCCGCGCTGGCGAAGCGCACATCGTCATTCATCCCTCTTTTGATCGTCGTTTTCCGTCGGTCGTTCCGCTTGACGCTATGCCGTTTCACCGCTGACATCGCAGGCTCCTTTCATGGGCGGTTTCCAGGATCGTTCCTTTTTGCACAAATAAGGAGAGCAACTTCTATGCCGCGCAGCCCAACCCGCCGACCCGACCCCACGCTCATTTTGCCTTCATCCCGCCCCCACGATGGGCTACACTGCCCTCATGGCTCTCTACTCGATCGACACCCACGGGGAACTGATGCCCTACCTCACTCAGGAGTGGCTCCTGACCAATGGGTTGGGCGGCTTTGCCCAGGGCACCGTCGTCGGATGCAACACCCGGCGCTACCACGGCCTGCTGTGCGTCGCCACCGAGCCGCCGGTGGGACGGATGATGCTGCTCAACCGCATCGGCGAAATCCTCTCAATCGGTTCGCAGAACCCGCAGTTGTATGAATTCTCCATCAACCAGTTCGGGTCCGTCTTCCACCCGCGCGGCGACCGCTTCCTCCAGCGCTTCGAGCTGGGGGAGATGGCGACCTGGGAATACCAGGTCGAGGACATCACCCTCACCAAGCAGGTGCAGTTGCAGTGGAAGGGGAACATCGCCGGCATCCGCTATCTCCTCCACAGCCGCCGCAAACGCCATATCGAACTGCAATTGCTCCCCTTCGTCTCCCTGCGCGACTTCCACTCGCTCCTCCACCGCGAAGGGGGCTTTGAGGTCGCCGATGACGATCAGGGGATGATCATTCGGCGCGACGGGCAGGCCCTGTTCCTTCTAAGCCAGGGAGCCCAGGCCCAGCGCCAGCCCGACTGGTGGTATCGCCACACCTACCGCCAGGAGACCGATCGCGGACTGGAGGACACCGAAGACCTCTATTGTCCCGGCCGGTTCCTCCTGAAACTCCCCCCCGACCAGAAAGAGGCCGTCATCACCCTCTGGGCCTCGCCCGAGCCGCTCCAATCGCCCAACTGGGAAGACCTCCAGCGGGATCGCCCCTTCAGCGGCGCCACCGCCGTCGCCGTGAATGCGAGCGAGGACGCCCCTCCCGCGACGCAGACCAAGACCCGCCTCCTCCACGCCGCCAACGACTTCATCGTCAGCCGCCAGCGCCCGGACGGCGCCCAGGCCGCCAGCGTCATTGCCGGCTACCCCTGGTTCAGCGACTGGGGCCGCGACACCATGATCTCGCTGCCGGGGCTGTTCCTGACCACCGGGCGGTTCGAGCAGGCCCGCCTGGTGCTCACCCTCTACGCCGAGTACGTCAGCGAAGGAATGATCCCCAACCGCTTCGACGACTACACCAACCAGCCCCATTACAACACCGTGGACGCCAGCCTCTGGTTCATCCACGCCGCTTACGAATACCGCCGGGTCTCCAACGACGCCCGGACCTTTGACACCCAGCTCCATCCTGCCTGCCTGCGGATCATCGAGGGATACCGCAAGGGGACGCGCTTCGGCATCCGCATGGATGAGGCCGATGGACTGGTCACCCAAGGGGATGAGCACACCCAGCTCACCTGGATGGATGCCAAGTGCAACGACATCGCCTTCACTCCCCGCCAGGGCAAGGCCGTCGAGATCAACGCCCTGTGGCACCATGCCCTGGTCCTGGTCGGCCAGACCGATCTGGCCAACAAGGTCGCCGCCAGTTTCCGGGAAAAATACTGGATCAGCCCTTTCCGCGGGCTGGCCGATGTGGTGAACGAGGGCGGCCAGGACCGATCCCTCCGCCCCAACCAGATTTTCGCCGTCAGCCTGCCCCACAGCCCCTTGAACCACGAACAGCAGCAGGCGGTGGTGGAGGTGGTCCGTCGCGAATTGCTGACCCCCTTTGGGCTGCGCACCCTCGCCCGGGATGATCCCCGCTTCAAGGGGCGCTACCACGGGGCGCAAATGCAGCGGGATGCGGCCTACCACAACGGCACCATCTGGCCCTGGCTGATCGGGGCGTTTCTGGAGGCCTATCTGAAGGTCAACGACCACTCCGCCGAGGCCATCGAGCAGGCTCGCCACTGGCTGCGTCCCCTGATCACGCAACTGGAACGGGCCAGCATCGGGCAGATTCATGAGATTTACGAGGCCGACGAGCCCCATCGCCCGGTCGGCTGCCCCGCCCAGGCCTGGAGCGTGGCCGAGGTCCTGCGCCTGGCCGACCTGCTGAAGATGTAGAGGCGATCCAATAAATAGGGACATCCAGAATTTGCCGCTCCCCAGAGGAGAGGGCACTCCTCCGGAGTGCCGCAAGCCGCGATACGCTCATACTATGCGGCCGTCCCGCCCCGATCGCGGATGTTCGAGCAAACCATCCCTCCGTGCTCCGTGATCTATTCCCCTCCAGCCCCCTCGTATGCGGCACTACTGGCCTCATGCGCATGGCTGTCCCTAGTTTATTCGGTATCCCCGTTGACGCCTTTGGCCCCTGATTTGATGATGATTCATAAGGGGCATGCGCGGCCGCCTCCTCCTGGGCTGGGGATCGCTGCCGGTGCGCTTTGCCGATGCAGGGCACTGCCGGACGGTCCCGGGGCGGAGGATGTTTTAACCGGAAGGAGCCGCACATGGACTCGCTGATGCATGATTACGTCGCGGGGGTCTTTAACACCCCCCATCCCCCTTGCCTTTCCCTCTATCAGCCGACCAGCCGGATGCATCCGGGCAACCAGCAGGACCCGATCCGCTTTCGCAATCAGTTGCGCGCCTTGGAGCAGTCCCTCGGCCGGGAATACGGCAAGCGCGAAGTCGGCAAACTGCTCAAACCCTTTAACGAACTGGCCGACGATGGGGATTTCTGGAACCACACGCTCGACGGCCTGGCGGTCCTGGCCAGCCCCCAGTTATTCAAGGTCTACCGCCTCCAGCGCCCCGTGCCCGAATTGAGCATCGTCGCCGACAGCTTCCACATTCGTCCCCTGATCCGCATCCTTCAGTCGGCCGACCGCTTCCAGATCCTCAGCCTCAACCGGCAGGAGATCGCCCTCTACGAAGGCAACCGCGACGGGCTGGACCGCGTGGACCTGCCCAGCGAGGTGCCGCAAACCATCACCGACGCCCTGGGGGAACTGGAGCCGGAACCTCAGGTGATGATCGCGCCCCACATCACCGGCCCCAATCGCGCCGGCCGCCACTACGGCCATGGCGCCAAGCCCGAAAATGTAGACAGCGACACCGAGCGCTTCTTCCGCGCGGTGGATCGGGCCATCCTGGAGCATTGCTCCCGCCCTTCGGGCCTGCCGCTGCTGCTGGCCTCCCTCCCCGAGCACCACCACATCTTCCGCCGTGTCAGCCGCAACCCCTTCCTCATGGAACAGACGCTGGACACCCATCCCGACGCCCTGTCCATGGAGGAGTTGCGCCAGCGCGCCTGGCAGGTGATGGAGCCGTACTATCTGGCCCGCACCGCCGCCCTGGTCGACATGTACAACGCCGGGCGCCCGCGCGGCCTCAGCGCCGATAATTTGCAGCAGGTCGCCGTCAGCGCCCTGGCCGGACGGGTCGCCATGCTCCTGGTCGAGGCCGACCGCGTCATTCCCGGCCGCATCGACCCCGCCACCGGCGAAATTCATCAGGATGAACTGGCCAAGCCCAACGTGGACGACCTGCTGGACGATCTGGCCGAGCTGGTCCTGAAGAACGGCGGTCAGGTTGTCGTCCTGCCGTCCGAGCGCATGCCCTCGAAAACCGGCATCGCCGCGCTCTACCGGTTCTGAGATCCTGTCGGCATGTTTCGCTGACCCCCTGCAGGCGGATCGCCGACCCGCGACGGCTATACAGCCGCCTGCTTTCTCAGCGCTCGTTTGGCCAGCCACGCCCCCAGCAGGCAGCAGAGGCCAAACAGCAGCGGGATGATCCCAATGCCGAAAAACAGCAGCGGCAGAAACCAGAGGGACAGAAACGACTGAATCACCGCCCCTTCCGGATGCCCCGGCTCATACAGCACCTGCACGCTCTGCCCCACGCTGTAGGCCGGCGGCGAACTGGAAAGGTGGGAGGTGAACGTATGTGCCTGCCCATTGGCATCCGTGAACTGGACAACCGGAGCATAGGTGCTGCCGTCCGAACTCCCCTTCTGCAACGCCATTACCGTCCCCCCAACCGCCACCGCCCGCTGCACAAACCCCGAGTTGGAAAAATAAAACCACGTCCCCACCCCGAAATTGATCAATCCCACGGCCGTGAAAAAGATCCCCGCCACCAGCAGTAAAATGCGCAGTACTTTCATGCCCCCACTATAACCCATATCCCTCAAACCGCGCCGCGCCCGAAGGAAGCGGTCCGGCAAATCAGCCCTCCACCGCTCACTTCGGGCGCAACGCCTGGCTTTCGCTGCATGCCGGCGCACCGCCCCTTATAATCCCCTCCCGATGCCCACCCGCCCCCTCCGACGTTCCCGCCACCCGTCCGCCCTGTGTTGGGGAGGGTGGCTTGGCCTGCTGGTCCTCTGTGCCCCTGTCCTGGGCGCTCACCTTCGCCTGCCCCTGGAGGGGTACTATCGCGCCGGGCGCTACATGCCCGTGGCGATCCAAGGCCAGGGGCCGATGTTGAACATCACCGGCGCGGACATCCTTCCCACGCTTGTGGACACCACTGGCGATCCGCTCATCGTCCCTGTCCTCGTCTTTGGCCCCGGCCCGCTGGAGGTCCAAACCGTCCGCCCGATCGCCGATGGCCTCCCCTCCGCCCGCGGAACCTTGGGCGGCGTCGATCCTGCCCCCGCCCGCTCCAGGCCGCTGCGCGAACTCCAACCCGACCAGCGCCTCATCGCCACCCTGCTGGACGATCCGCCCCCCTCCCTGTTTCCCACCATGCGCCCGATCCTTATCCGGCTGGAGGCATCCGCCCTGCTGCACGCTTCCCCCGCCGCCTGGGGCGCGCTCGATGCGCTGGTCTTGGATCGGGCGACCTACCAGCAACTCGCCCTCCGGCAGATCAGCGATTTTCTGTCGGCCGGAACCCTCCTGGCCGTCCGCGCCGACCGCGCTCCCGATGACCGCTGGCCTTGGCGAAAAGAAGGGAGCTACTGGCGCCTTTCATCCCCCCTCGACGGGCCGGTGTCAGCCGGACCCAATGAAGCGGCCTACCGCCCCACCTTCAGTTGGAGCGGCGACTGGCCCCCTGCCTTCCGCCGGCGCCTCCTGATCGCCGCCGCCGCATTCATTCTGCTGGTGCTGCTGGGGGCACTGTTGCCGCGGCGCTGGCGGCTGGGGGCGGTGGGGGGGGTGTCTCTGGCGGCCGTGGGGCTGATTCTCTGGTGGCGCACCGCCCACGCCCCGCTGCTCCAACTCAACGGAACCCTCCTTGCCGATCACGGCTCGATGCGCGCCCGCGACCACTGGTTTTATCAAACCACCCCCGACCCTCGCTCCGCCGCCTTCCACTGGCGCGACTGGACGCTCCCCCTCTTTGCCGCGCCGCAGCAGCGCCGTTCCCTGCACATGAGCCTGCGCTGCGATTCGGCCGGCCAACCCATCGGCTTTGAATACCGCCTGCCCCCCCGCAGCCGGATCGCCTTCCTTTCCCGGTCCATCGTCCCGGCCGCCCCAGCCCTCCCCTTGCAACCGGCCCGTCCCACGCCCCTGCGTGACCTGGCCCGCCAACTCTATCTGCATCCGGAAAACCACATCGCCGGCCAGTTGCCTCCCGCCCCCGATGCCACCTGGCCCACCCTCGTGCTGCAAGGTTCCCCAAAAGCAACGCCGGATGATGCCCAAACGCCACATGCCGAATAACCGGCCGATAATCTGCACCCGCCCGCAGGCGCTTCGCCGACCCCGCAAATCCCCTGTAGGCGGGGTCGCTGACCCCGCGACGGCCTCAGCGAGGCCGTCTACAGGAAGCGATGGCCTCAACGAGGCCGTCCACAGCCTCACGCAGTCCACCCGCTCCCAACCCTGGCACAATGTTTGTTATGGGAACCTCACAATGCTGCGCCTCGCCGCCATCCTCTCCGCCGCCCTCCTCCTGACCGGCTGCGCTGCCCAACCCATGCATCCATCCGCGTCGCCCCGCGCCCAAAAACCCACCCCCTCCACCAGCGGCCTGGCTCTGGTGTTCGATCCCCCCGTCATCGCCGGCCAGCCCCCCATTGAACTGGCGCGCATCACGCGCCGCCCCGCCGCCTTTGCCGGCTATCAGGACCTGATCGCCACCTACTTCTCCATCCAGACTCTCGACCGCCAGACCAGCGACTGGACCGACCGCTACGAACGCCGCACCGAAATGAATCGCGTCGGCGTCAGCTATCGATAGCGGCAGGAGCCCGGCCCATCGCCAATCCCGACTCCCGAATTCTCCCCCCGCCCTCTTGCATTTTCCCCCTTGCACTCCCATGATGCTCCTTATAGTGTAACTCTGTTCCCCATCGCAGGTTACTAGATTCCGAGGAGATCATGGCCACGATCACGAAAAAGGAACTGATCGATCGCATCGCTGAAAAGACGCAGCAGCGGCGCAATCAGGTCAAGCGGGTCGTCCAGCAGTTTCTCGACGAGGTGGTTGACGAACTGGGGCGGGGCAACCGCCTGGAGTTCCGCGATTTCGGCGTCTTTGAAACCAAGCTGCGCAAGGCCCGCCGCGCCCAGAATCCCAAGACGCTCGCCCCGGTCGCCGTGCCGGAAAAGCGAACCGTCAAGTTCAAGGTGGGCCGGCTCATGAAGCAGCGCCTCGGCGGTGAGCCCGCCACCGCGCAGGCCGTGGATGATGGCGAAGAATAGCCCCCAACCATGAGCGGCCTGGATGCACTCTTGTTGCCGTCGCTGGAGCGCCGCCGCCGCGCTGACCAGTTCCGCCACCGCCGCACCCTCACCCCCCTGGACGCCGTCCACCTCGAGTACGAGGGACGCCGCTACGTCAATTTCGCCTCCAACAACTACCTGGGGCTCACCCACCATCCCCGCGTCCTGGACGCCGCCGCCGACGCCGCTCGCCGGCTCGGCGCGGGCGCCGGCGCCGCCTCCCTCATCACCGGCCACACCCCCGCCCATCAGCGGGCCGAGGCCGCCCTGGCCGATTGGAAGGGGACCGAGGCGGCCCTGCTCCTGCCCAGCGGCTACCAGGCCAATCAGGCCGCCATCGCCGCCCTGGCCCAACTCCCCGGTGACCCGCGCTTCCTGCTGGACAAGCTCGCCCACGCCTCGCTGGTCCAGGCCGTCCGCGCCAGCGCCCGCCCCTTCCGCGTCTTTCCCCATAACCACCTGCCCAAGCTGCAACGGCTGCTGAATGAAGCCCCCGCCGATCAGCCCCAGATCGTCGTCACCGAATCCATCTTCAGCATGGACGGCGATGCGGCCGACCTGCCCGGCCTGAACCAACTGAAACAGGACCACCCCTTCATTCTCCTGCTGGATGAGGCCCACGCCAGCGGCGTCTATGGCCCCCAGGGCGCTGGCTATGCGGCCGAGTTGGGGCTGGCGGGGATCGCCGATGTCACCATCCTCACCTGCTCCAAGGCCCTGGGCCTGATGGGCGGGGCGATCTGCGGGTCGGCGGTCTTGCGCGACGCCCTGCTCAACAGCGCCCCCCCGGCCATCTACTCCACGAATCTCTCCCCCATGCTCGCCGGCGGCATCGAGGCCGCCATCGCCCTCGTGCGCACCGAGCCCCAGCGCCAGCAGCGCGTGCGCGATTTGGCCGCCCGCGTCCGCGCTGCGCTGCGCAACCGAAATCTCCCCATCCCCCCCGGCGATTCCCCCATCATCCCCGTGATCCTCGGCTCCGAATCGGCCGCCCTGGCCGCCGCCGACCGCCTCCGCGCCCAGGGCCTCTGGACCGTCGCCATCCGTCCCCCCACCGTCCCCCCCTCCGCCAGCCGCCTGCGAATCACCCTCAGCGCCGACCACACCGACCAGGAAATCGCCCAGCTCCTGACCGCGTTGGAGACACTGGGGTAATGCCCCTTCGGAGCCGCGAGCGCGAGCGAGCGGGAATTGCCCGGAAAAAAACACCTTCGGTGCACCCCGTTCATCCGCAGGGGCGGCTTTAGCCGCCGCAACAACCCAACGGCGGCGAAAGCCATCCATACCTGCTGCCGAATTAAGGGAGCCGATCAAGTTAGCGACTGTCTTTATCCGGAGTGCGAACCCGTAGACGAACATCCAAGGTCCCGCTTTCCAGAGTTACCGTTGGCGGAGAGCGCCATTGTGGATTTGATAAGATTCGGTCGATATATGTCGAAATTTTATGCTCCTCATGCCCCGGAGCGACCACTCTTATGCTCAGCGGATAATCCTTCTTGGAAATTTTAAGCACCGATTCACCGTTGCTTCCAGTATGACCTGTTACTGGCGTCCACCTCGGGAAGAGTATTGGTGGTATGTAGTAGGCAGTGACGACTGCATTTTCCACTGGCGTCTTTGTGCTCCGATTGCGCACATCGACAACGAGATCGACCTGTTGGGAGGCGCAGCCGACGGCCGCTGTGGCTACCGCAAATAAAAGGAAACCAACGCTGATTCGCTTCATTATGCCGCTCCCTTATCGGTTGCGTAGGGTGCATTTCATTGCACCTTCTCATCTCGCGCCCCCCAACCCCCACCAAAGTGGGTGCATGTTCCAACCAATGCGTTTTCCTGATCCGTGATCTCAATGCGCTGAATTGTTTGACATGGAATTAACGCATGGATCATCACCAGATCAGCCCCCGTTACCGTTGTGTCATCCCTTACGGTCACGGAAATAAGGGAAGGGTGCTCCCGAATCTCCGAAAGCCCTTCATTCTGGATAAGCAGAAGCGCCCTTTCAATGCGCGCTGTGGCGGAGGAGTCCGCGCCGGGCGTTGTCCGGATGCCTTCCCGCATCTTTTTCAATTCCCCAACGATGCGGTCCGTCCCTGTTGTCGTATCGGCAGACGTGGTCGTGCTTTCCGGCGCGCCCTGCCTCTGGCATCCGCTCAACAAGGCCAGCCCAACCGTGCAACCAAGCAATACGGCGAAGAGCGATTTCGTCGATTTCGTTTGGCTCGGCATGTCTAACCCTTTTTATCAAGAGCGCGGTCAATTGGGGAGAGCCCATCACGGGGACCTTTCTCCAGCCCCATCCCATAAACCCGCACCCCGACGCCGCCCTTAAATTGCATCCCTTCATTCCTCCCCCCCTCTTGACTTCACCCTAACAAGCGCCTATATTCCCCCATGCTCAAATACCCTTTCCATTCCCTCTCCTCAATCGCTTCACCATGCGGCTCCCTCGCTCCATCGCTCCCGCCTTGCCAACGAACCCAAACGAACCAAACCCAATTCGCCCCTGGCGCTCCAGAATCAACGATTTCGCCGGCGAACCCAACAGCCCGTATTTCCCAACGAACCCAACCCCCCGCTTCAGGCAAAAGGCCCCGGCAGGTTGACCGGGGCGGGGGAGCCGTTCTACGATCACCCGTTCCCCGGCGCAAGAGGTTGGGGCGGAAGGAGTTTTTGTGCGGTTGCTCATTGCCATACCTGTCTATAACGAGGAACGTTACGTCGATGCCGTCCTGGATCGCGTCGCCCGCTATCACCAGGAGGTGCTGGTCATCGACGATGGCAGCACCGATGGCACCCCTGCCAGGCTGGCCGCCCGGCCCGACATCCAACTCATCCGCCACGAGGTCAACCAGGGGTACGGCCAAAGCCTGATCGACGCCTTCGCCTACGCCGATGAACACGGCTACGACTGGGTCATCACCATGGACTGCGACGAGCAGCACGAGCCGGAGCGCATCCCCGATTTCATCCGCGCCATCCGCAAGGACCAGTGGGACATCATCAGCGGCTCGCGCTACCTCAAGACCCGCACCGACGATGACCTGCCCCCCGGCGACCGCCGCGCCATCAACGCCACCCTCACCGCCATCCTCAACGACCTGTTCGACTGGAAGCTCACCGACGCCTTCTGCGGCTACAAGGCCCACCGCGTCAGCGCCATGCGCCGGCTCAACCTCACCGAGTCCGGCTATGCCTTCCCCATGCAGCTCTGGCCCCGCGCCGCCGCCGCCGGCCTGCGCATCCGCGAAATCCCCGTCCGCCTGATTTACAAGGACCCCGACCGCCAGTTCGGCGGCGCCCTCAACGACCCGGCCAACCGCCTCAAGCACTACCTCCAGGTCCTCCGACGCGAAGTCGGACGCGACCTGCCCGGGGCGCCCGTCGCCCCCGCCGAGCCCCAAACCTGTTGTTGTGGAGAGAGATAAACCCCCGCCATGGACGCCGCCACCGCCCAATATGCCGACTGGAAAGCCCCGGCCGAGGATGGCCAGATGCTCATCTGGCCCGAACCCCGGCAACTGCTGGCCGACACCCGCGACAACCACCGCCGCCTCTCCACCGCCGAGGAGGTGCGCCTCCAGGGCATCCCCCTCCCCCTGGTGCGCCGACGCCTGCGCCAGTGGATCGGCCACACCGACCCGGATCAGTTGCTCATCGCCACCGGCCACCAGACCGAGTTGCGCCATCCCGGCGTCTGGGCCAAGGATGTGCTGATCGACGCCGCCGCCGCCCAGTGCGATGGGGCCGCCTACCACTTCGCCGTGGACAGCGATGAACCCAAGCACCTGACCCTCCAGTGGCCCGGCGCAAGCTGGCCCCTGACCGACGATGAGCGCCTCGCCACCGCCGCCTGGTGCGGGCAGTTGCAGACCCCCACCCCTCTGCACCTGCAAAACATCCGTCGCGGCATGGAGCAGACCGACTGGAACTATGAGCCGATGCTCGGGCCCTTCCTCGACTCCATGCGCCGGCTGACCCTGGAAACCGACAACCTCTCCGCCGCCCTGACCAACGCCTCCCACGAACTGGACTGGTCCTTGGGCTTGCGCCAGCATGGGATGCTCACCTCCCCCCTCTGGCAGAGCGAAAGTTATCTGCTGCTGACCCATCACCTGCTGGCCCGGGCCAAGCGCTTCGCCGCCCAGTACAACACCGCCCTGCGCGACTACCGCCGGGAGCACGGCATCAAGGGGGAAACCCGCCCCATGCCCGACCTGAAGATCTCGGGCAATGCCTGCGAAGCCCCCTTCTGGCTGGATGATCTGGTCGCCGGAACCAGGCAGCGGGCCATGGTGCATGGCACGGCCGGGCAGTGGCGGCTGACCCTCGAATCCGGCGAGGCCTTCGCTTTCAGCGAGTCGGCCGAGGGGTGGAGCGCCGCCGAAAAGCTGGGGCAATGGCTCGTTCAGCACCAGGTGCGCCTCGCCCCCCGCGCGCTGACGCTGACCCTCTTCCTGCGCCTCCTGGCCGCCGACCAGTTTGCCCACGGCATCGGCGGCGGACGCTATGACCAGGTGCTCGACCGCCTGATCGCCGCCCATTTCGCCTTCGAGCCGCCTCGCTTCTGCGTGACCACCGCCACGCTCCACCATCCGGCCGCCGTCGGCCAGGGGCGGGTCTGTCTCCCCTGCGTCGTGCGCAACGGGCATCGCCTGCGCCATGGACTGCTGGGGGAGCAGAAGCGGCCCTTTCTCGACCGCATCCGGGCCCTGCCGCGCCGGTCGCTCGAACGGATGAAGGTCTTTCAGCAGATGCATGACCGGCTCGACGCCGCCGCCATGGACTCCCCGGCCCTGCGGCAGTGGGAGCAGGAACTGGAAGAGGCCCGCCAGCGGCTGCGGCAGGAGGAAGTCCTTTTCAACCGGGAGCTGTTTTACGCCCTCCAGCCCCGTGACCGGCTGGAAGGGATGATCCAGCGGTATCAGACGCGGATGGCCGGCGCGTAAACCCGGCCCCTTTGGATATGCAGATTGTTTCGGCCATCATCGCCCTCCTGACCGCGGCGGCGGGTTTGTACTACCTGGTCTATTCCCGCGCTGCCCACCAGCTTCGCGGCGTGGAGGAGGCGTACTACAACGCCCGGCGCATCCGCCTGCGCCGATGGGGCGGGGCGACCATGCTCCTGCTGGCGATCTGCTTTGCCCTGCTCTTCTGGATGTCCCCCGAAACGCTCGCCTTCAACCTCGTCCTGCTGGCGGTGCTGATCCTGGTCGGGCTGATCCTGATCCTGGCCATGATCGACCTGCGCCTCACCTGGCGCATGCGCCGGGAGCGGTTCTAACCCCGTCCAACCTACTTTTTCTTCTTTCCCAGGTTCTTCAGCAAATCCTCCAGCGGATTGGCCGGCTGTGACGCGGGCGGCTCGACTTTTCCCGGCTTCTTCGGCGCCGCCGGCTCCTTGTCTGTTTCTTTCTTCTGCGGCGTCAGGATCTGGTTGAGCAGTTCCTTGCCCAAGTTCTCCTGGATCGTCTTCGGATTGTCCGGCTCCTTCTTCTGCGGCGTCAGAATCTGGTTCAGCAGCCCCTTGCCCAGGTTGTCCTGAATCGCCTTGCCCAAATCGAGCTTGGGCTGGGTGGCCGTGCCGCTCAGCGGCACCGTCAACTCCGGCAGCACCCGCGCCAGTTCCTTCTGCCGGAACAGCGCCGTCGGAATCGTCAGGTTCATCGGCGTGGTGAATCGCCCGCTGGCCATCGCCACCGATCCGTCCAGATTCAGCGTGTACTTGTCGATGCTGACCGGCGTCTTATGGGTCACGATGCCATTGGCAATGCTGATCGAGCCATCCTTGATCGCCCCCTGCAGCGTGTTGTTGTTAAAGGCGTTGGGCGCCAGATACTGAACCAGGCCCGTGACCAGATCGTTGCCGATCTGCAGCCCGGTGACCGAGTATTGCAGCGACAAATCGCCCGTGCTCCCCGGCTGGGTCAGTGAGCTGTCCAGCGGCAGATTGTGGCACTGCAGGATGCTCACATCCAGCCGTCCCTCGGCCTGCTTGGCGTTGGCCCACAGCGGGTTGTTCAGGAACTGCGACAGGACGGTTTCGGCGAAGATGGTGTTGAGCGTGACGCCCTGGAGCAACTGGTAGTGGTCCGGCGTGGTCAGACGCGGATGCTCACCCGTCAGGTCAATGCTCAGGTGATCCAGCCGCACCTTTCCGGCATTGAGCACCGCCGAGGCCACCGGCTGGGTCGAGGCCCCGCCCCCGGCCGCGCCTGTGGTCACGATCCCCTTGGATAGCGTGAAGGGAATGTCGGCGTTGCCAAAAGCAATCCCCTTCTCCGGCAGGGTGAAGCTCTCCAGGGCGATGCCGCCATCCGCGACCAGCGACTGAATCGCCTTGTTGAACGGCTGCCCCGCCGGATAGCTGCCGGAGAGATGAAAGACCCGATGGAACTTCCCGTCCATCGCCATCTGCGAGAACTTCTGCTGCTGCTCCGGCGATAGCACCACCGGCCGCGCAACGGGCCAGAGCTTGCCCAGATCATAGTCCAAGGCAAGCTGGACATCGTTGAACTGGCGCTGAGTGGAGAGCTGGGCGATGGTGCCCGTGATCTTGGCGGTCAGGGCCTCGCCCAACTGGGCCGACACATCCGCCAGGTGGATCGAGTCGGATTGGGGCTGGTCGGCCAGCACCGACAGGGTCACCGGCTGATCCGCCAGGAGCCGCCGCTGCTGCCCCTGCGTGACCTGATCGAGCGTCAGGTGGACCATATGCACCGCCAGCGGCTGGGTCAGGCGGAACCGCCCTCCCTCGTACGACGCCGCGCCGCCGGCGCTGAGGCTGCCGGCGGTGATGGCGAAGTCCGGCGGGATGAAGGCGGCCAGCTGCTTCTGCGCTTCGGGCAGGCTGGGAATCTCGCACTTGGCGAGCTTGATCAAAGGGGCGGACAGGGCCGGCTGGAGCGTCACCTGATCCGCGACGACCGTCAGGTCAATCACCGGCTTATTCGCCGGACCGGATTCCATGGTGAGATTGACGCCGCGCAGCCCCTGCACGCCGGCGCTGCTTCGGTCGATCGCCGCCCCCGCCGCCACCGCCAGGCGCGATTGCTCGATCGGCCCGGCCGACGTCAGGCCGGTGATCTTCAGGTCACTGAGAGTCAGTTGCGTGCTGACCTGCAGCGGCGCATCGGCCCGGCCCGGGTCCCCCTGGCTGGCCAGTTGGAAGGTTCCCGTCCCGGCCAACTGGACCGGGCTGGACGCCTTGAGCAGGGTGGTCAGGTTGACGAACTGCTCAAGCTGCGATTGCAAGTCTTTCAGGTTGAACTGGCCGGTCAGGTTCAGATCGGCCACCGAGGCGCCACCGCCGTTGAGCGAGCCAAAGCCGCTGGTGAGCGCCAGCTTCAGGTCGCGCAGCGCCGGCGAAGGCAACGCAGTCGCACCGGCCGTCAAATGCACCGGCTCCAGTGTCACCGCCTTCCCCTCATGCTGCCCGGTGACATGCGTCAGGTGCGTTTCGGTATTGAGCGTCGCCTTGTCGGCCAGAAGTGTGAGCGTGGTCTGATGGTTCAACTGCCCGCCCGTGAGGCGCGTCCCCTCCTGCAGATGCAGCAGGTGGGGCAACTGGTTGGCGATGGCCGAGACATCCGGAATCTGCGCGGTGAGCGACAGTTGGCCGTTGCCGCCGTGCCAGGGAATCGTGGTGGTGGTCTTCTGCCCGGCCGCCTGCTGGATCGCCGCGGCGATCACCTGACCGGCCGAGAGCAGGGCGTCCAGCGGCGCCTTGCCGCTGGCGGCGAGCTTGCCCTGGTCAAACTCGATGCCCAGCGATTTGATCTGAACCGTCGCGGCGCTGGAACCGGCCGAGGCGATGGACAGGTCAACGGGGATGTTCAGGGCCTTGGTCGTATAGGTGTCTCCCTGAAGCAGTCCGCCGGTGGCCTTCAGGTCGCTTATCTTGATCGCCCCGGTGGCCGAGAGCTGATCGATTCCGGTCGCCGCCAGCTTCAGTTGCCCGTTGGCCACGCCCACGGTTGAAAGGTCGATCCCCATGAGGCGAAACAGGGGCGAAAGGGCATCCAGGCGGGCATCGGCGACGCTCAATTGTTCATCGGCCGAGAGTTGTTTCAAATCCACCTGCCGGTTGGCCACGGCGTCGATGGTGCCGTTGAGCTCGATGGTGCCGGGCGGCAGGTTTCCAACGTGGTATGCCACCCGAACACTGTTTTTGATCGGCTGGTCGATGTCGGGAATTTCGATTTTGGCGTGGCTGGGGTCCAGGTGCAGCGGTTCGGGCGCGCCGGCGGCCAGAATCGTCCCGTGCAGGTTGTTGACGGTGATCGTCCCGCGCACCTGCGGCAGGGCGGTCGTCTGCTTCTGCTTCGCCGGGGGCTGCTGCGGCGTTTGAGGCGAGGATTGCGCCAGTTTCTGGTAATTGGTTGTGCCGTCCCGATCGATCTCCAGACGCACCAGGTTCAGATCGTCCACGGTCGTCTGCCCCAGATCGTAATTGCCGCGCAACGCCGACCAGAGCCCCATCTGCGTGGAGGCATGGTTCAGGGCGAGGATTTCCTGGTTTTGGGCGTCATAGATGTGCAATCCGCTGATGCTCAGCGGCCCGCCCCATCCCAGCGACCAGTCGGAGATCTGGATGTGGCCATTGAGATGCTGGTTGACCTGCCCCACAACGAAGCGCCGCACCGGGCCGGTGCTCAGGATTGTCGGCGCCAGCAGCACCAGAATGACAATTAGCACCACCACGACCGCCACGGCGATGGCGATGCGCCGGCCCCAGTGCCGCCGCTTGCGGGGCGGCGGCGGGGGGGGGGTGGGCTCTTCCGGAGGTTGGGTCGGGGGGGGAGTCTGCTCAGCCATGGTTTGCCTTTTCCTTGACGGCCTAGGCCTCTAATCTATACTTCGGGGCGTTAATTGTCAGGAGTACATTCCTCAGGGTCCGCCGTGGCCGAATGCGTCCTCCCATGGGTTGGGAGTGGCGGCCGGTCTGAGCGGACCTGACGATTTAAGAGCCTCGGAGACTCAATCATTACCATGAAAGACCAGACGATCGTTGTTTGTGGCGGCGGCGGTTTTATCGGCGGCCACCTTGTCGGGGACCTGCTCAAACAGGGATTCACCCGTGTGCGCTCGGTGGACGTCAAGCCGTTCGACCAGTGGTATCAGCGATTTCCCGAGGCCGAAAACCTCCAGCTGGACCTCAATCTCAAGCCCGCCTGTGAACAGGCGCTGAAAGGGGCCACCACCGTCTACAACCTGGCGGCCAACATGGGGGGCATGGGGTTCATCGAGAACAACAAGGCCCTGTGCATGCTCAGCGTCCTGATCAACACTCACCTGCTGCAGGCGGCGCAGGAGAACAAGGTGGAGCGGTTTTTCTACGCCTCCTCCGCCTGCGTCTACAACGGCGACAAGCAGCGCGACCCGAACGTGACGGCCTTGAAGGAGGAGGATGCCTATCCCGCCCTGCCGGAGGATGGGTATGGGTGGGAGAAGCTCTTCAGCGAGCGGATGTGCCGCCACTTCCGCGAGGATTTTGGGCTGACCACGCGCGTGGCCCGCTACCATAACGTCTACGGGCCTCACGGCACCTATCAGGGCGGGCGGGAGAAGGCCCCGGCCGCCATCTGCCGCAAGGTGATCGAGGCGAAGTTCTCCGGCAAGCATGAGATCGAAATCTGGGGCGATGGGCACCAGACGCGCTCCTTCATGTACATCAGCGACTGCCTCAAGGGAACGCAGGACATTCTGGCCAGCGACATCCTCGAGCCGATCAATCTGGGCTCCAGCGAACTGGTGAGCATCAACCAGCTGGTGGATATCGTGGAGGAGATTGCCGGCATCAAGCTCAAGCGTGCCTACAATCTCAACGCGCCCAAGGGCGTCAACGGGCGCAACAGCGACAACACACTGATCCAGCGGCTTTTGGGATGGGAGCCCAGCGTCAAACTCCGCGACGGGATGGAAAAGACGTATCGTTGGATTCACGACCAGATGGCGAGCAAGAAATAGGCACGCGGGCATGCAGGCACGAAGGCATGGAGGGTGGATCATTTTTTCCCTTCGTGCCTTCGTGCCTTGATGCCTTTGTGCCTCTATGAAACCAACCCTCCTCATCTTCTCCCAGGTCTTCATCCCCGACCCGGCCAGTGTGGGGCAGCACATGGCCGATGTGGCGGCGGAGATGGCGCAACGCGGCTGGCGGGTCATCGTCTATGCTGCCGATCGGGGATACGAAGACCCATCCCTCCGTTATCCGGCGCGGGAAACGGTCGGGGGGGTGGAAATCCGGCGGCTGCCGCTGGCCTCCTTCGGCAAGAAATCGATTCTGATCCGGCTGCTTGGGGCGGCTTCGTTTCGGGTCCAGTGCATCCTGCGTGGCCTGCTGGTTCCGGGGCTGGGCGGCATTCTCTTCAGCACCTCTCCGCCGCAGATCGGCTTGGGGGCGTGCCTTGTGGCCAAAATTCGCCGCGTCCCGGCGGTCTATTGGGCGATGGACCTGAATCCGGACCAGTTGATCGCGCTGGGACAGATCAAGCCGCATGGATGGATCGCGCGGCTGCTGGAGCGGATCAACCGCTTCATTCTGCGCCGCTCTTCCCAGGTGATCACCCTGGACCGCTTCATGGCCGAGCGCCTGCAGAGGCGGGGGGGACTGGAGGAGAAACTGAGCATCCTCCCTCCCTGGCCGCATCAGGACCGGATGGCCGAATCCTGCGAGCCGGGGGCCAATCCCTTTCGCCGGCGTCACGGGCTGGAAGACAAATTCGTCATCATGTACAGCGGCAATCATTCCCCCTCCAACCCGCTGGACACGCTTTTGTCGGCTGCCGAGCATTTCCGGGATGATCCGCGCATCCGTTTCCTTTTCATCGGCGGCGGACTGCTCAAAGGGCGCATTGAGACGTTCATCCGGCAAAAGAATCTCACCAACGCCCTGTCCCTGCCGTATCAGCCGCTGGAGGCATTGGGCCATTCCCTCTCGGCGGCCGATTTGCATGTCGTCTCGCTGGGACAGGCGATGGCGGGGATCATCCATCCCTGTAAAATTTACGGCGCCATGGCGGTGGGGCGCCCGGTGCTTTACCTGGGACCGCGCCCCTCCCACATCAGCGACCTGCTGGAAGCCCATGGGATCGGCTGGCAGGTCGATCATGGGGACCTGGCCGGCGCGGTGGCCGCCATCACCGAGGCGGCCAATGCCGGCCCGGCCGCACTGGCGGCCATGGGGCAACGGGCCGCGGCCGCCCTGGATCAAAACCTCGCCCAGCCCCTGCTTTGCACGCAATTTTGCGACCAGCTGGCCGAGACGTTCGCCACAACCGACACACGGAGGCATCATGAGTTGGAAACTGTTGTGGGTGGCCTTGGCCGCCGGCCTGCTGATGGGGTGTGACAAGCCGATTCACGAAGTGCGCGCCACCGCCCCGGGGGGCGGCCGCTTACACCGCGATGGGGCAGCCAAGCCTGTAAAGCGGGAGCCACCGAGGCGGCCAAAGCCGCTCCCTCCCGACTGTGCCGGTGGGTTCGTTGGGAAATACGGCGCGTTGGGTTCGGGGGGAAAATCCTTCATTCTGGCTCGCCAGGGGCGAATTGGGTTTGGTCCGTTTGGGTTCGTTGGTAATGCGGGGGCGACAGAGCGAGGGAGCAGGGAAGCGATGGAGGGGAGGGAATGGAAAGGGTATTTGAGCATGGGGGAATATAGGCACGTGTTAGGGTCAAGTCAAGAGAGACGTCGGTGTTCCCTCGAGTGAGGGAGCGGGTTTTTCTGCGGTGATTCACGCCGGATTGAGGCGGTAGCGGCTGGGGGGCTTGGCGAAGCGGCGGCGGAAGCGCGTGGAGAAGTGGAAGGGGTTGTCGAAGCCGGTGGCGCGGGCGATCTGTTCGATGGAGTCGTTGCCTCCCAGCAGGCGCTCGGCCGCGCGGTCGATGCGGTATTTTTCCACGTACTGCATCGGGCCGATGCCCATCTGTGTGCGGAACAGGTGAGCGAAACGGGAGGGAGAGAGGCAGGCCCGCTCGGCCAGGGCCTCGACGCTCAGGGGGTGGGGATAGTGGCGGGCGACATACTCCAGGGTCTGGACAATGCGCGGATCGCGACGCTGGTTGCCGCGGGCGGGATTGATTTCATCCAGGATCAACAGCGCGCGCTCCAGGGCGTTGAAAGCAAGGGATCGGGCGTTGGGTCGTCCGGAGCGGTGGTGGTCGCGCCCTTCCAGAAGGGCTGACTGCACGGCGTGACGCCGGGCGCCATCCTCCAGGCGCAGCTCGCCGACCGGCGCACAGGTGATGGGCCATTGAAGCAGATGGCTCCAATGGCTCGGCGGGTCGAAGATGGCCCAGATTTCGATCCACGGGCCATCGCCGCCGCCCCATTCGGTGGCGTAGGGGCAATTGGGAGGCGTCAGCGAGATGGTGGGGCCGATGCGCATCTGCCGGCTCCGGGGGGTCTGGACCTGGACGCGCCCGGCCAGGAGAAAGCCGAGGGTCCAGAAGGGGAACTCGGGCCCGCGGGCAAAGCGGTGAGTGAGCGGCTGGTCGAGCATGCCGATGGTGAGCATGGATGCCTCGGGCTTCGGGATTCAGGCCATGGCGGCGCCTGCCGTCCCCTTGGCCGTATGGCAGGCTGGCGGCCTGTGTCACAGCAGAATTAGAAAGACAAATAGCAGGGTTGTCTATTCCCTTGCCGGTGAGCAGGTTGAATAATACACGAAAATTCCGGCGAAGTGATTCGTCGGGAGAGCGAAAAACCAAAACCGAGGGGGCGGCATCTATTGAAAGGAGATGGGTCCATGTCCGCAAGCGCAGCCATGACGGATTCGAAGCAGGGGGGCGAAAATCAGCCGGTCGATCCGGGGTATCGCTATACGTTTGAGCCGGGGGAGGCCGAGGCGACGGTGCGGTGCATCAACGAGCACGGGTTCGCCATCGTCAAGGATTTGATCAGCCAGTCGCACTGCGAGGAATTGCAGGAATCGGTGAAGCAGGCGTGCGACCCGGACGGGACGCTGGGGGAGGGGCAGAGCGTGACGCACCTGCGTTTCGTGGAGGTTTCCCGGCCGCTGGTGAAGCTGTTTGACAACCCCCACTGGCTGGCGCTGCAGGAGGCGATTCATGGCGGGCGGAAGGATTTGACTGTGCATCGCTCGGCCTGCATCCTGCGCAATCCGGGGGCCAAAGGGATCACCTGGCACACCGATTTCGCCTGCGAGAGCATTCCGCCGACCGCGCCGGACTATTACCTGAACCGGGGGGAGACGGGGACGAGCCTGTGGTTTTATCTGACCGGGTGCAACCCGCGGCATGGGGGGCTGGCGATCATGCCGGATTCGCACCGGGAGGACTGGCAGCCGCCGGCGGGGTTCAAGTTCATCCGGGCGGGTAAGAGCTTCAACCGGGTGGAGGAGGATGATGAGACGGCGTATCACAAGGATGATGTGCCGGGGTACCTGCCGATCGTCGCCAGTGGGCGGGATGGGCTGCTGTTTCATGCCCGGACGTATCATGTGGCGTTCACCAACCACGAGCCGCGCCAGCGTCTCTCGTGTGCCATGGGGACGCGGCCCGGCCGCACCCCCATCCACGTTCCGTGGCCGCTGACGGAGGAGGCCAGGCAGCTCAAACAGGAGGTGCGGGCGGACCTCAAGCCGTACTTTGAGCATTACATGAGCGTGCGACGGCATGGAGAGTATTGAGATTGTTATTGGTTATTTGTATTGGGTTTCGCCAACAACAAATAACCAATAACAAAAAGCAAGTAACAAATAACACCGAGGAGGTTGGGATGGGCGGGCTGGACGGGACGCTGCGCGTGGGGTTTGCGGGGGTGGATCTGACGCCGGGGGAGCCGGTGCTGCTGGCGGGGCAGTTTTATGCCCGCGTGTCGGAGGGGGTGGCCGATCCGATCACCGCCACGGCGCTGGCGTTTGAATCAACGCGCCCCGGGGGCGGGCGGGGGGTGATGGTCAGTTGTGACCTGGTGAGCATTCCCGAGAATTTGCGGGCGGCGGTGGATGGGCACCTGCGGCGGGAGCTGCCGGAGCTGGACCCCTCGCTGGTCTTTCTCAATGCCACGCACACGCACACCGGTCCGGAGTGCCGTTCCGCCGGGGAGAGTGGGTCCGAGCGCTATGGGGTGGAGCTGACGGTGATGCGGCCGGAGGACTATGTGGAGACCGTCGGACGGCGCATCGCCGGAGCCATCGTCGCGGCATGGCAGAGACGCCGCCCGGCGGCTGTCGGCTTTGGGCTGGGGCAGGCGACGGTGGGATACAACCGGCGCATGGTCTACGCCGACGGGCAGTCGCGCATGTACGGCGATCCGAACGACCCGACGTTCAGCCATATCGAAGGTCCGGCCGATTCGGCGGTGAATGTGATCGGCTTCTGGGATGAGAAGGACCGGCTGATGGGGGTGGTGGTGAACCTGGCCGCTCCGAGCCAGTCCGGCGAGCATGGCTGGGAGGTGAGCGCGGATTACTGGCATGAGACACGGCGGGAGCTGCGCCGGCGGCTGGGGGAGGACATTTTCATCCTGCCCCAGTGCAGCGCGGCGGGGGATGTCACCCCGGCCAAGCGCAACATCATGATCGACTGGCGGGCGCAGGAGCGGATGTGGCGGCTGATGGAAATCAACCAGCGGCAGGATATCGGGCAGCGGATCGCCGAGGCGGTGGCCGGAGTGGTGCCGTATGCGCATCGGGAACTGGAGCGCGATCCGGTGGTGCGGCACCGGGCGGAGACGATTGGGCTGAGCCGGCGGATGCTGAGGGAGGCGGATGTTGAGCAGGCGCTGAGGGAGGCCGAAGCGCTGCGGGAGCAGTATGAGGCGCTCAAACAGGAACTGGAGGCCAACCCCCGGTTGCGGCAGGAGCCGCGCTGGTATGTGAAGATCACCAGCGTCTATCGAAAGATGAACTGGAACCGGCTGGTGGCCGAGCGTTTTGAGCAGCAGAAGGATTCGCCGACGGTGCCGGTGACGGTGCATGTGCTGCGGCTGGGGGAGGTGGCGATGGCGACCAATCCGTTCGAGTATTACCTGGACTACAGCCACCGGATTCGCGCGCGCAGCCGGGCGGTGCAGACGCTGCTGGTGCAACTGGCCGGGTGGGGGGGATACCTGCCGACGCGGCGGGCGGTGGCGGGGGGAAGCTACGGGGCGCTGCCGGCGAGCACGGTGGTGGGGCCGGAGGGCGGGGAGGAACTGGCGGCGTGGACGGTGGGGGCGATCAACGGGATGTGGGATGATGCGGCGTGAGCCATTGTGCCGCGCCTTGCGAGAAATAGAGTTGATGGTATGAGCCAACCGAAATCTGAGCCGATGCGGATGATGACGACCGTGGCGCTGCCGCCCTGGCGGGAGCCGGGGATCATGGATGACCTGGTGGAGATGTGCCGCCGGAGCAAAACGACCGATGTGGCCGTGATGATCATGGGCATTCCGGAGTGCGGGCGGGGGCATGAGGGGGTGGAGCAGGCGCTGGAGCAGTTCGGGCGGATCAAGGCGCGCCTGGAGCCGGAGGGAGTGCGGTCGGGGATTCTGATTCAGTCGTTGATCGGGCATGGGGAGCGCGGGCGGCCCATCCCGCCCCAGCCCTACCAGCGGATCGTCGGATGGGATGGAACCGAATGCGTGCCCTGTTTCTGCCCGCTGGATGAGGGATTTCTGGAGCACACGCGGCAGGTGGTGGGGATGATGGCGCAGGCGGGGCCGGCGTTTTTGCTGGTGGATGATGATGTGCGGCTGTGCAACCATGCTCCGGCCCGATGGGCGTGCGCCTGCCCGTTGCATGTGAAGGCGTTCAATCAGGCGACGGGGCGGAATCTGACGCGCCAGGCCATCTTTGCCGCGATGCGCGGCGGGGATGAGGCGGCCGAGGCGATTCGGGAGCAGTGGTTTGCGTCGGGTGAACAGAGCCTCGTTGCCCTGGCCGGGGAGATCAGAAAGGCGATCGACCGTGTCGATCCCACCATCCGTTGCGGCAAGTGCGCTTCGGGCGGGCGCCATGAACTGCTCCAGGAGCCGTTCGCCCGGGCATTGGCCGGGCAGACTCGCCCGCTGATCCGCATCGCCCACGCCATTTACGGGGAAAAGGGATACAAGAGTTTCGCGCATCTGATGGCGACCCATCAGATGCAGCGCAACCTCATGGGGGATGACATCGAATACATGTGCGAGGCGGACACCTATCCGCACACTTTTTACAGCACCTCGCGCAAGGCGATGCGGGGATTTATTTCCGGGGCGATTCTGGCCTCGAAGGTGGATATTCCCTATACGTGGATTCCCAGCATCCGGGAATGGGTGCGCCCTGAATGGGAGGGGTATGCCGACACGATGGGGGATAATGAGCCGTTTTTCAGGGCGCTGCGAGATTTGAGCAGGAAGACCCGATGGGGCGGGCCCAGCGCCCTGTGTCTGCGGGCATACAACTTTGTGCCCGATCCGGCGAACATGCCGGCGCGGGAGTCGCAATTTGACCTGGCCTGGGGAGGGATGATCTGCGGACGGTTCGGCATTCCGTTCACGGTCAATGCGGCCGGCGCGGGCACGGTGATGCTCAACGGCACGGCGGCCGAGTCGCTGACGGATCAGGAGATGAAGCGGTATCTGTCGGGCGGAGTGCTGCTGGACGGACCGGCGGCGCTGGCGTTCACGAAGCGGGGGCTGGGGGAGCATCTGGGCGTGGAGGTGGAGCTGCCTCGATCGAGCCTGGAGGTGTCGATGGAGATTCCCACGGATGATCCGGTGAATGGATCGGCGGCCGGGCTGCACGTGCCGACGTTGATGCGCAGGCATTCGGAGATGATGCGCCTGACCCCGCACGGGGCGCGGACGGTCAGCTGGTGCGTCCGCAACCGCTGGTTCATGGATCCGGAGTTCAAACGTGTCCAGCCGGCTTTG
>JBIQLO010000020.1:0-30139 GCA_044464175.1 Planctomycetaceae bacterium | reverse complement strand
GTTTTCGGACATACCGTCTCCTGATGAAAAACCGTCCCCCTTTTACCGCGGATAGTGTGCCACCAAACGGCGGCCGTTCAAGAAAATTTTTCGTCAAACGACAGGCTCCAAGCCTGATCCATGGCGCTGCGTGACAGGCCGGAAGCCTGTCCTACGATGCCAGGGTTTCCTGAATGAATTTAACATCCTCCGGAGAGAGGGAGCGGGCGGCGGCGGCGAGGTTGCAGCGGGCCTGGCGTTCGTTGCGGAAGCCGGGGATGGCGCAGGCGACGCGGGGCTGGGCGAGGATGTAGTTGATCGCCAGGGCGGCCAGGTCTTCGGTGGTTGAGCCGAATTTCGCCTTGAGCTTTTCCAGTTTGGGTTTGAGTTTGCCCAGTTCCTCGGCGCTGAAGGCTTTGGAGTTTTTGCGGTGGTCGCCGGGTTCGAATTGCGGGGGGTTGGCGGGGTCGTATTTGTCCAGCAGTTTGGCCTGGGCCAGCGGGCTGAAGGCGACGAAGCTCAGGCCGTGCTTTTCCATGAGGTTGCTGACGCGCGATCCGGGGCGGATGAAATGGTCGTCCAGGGCGTTGGCGCGGCCCTGGAGGACGGCGGGCTTGACGATGGGGACGAGGCGCTCAAAGTCGTCTTCGGAATAGGCGGACTGGCCTTTGATGCGCACCTTCCCCTCGGCCACGAGCTTGTCCATCGTCTCGGCCGCGTCGTGGAGGTAGCGGTCGTTGGGGCCGAAGTTGCCGTGGTGGAAGTAGTAGAGGTCGATGTAGTCGCGTTTGAGGTTAATCAGCGATTGCTCGCACTGGTGGCGGATGTGGGCCGGTTCATAGGCGTGTTCGGCGGTGCCGGGGAAGTGACCGATCTTGGTGGCGATGATCAGGTCGGTGTTTTTGACGCCCAGGCGGTCGAGCACGCGGCTGAGCATGCGCTCGGCCTTTCCGTTGCCGTAGACGTCGGCGTTGTCGAAGTGGTTGACGCCGGCGTCGAGGGCGGCCTTGATGCCGGCGGTGACCTGGTCCTCATCGACCTCGGCCCAGCCGTTGGGGACGCCGTTGACCCAGTTGAGGCCTCCCATGGTCCAGCAGCCGAAGCTGATCGTCGAGACTTTTACATCCGTGGTTCCGAGAGAGCGGTATTGCATGAGGGTAGGATAATTTGCGGGGGGTAGAATGCCAAGGTGGATTTGGGGGCAGGGGGAACCTTAGACGCGGGCAGATGCGAAAGTGGCGGCTAAAGCCGACCTTGCGGTTGACGCGATGAAGAGCGGCCTTGCCATTGGGGATGTTTTGGGTTGGGTGGCGCTTCCCCCTCACCCGCCGCTGCGCGGGCGGCCTCTCCCCCGGGGGAGAGGCGGGAGGCTTCGGGGGTTGCGGGCAAAAGGGGATCAGCCGGCTTTGTCGCGGCGGCGTTTGGGTTTTTCTTTGGCGGCTTCGAGCAGTTCGCGGGCCTGGGCGCGGGTGACGTCGGTGATGCGGTGGCCGCCGATCATTTCGGCCAGTTCCTCGATGCGCTCCTCGCCTTCCATGACGCGGACGGTGGTTTGGGTCTGGTCGCCGACGACGTTTTTGCGGACGGTCAGGTGGCGGTCAGCGTAGGCGGCGATCTGGGGGAGGTGGGTGATGCACAAGACCTGGTGGTGGTCGGCCAGGGCGCGGAGCTTTTTGCCGATGACGGCGCCGAGGCGGCCGCCGACGTTGGCGTCGATCTCGTCGAAGACCAGCACGCTGACGCGCCCGCCGCCGGCGAGGATGCCTTTTAAGGCGAGCATGATCCGGCTCAATTCCCCGCCGGAGGCGATTTTGCGCAGGGGCTGGGCGAGTTGGCCGGGGTTGGTCTGGGCGATGAATTCGATGGTGTCGAAACCGGTGGGGGTGGGGGATTTCGCGGGCGTTGCGGGGTCAACGACCCCGCCTGCAGCGTTGAAGACGATGGTGAAGCGGGCTTTTTCCATGCCCAGTTCGGCCAGTTGGGCCTCAATGAGGGGGGTGAGTTTTTCGGCGGCCGCCTGGCGCTGTTGGGTGAGGGATTGGCCCAGGGTGTTGAGTTTCTGGCTCACGGGGGCGAGTTCCTTTTCCAGTGTGGTCAGGTCATCGCCGGCCCGTTCCAGCTCGGCGATTTTCCGCCCGATCTCCTGCCGGTAGGCCAGCACCTCCTCGGTGGTGTCGCCGTACTTGCTCATCAGGCGGTTGAGGGTGTTGAGGCGGTCGTTCACCTCGGCCAGTTCACCCGGGTCCAGGTCGAGCCGGCCCAGGTAGCGGGAAAGGTCAAAGGCGGTTTCCTCCAGGTTGATCGTGGCCTCGTGCAGGGAGCGGCTGATCGGGTCGAGGCTCTGGTCCAGGGTCGCCAGTTCGGCCAGGACGGCGGCCATGCCCTTGAGTCGTTCCAGCACCGCGCCGTCGATTTCATACAAGGCCGCGTGGGTGGCGCCGGCCTCCTTCTTGAGTTTTTCCAGGTTGCCCAGAACCGATGCGCGGGCGCCCAGTTCCTCGTATTCGCCCGGTTGAACATCGGCGGCGTCGATTTCGGCGGCCTGGAAGCGGTAGAGCTCCAGTTGCTGGTCGCGCAGGGCCTGGTTGGCGGCCAACTCCTCCATGCGCTGGCGGATGGATTGGAGTTTTTGATAGACCTCCTGGTATTGGGCGCGCAGGGGTTCCAGTTGGCCGAACTGATCGAGCAGTTGGAGCTGGTTGGCCGGTTTGAGGAGGAATTGGTGGTCGTGCTGGCCGTGAACGTCGACGAGGAGCTCGGCCGCGCCCTTGAGCATGCCGAGGGTGATCGGCTGGCCGTTGAGACTGACCGAGCCGCGTCCGCTGGCGTAGATGCGGCGGGTGATGAGCAGTTCGCCGCCGTCGGCGGAGACAGGGATGTCGGTGGCGCGTTCGATTTCGGCCAGGATGGCCGGATCGCGCAGGTCGAACAGCCCGCTGACGCGCCCTTCATCGGCGCCGGGGCGGAGCATTTCCGCGCCGCCGCGCAGCCCCAGGAGCATTTCCAGCGCGCCCAGGACGAGGCTTTTGCCCGCGCCGGTGGCGCCGGTGAAGCCGTTCAGGCCCGAAGCCAGTTCGATGCGGGCGTCGGCGATGACCGCGAGGTTGGAGATGTGGAGTTCGCGAAGCATGATTCCGGAGGCACGAAGGCCAGGATGCAGATGCTCACGGACCGGTCCGCTGAAGCGGACCCTACGACACTTTACTTCCGGCCGGGACGGGTTCGGAAGGGTTGAGGACGATGACACGGTTGGCCTGGGCATCGGTGGCGGCCAGGAGCATGCCCTGGCTGACCTGCCCGCGCATGGTGCGGGGGGCGAGGTTGGCCACGACGATGATCTGCTTGCCGACCAGCGACTCGGGGGCGTAGTGCTGCTTGAGCCCCGCGCACAACTGGCGCTGCTCGTTGCCCAGATCGATCTTCAGCAGCAGCAGCTTGTCGGCGTTGGGGTGGGGCTGGCATTCCAGCACCGTGGCGACGCGCAGGTCGATCTTGGCAAAATCATCGTACTGAATGGTGGGGGTGGTGGGTTCTGTGGGTTCCATGATTGTTCCGGTTTGAGCCTTCCTCTTTCGGGTCGGGTGTAGCGTACCCGGTTATTGTTTTGTACGGAAGGGGCGGGGTCCGCGTTCAGTGGGGGCGCAAGAGGGGCCGGGTGGAGTCGCGGATGATCAGCTCGGAATCGACGCGCTGGGGCTCGGGGAAATGGTCCGGGTCTTCGATCATGTCGATGAGCTGGTGGGCGCTGCGGCGGCCCCCCTCCTCGAAATGGACGCGGACGGAGGTGAGGGGGATGGGAATCTGCTGGGCGGTGATCAGGTCGTTCCAGCCGATCAGGGAGAGGTCGCGGGGGATGCGCACGCCCGCGGCGGTGACGGCCTCGTAGAAGCCCTGGGTCAGTTCATCGGAGCCGCTGAGGACGGCGGTGGCGCGGCGGTCGGGGGGCATCTGGAGCCATTGGGCGGCCAAGCGGCGCCCCTCCTCAATGGAGGACTGGTCCGAGCAGCGCAGCACATCCAGTCGCCCTTGGCCGACGTGGAGCAGGTCGAGCATGGCCAGGCGCAGGCCGTCAAACTGGGTCTGGGCGATGAAATCGTCGATGCGGGTGGTCAGCAGGGCGATGTGGCGGTGATGTAGCTCCACCAGATGCCGTCCGGCCTGGAACGCGCCGCCGAGATAGTCGATGGCGACGCTGCTGAGGCGCGGGGGTCGGGCGATGGGATGGACCCAGACGACGGGGATTTTCTCGGCCGCAGCTGCGAGCCAGTCGCGGGGAATCTGCTGGGTGGCCACGATCAGCCCCTCAATGCGCCCGGACTGGAGGAGGTTGTCCCAGGCGATGCGGGCCGGGGGGGCATCGTCGGCGGACTGGAGGGCCCAGCTTTTAAGATGGTAGCCGCGCTCCTCGATGACCGGGGCGATGCCGCGCCCGATGGCGATCATGGCGGGATAGAACAGGTGGGTGGGGCGGGCGATGATGAGCATGATCTCGCGCGTGCGCTGAAGGGGGACCCGGTCGCTGACAAACCGCCCCGAGCCGCGGCGGGCACGGATCAGCCCGGCCTCCTGCAGCCGTCCCATGGCGCGCTGGATGGTGGCGGGGGAGACGTTCAGCTCGGCGGCCAGTTCCTTCTCCGTGGGCAGGCGATGGGCGGGGAGCCACTGGCCGGATTCGATGCGATCTCGGAGGAGCTGCGTGATGCGGTCCATTAAGTTTCCTCGAAATGATGCACTTGGAAGGTAATTACATCAGGGGAGGAGGGCAAGAGAGAAAGAGGTTTTATTTCCTGCGAAATCTGCCCCGATCCCAGGTGGATTTTGGATGAACCCGACTCCATTTTTTCATTGACGGGGCGTGGGAGGGGCGGGTAGGATGTTTACGTTATCATTGGGTCCGGTGGCTTTATGGCAGGTGTTCCATGAAGGCGGTTGGGCAGGCATCTCCCGTTCGGTCCCAGGCCAACGCGCGGCAGGTGGCGCGGCGGCTGGGGATCAGTCAAATGACCGTCTCCCGGGCCTTTTCGGGCAAGGGGGCGGTTTCAGGACTCACGCGCCAACGTATTTTTGAAATGGCCGACCAGATCGGCTATCGCCCCAACCCGCTGGCGGCGGGATTGCGCGGGGCGGCCACGCGGTCGATTGGGGTGGTCTGGCCGCTGCATGCGCCCTGGGCGATCGAGACGGGGCGGCGTCTTTACCAGCAAATCCGACAGCGGGGGTATGCGGTCTATCAGGCGAATGTGGCCGCGGTCGGGGAGGCGATGGGGAGCGTGCTGCGTGACTGGACGGACCGACGCGTGGACGGGTTGGTCTTCTGGAGCGATCCCCATTGCTCGATGACGCAGGAACTGGATGGCATCAGTGCATTTTCGGCCGTGGTGGCGGTGGGGCCGGAAGATGATCCGCGGTTCCGAGGGGACCTGCTGATGCTCAATTCGTATCGGGCGCTGGAGGCGATCGTGGATCACCTGGCGGCCACGGGGCGTCGCCGGCCGGCGATCGTTCTAACGGCGTGGAACGGCGTGCGCCCCAAGGAGGAGGTATTTCTGGCGCGGTGCCGGCGGCACGGGATGCAGGTGGATGCCGGATCGGTGATCGACCTGCGGATGGTGGAGTACTCGGGGCTGGCCCAGGCGTACCGGGAGGCGCTGGAAGCGCGATTCGCCGGGGGGGTGGATGTGGATGCGGTGGTGTGCGGGGTGGATGTGGGGGCGATGGCGACGATCCGGTTTCTGGAAGAACGGGGACTTCAGGTGCCGGTGGATGTGGCGGTGATCGGCGCCAATGATTCCACGGAGGCCGCGCTCTACCGGCCGGCGCTGGCGAGCGTGGACCGGCGTCCGGCGGAGGTGGCGCAGTGTATCGAGGAGATGGTCTTCGGGCGGCTGGAGCGGCCGCAGGCCCCGCCGGTGCGGCGACGGATCGACATGCGGTTTGTCTGGCGGGAATCGGCGGGCGGAGAGAATTGCGAATCCGGAGTTGAGCGGTGAGAATCGGTGGGGAGACGTTTTTTTCAGGAGCGGTCATGGCTAAAAGACATGGATTCACGCTGGTGGAGCTGCTGGTGGTCATCGGGATCATAGCGGTCCTCATCGCAATGCTGCTGCCGGCCTTGAACAAGGCGCGCGAAGCGGCCAACGCGGTGAAATGCGCTTCACAACTGCGGCAGATCGGGCAGGGGCTGAGCATGTACCTGCAGGACCAGAGGGGGGCGTTCCCGGCGCGGTTGTTGTGGGATCAGCCCCAGTCGACGGCGTATCCGTATTACGGCGTGGGTTATTACCTGGGGCTCAAGGACATCAAGCCGGCCCTCCAGGATACGATCCTGAGCTGCCCGACGCTGCAGCAGGTTCGCCCCACGTGGGCGTGGAACTTACACCGGACGTACACGTTCAACTATCAACTGGTGTGGGACTACAACACCGATGCGACATTTTCGCTCAAGCGCGAGGCGCAGGTGCCGCGCATCTCCTATATCAAGAACGCCAGCGAAACGGCGGCGGTGTATGACGGTTCGTCAGGGCTGACGGCCGACCCGGACAAAGGATGGTACTACGATCCGGCCGCGCCGGCGTCCAAGTCGGTGGGGCCGACCGGGGACAGCACGTTCCTGACGCGCCTGGTCTTTCCGCACAACGGGGCCAACAACGTGCTGTTTCTGGATGGGCACGTGAAGGCGGTGTCGAAGAAGCAGTTTGAGGCCGACTTCAAGAAGAAGACGGCGTTCTGGGGAGATATTTACGTGCGGTAAGCGGGGTGGGCAAATCCCGCTCGGTCCTCTGTTTCCTCCCCCGGGTGTGCCGGGGGAGGGAGCCAAAGCGAATCACCGGAGTTCTATCGTGAAGTTGACTCGGATTTTCGGGCTGTTGTGCGTGGTGGGGTTGGGGGTCGGCATGGGGCGGGCGCAGGCGGCGGATGTGACGCTGGTGGAGGGGGGGAAGACGGCGTATCGCATCGTGGTGAACAAAGATGCGCCCGGATCAGTGCGGACGGCGGCGCATGAACTCAGCGCGTATGTGAAGAAGGCGACTGGGGCGGAGTTGAAGATCGAGGAGGGGCAGGCCAAGCCGCCCTTCATCAGCCTGGGGGAGACGGCGGCCGCCCGGGCAGCGGGGCTTAAGAGCGAGGGGCTGCCGCCGGATGGATACCGGATCGTCACCAGGGGAGACAACCTGTTCATCCTCGGGTCGGACACGCCGGCCGGGCAGCGAAATGCCACCGGGGGCGACTCCACCGGCACGCTCAACGGCGTGTATGGGTTTCTGGAGGAAGTGGTGGGGGTGCGGTGGCTGGTGCCGGGAGCTAGTGGAGAAGATGTTCCGCAGGTTTCGACGCTGAAGGTGGGGGAGATCGACCGGACCGAAGGCCCGGCCTTCGCCAGCCGGACGCTGCCCTATGTGCAGAATGAGCGGAAGGAGGTGCGCCAGTGGCTGCGGCGGCAGCGGCTGGGCAAAACCATTTCGGTCTCGCACGGGCACAACTGGACCCACACGATTCCCGCCTCGTTGTACAAGGAGCATCCGGACTGGTTCCCGGAAATCGCCGGCAAGCGCCCGGAGCCGAGCGGGCGGTATAAGCTGGAGACGACCAACCCGGAACTGGTGGCGGAATTCGCCCGCCGGGCGATCGAGGCGTTCAAGAAGAACCCGAACCTCTACTGCTATTCGCTTTCCCCCTCCGACGGCAGCCCCGGCTGGAGCCAGAGCGCGGCCACCAAAGCGCTGGAGGAGAAGGATCCGCACGGGGAGTTGTCGCGGACGCCGCTGATCCTGAGTTTCTACAATGCGGTGGCCAAGCAGGTGCGCCAGGCGATGCCGGACCGGATCGTGGCGGGGTATATCTACTCCAGCTACCTCTATCCGCCCCAGATGCCGGTGGAGCCGCTGGAGCCGAATCTGTTTCTGGTGGTGGCCCCCAGCTTCGACTACGGGTACACGCTTTACCGCCCCGACATCCAGAAGGATTTTGAGTTGGTCATGGGGGGCTGGGCGCAGCGGACCAAACAGCTGGGATACTACGACCTGCCGGCTCACTTCGTCACGCCGGGCATTCCACTGGCGCCGGGGACGGAAATCCTTCAGTTCATCTATCCCAAGCTCAAGGGATATGGCGTGAAGCTGGTCTACGTCTATGGCCATCCGGGCTGGGGCGGGGCGGGGGTGGGCAACTACCTGGAGGCGAAGCTGGCGTGGAATCCGGAGGCGGATGTGGCCGCCCTGGAACGCGAGTATTACCAGCGGAGCTACGGCCCGGAGGCTGGGCAGGTGATCGGGGAGCTGTATGGCAAGCTGGATGCGGCGGTCAAGGCGTATGTGCTCAAGCACCCCGATGCCCGCTACCACCTGACGCCGGAGATTTTGAAGGCGGTGTATGCCGTATGGTATCCCCAGGCGGAGAAGGGGTATCTGGCGGCCCAAAAAATTCAAAAGACGCCCGCCCAGGCTAAGCGGCTGGAGATGTTCGGCCAGAGCCTGGTCGTCCTGCAGTGGCACCTGCGGCGGATGAAGATGTGGCAGGGAGACAAGACCTCGCCCCTCTATCGCTCGGATGAACAGATGGAAAAATTCCTGCGGGATCCGGCCAACGAGCTTGCGCTTTCGCCGGTGATGCCCGAGGCGCAGGCTGCGCCGGTGGATGCGCTGAAGATCGACGGGACGGCCCAGGCGCCCGCGGACCTGCCCGCGCCCGAGCCCTTCACGCTGCGGGGCCAGAGCCGGGTGCTGCTGTACGCCCCGGCCGAGGCGTCGGTGAAGGTGAGCTGCCCGACGCTCGATCCGTTCGCGGTCGAGACGATGGAGTATGTGCTGCGCGACGCGAAGGGGAAGGTGATCGGGCAGGGGCTGGTGCATCAGGGAACGTTCCTGACGACGACCCTGAAGGCGGGACAACATGCCTTTCTGGAGGTCAATTCGCGCGGCGGGGCGTATCAGTTGTCCGTCGACGGGTGCGACTACGCCTTTGGCACGGCCAAGGGGCGCAGTGGGATTGAGCTGCTCAAGAGCACGCCGAGCCTCTACTTTTGGGTGCCCCCCGGGGCAGGGCCCTTCAGCGTGACGCTGACGCGGGATTCGCTGGGGGTGGCGGTGGCCGATCTGCTGGGACCCGATGGCAAGGTCGTCGGGACGATGGATGGCAATGGGCGGACAATCGCCACGCTGAAGGTGCCGGCGGGCAAAGTGAAGCCGGGCGTGTGGCGCGTTGTCTTCCGCAAGGAGCAGTCCAAGACAGCATATGGGCTGTGGGTGAAGCTGGATGGGTCGATCCCCTCCTGGCTGAGCCCCGATCCCCGCCGCCTGCCGCGGATTGGCAAGTAAGGGGAAAAACCTCGCTGACGCATTCCTTTCGGAATGCGCGAACCGAGCCGCTAGCACGAACGGGCCGGCGTTGGGCAAGGGATTTTCCCTGTGAAATCCCCGCCCGCTGACACGCGCGGCTTCGTTTGTCCCGGTAAATAGACGCCCGCCGTGGGGAGCTTCCCCACCTGTTTCTTCGCGCGCGGCTCGTTTGCTAGGGGGCCTCCGGTGCAATCCGCTGGATTATGATGTAATTAAATCATCAAAATTTAATTGCTGGTCGGATGATGTTTAGGGTTGACAAAAGCGCGCGGCGATTGCTATGGTGAGGATGTTGGCGCTTCGGCTCGCTTCCTTTCTGATCCGGGCGCTGACGCATGAAATGCGATACCGTCCCAGAGGCTCTAGCTGGAGGTCGCCATGTCCCGCACCGTTCGCCGCCGTTTGGATCAGGGGTTCACATTGGTGGAATTGCTCGTGGTCATCGGGATCATCAGTGTCCTGATCGCCATGCTGCTGCCGGCCTTGAACAGGGCGCGGCAAGCGGCCAAGCAGATCGCCTGCGGAAGCAATTTGCGCCAGATCGGTCAGGCGCTGGCGATGTACCAGGTGGATAACAAGGGGGTTTATCCGCCGGTCATCATGAGCAAGGCGAACCTCTCCTACCTGTGGGCCTCGGCATTGTTGCCGTACACGGGGATCCATAATGATCAATTTCCGGCCGGCGGCGTCTTCACCTGCCCCGCCGCGACCCCGCGCTACGCTTCGCCGCCCAATCCCAACCACTGGCGGCTGACCTATGGATTTAACGCCTATGTGGGAAGTGTCGGAGACCCCAACGGCGACCCCAGCATTCCAACCACCACTGCCTCCACCTACAGCGGCTATTATGCCGGCGGCGTGAAACTGGCCACCCACGGCACCTATTCCAGTTTGGCGGCGGGCGGCCCGGGGGGACCGAACGTGACCAATATTCTCGTTGCTTTCTGCAACTATGACCACACGGTCTATTGGCCCAACGGCGTGGGGAAAAGCTACTGGCAGCAATACAGCCATGACGGGCGTGGCATCAACAGTCTGTTGCTGGACGGCCACGTGGAATTTACCCGTTATCCAAGCATGTTGCATTCGTATTACCTTGGGCCCGCGCTGAAGCCCACCGGATACGTCTATTACTGGGTGGTTCCATACTGGTAATGTGGGGTTGACCTGTCTCTTTTTTGAAAAACGCAGGGTGGGACCTGGCCCACCGATCTGACAAAGGTGGTGGGCCAAAGCCCACCCTACGAAAGGGATTTAACATGCGGCGATGGGGAATGTGGGCGGCGATCGGCGTGGTGGGGATCGGAACGACGGCGATGGGGAGCAGTTGGCGGATGGAGGCGGAATCGGCCGGCGGGATGCACTGGACGGTAGCCAAGGCGGCCGATACCTCCGGCGGGGCGATTCTGGCGGGCGGGGCGGGGGATGATGTGGGGGAATCGGGGAGCATTCCGTGCATTTTTCCCAAGGCGGGGCGGTATTGGGTGTGGGTTCGCTATCAGCGTCCGGCCGACGGGGTGTACGGCTCGTTTTACGTGCTGGTGCGCGATGAGCAGGGGGAGGGGATCGCGATTCACTACATGGACTGGGAAGCGCGCCTGCCCACGGAGCGCCCGTACGAGAAGCCGGAACCGGCCCGGCGCAAGGGGACCAAGGCGGGGGACTGGGTGTGGGAGAAATTCGAGGTGACGGCGCAGCGCCCGCTGGCCGGGACGATCCAGTTCGGCGGGGTGCGGCATGGGCCGAAGCTGGCCCCGCGGCGGATCGACTGCGCGATCCTGACCGATGAGGCGAACTTCGATCCGGCTAAGGCGGATTGGCGCAAGGTGGCGACCTTCAACGGAACCGCGCTTGAAGCGCAGGAGCCGCCGGCCGGGTATCAGCCCGCGGCGGGACTGGATTTGACGGCCGGCTTTTTCGCCGGCATCGCCGATCCGGACGGACAGTTTCACATGGGGCTGGGATACAACGCGCGGACGTATGTCGACGATGCCCGGCTGGTGGCGCTGGGATTCAATCGCGCGCATGGGGGCGGCAGCGGCAATCTGGACCACGGCGTGCGGGCGATGGCGGCGGCCAATGTGTTTGAGACCATGGAGCCGGCCGAGGCCAAAAAGTATCCCGCGCCGCAGGGGCGGTTTGTGAACGCCGACGGGCAGGTGGGCAAAAGCTGGAGCCTGAGCTTTGAGCCGCTGCGCGCGGGGCTGGAAGCGCGGACAAAACAGCAGATCGAGCAGCGGGACAATCCCTCCATCGAAAGCTGGCGCATCGCAGCCGAAGGAGGCGGGTATCTGGACTACTCCGAGCCGGCGCAAAAGGCGTGGCGCCGGTGGCTGGGGGAGCAGTACAAGTCGATCGGGCAGTTGAATCAGTTGTGGGGGACTTCGTACAAGAGTTTTGAGGAGGTGAAGCCGCCCAGGGATGCCCAGGAGAGCAAGGCGGCGTGGTTCGCGTTTCAGCGTTTCAGCGGATGGACGCTGGCCGACGCGGTGGCCGATCAGGCCGCGGCGGTGCGCAAGGCCGATCCCAAACACCGGGAAATCACCGAGCAGTTGTCCAATCTCACGCTGCTGGCGGCCAAGTTCATGGCGCTGAAGCCGATGGACTGGGAGCAGTTCATCAACATTGCCCTGAAGGATGTGCAGACGGTCGGATGGGACAGCTACTGCGCCGACGACTACATGGGGTGCGAAATCGACCTGGTGCGCTCGCTGGCGGGCGACCGCACCCTCATGAACGAGGAATGGAACACGCACGCGGCCGATCCGCGCATCGCCGGGCGGACATTTTGGACGATGATCGGCAAGGGATTGAAGGGGGTCCACTGCTTCCAGTGGCAGGAGGGGACGTTTCACGATTCCTATCCCAAGTGGGCGCTGCTGAATAACGACTTCACCCCCAAGGCGAAGCTGGGGGCGATGGCCGACGGGGCGCAGGAGGTGCACCGGCTGGAGCGCATCCTCATGCCGGCCAAGCCGGCGCATGCGGTCAAGCCGGTGGCGCTCTATTACAGCCGGCTGGATTTGTCGCTGGCCCAGCCGCTGGCCAGCGCCTGGGGCGAGCCGGTGGATACGCCGTATCGCGTTTACGCCGTGCTGCGCGGGATGGGGTATCCGGTGCGCTGGATCACGCCAGGTCAGATTGAGCGGGGGGAGCTGAAGGATATTTCGGCGGTGGTGCTGATTGACGCCCAGTACATTCCCCGCGAGGCGGCCCGGAAGCTGGCAGACTGGATTCACGGCGGCGGGGCGGCCATCGCCGACCGTTGGCCGGGCGCGTTCGATGAATACGGACGGCCGCAGGATACGCTGGCCAAGGTGTTTGGGGTGCGCGCCAAGCCCGCCAAAGCCCCCAAGGGCAAGGGGGGCCAACTGGCGCTGCAGGAATCGACTCAAGGGTATGGCGAGGTGACGGTGGCCGCCGTGAGCGGGCAGGATCTGCCCGACACCGTGGGGGAAATCTGGCAGCAGTGGGATTCCACGCATCCGGTGGCGAAGGAACTGGGCAATTACACGCTGTCGGGATATGGGCGCATGAAGGTGCAGAGCGTGGCGGGGCAGGTGATCGCCATGACCTTCGGCGGCGATCCCGGGATAACGATCAACGCCTATGGCAAGGGACAGGCGATGTACGTCGCCATGATGCTCGGCTCCCTTTACGAAGGCTCGGCCACGCGGTATGAGTGGGACACCACCCATTCCGGCATGGCCTATTCACGCGTGCTCGATTCCTTCCTGCGGTTCGCCGGGGCGCGACCGTCCGCCGTGGCGGAATTGCCGCTGCGGCTGCGGGCCAAGCTGCGGGTGGAGTCGCCGCTGGTGGATGGACGGGGCAACGCGCTGATCGCGCTGGAAAGCTTCAACGATGAGCCGATGAGCGGGTTCAATCTGGCCGTCCGCTGGCCCCAGGGGATGGCGCTGCCGAAGCAGTTGCTGGTGGCGACCAACGGCAACCGGCGGCTGGAGGCGGTGCCGTTCGAGGCGGCCGACGGGATGATCCATCTGACCATGCCCCCGTTTGACACGCATGCGACGATTCTGGCGCTGAGCGATTCCGATCCGCTGGTGGGGTTGGACTGGGCGGGGGTCAATCGCGGACCGGCCGGGCTGCTGATGGTGCAGCCGGGCGATGCGCTGGAGGTGACGGCAACCATCTACAACCCCTCCCCCTCGCCTGTTCCGGCCGGTAACGTCCAGTTGTGGGCCCCCAAGGGGTGGTTCATCGACACGGCCGACCAGGCCTGTGCGGCGATCCAGCCGTGGGGCCGGACGACGGTGCGTTTCAAGGTCCGGGCGCCGGCGATCGGCGGGCAGGCGCGCCTGCGCCCGCTGGTGGTCAAGCACACCGCCGGCGGCAAGACGTCCACGCCGGCGACGGAGGAGGTCTGGTGGAACCGGCCGACGGACAGTCCGTTTTAGAACCTGTGGGCCAGGGCTGCGATCTCTGCAGGCGGGGTAGTTGACCAAAACCCGCGGCCTTTCAGCGACACCGCCTACAGGCTGTCCTCCGCACCACAGGTATTTTCATTGGGAGAGTCCCTATGCGGCATCATCGATTCTGCGCATTGCTGATGGCATTGATATTACTGGCCCCCATGGCCGCCCGGGGGCAGGACCGCGCCGCCCAGTGGGATGATGAGCCCAATGAGCTGAGCTGGCCCTATTTTGCCGGGTCGCGCTTTGCCTTTGCGAACTTTGCCGACTGGTGGGCGAAGCTGGCCGAAGCGCAGCGGCAGGCGGCGACGGCGTCGGCCAAGCCGCTGCTCCAGCCGCCGCCGGCGCAATACCAGTCCATCTGGATTCAGGCCGAGGCCTTCCAGGGGGAGCGCTGGAGCGTCGTCCAGACCGAAGGGCGCGGCGCGCTCAAGGGGCCGGCCGGTCATGGCGGGCCGACCGCCAAGCTGATCGTGAATGTGCCCGAGGCCGGGACCTACCGCCTCTGGGCGCGCTGGTGGAATCAGCCGGGCGCCCACAACAGCTTCCGGGTGCGCATCCTGCCGGCCGCGATGAAGGATTTTCAGAGTTGGCAAACCACGACGGCGGGGGAATATTTTAGCCGTCCCTTCGCCTTCGCCTGGTTCATGCGGAAAAATCCCACGCCCGAATACAAGCAGCGCCCCGTCACCTATGACGCGGACAAAAAGGGGTTCCAGTGGGAATCGGCCCCGCTGTTTGAGTTGCCCAAGGGACCGGTGCTGATCGAGTTTTCCCCTATGATGCACGAGGGTCCCTACGCGTCGCGGCAGATCGATTGTTTTCTGTTGACGCAGGACCCGCTGCTGGTCCCTTCGGACACCGACGTCCCCGACGGGAAGGCGGGCGATGCGGCGTCGATGGTCCTGACGCAATCCCGCCCTCCGGCGGACGATCCGGCGACTTGGCAGACTTGGTGCCTGCGCCCCGGCGCGGTTCCCCCGGCCGCCGCGCCCAAACCCGTGGCGGACCTGTGGCGCCGGTGGCGGGCGGATTTGATCGACCGCCTGGCCAAAGGCCAGGCCCGCACGCCCCACGAGAAGGAATGGGCGTATGAGGTCTACTTCGATCCGCGCTGGAACCTGATCGGCACGCCCGCGATGGTGGCGGCCGAGGCGGCCCATCTCCAATCCCCCCAGACGCGCGTCTCCGGCTACTTCAAGTGGGTGGAGGCCGAGGCGTTTACCGTCTCCAAGGGATGGACGCCCACCAACGATGTTTCGGCCGGCGGCGGCAAGACGCTTCTGGCTTCCTACAGCAACGGTCCGGCCGAAGCCTCAATGACGCTTCACGCCCCCCGCGACGGGGCGTACCGCCTCTGGGTGCGGGCGGCGCACATTCGCGGCTATTACAACACGTTTGAAGTGGCCGCGCGCCAGGGCGGAACCCTGGTGCATGAGGAAAAATTCCACAACACGCCCCCGGCCGACGCTCCGGGCGGCTACCGCTACACCTGGCATCCGATCGACCTGAAACTCAAGGCGGGCGATTGCCGGATCGAGCTGACCAAAAACCTGGGCCGGCCGCAGTACGCCTACCGCAAGATCGATTGCCTGGTGCTGACCGAGGATTTGAACTGGAAACCGGAGGGGCTGCGGCATCCGGTTCCGCTGGAAGTGCCCTCCGACCGCCCGGAACTGGCCGCCGCCGCCAAGGCGGGGCGCGTGGTGGCGTGGATGGGCGACCCAGCCGACCGCTGGGACGGCTTTGGCATGACCGACTGGCCCAAAGAGGCGAAGCAGATCGTCGGAGATGCCCCCGTCTCCATTGACGTGCATCCCGGCGCGGTCGCCAGCCGCGTGCTTCACCTGACCAATCTCTCCGACCGGCCGATCACGCTGACACCGGCCGCCAGCGGCGATGGGCTGAGCTGGCGCGTCGTCGCCTGGCAATTCCATCCCATTTACCGCTGGCAGCCGATGCCCCTGCTCAAGCGGCACGAAGTGACCATTCCGCCCCATCTGACGGCCGCCCTGTGGCTCGATTTCGATGCCCGCACCCGCTCGGCGGGCACGCAGCAGGCCAGGCTCCAGCTCGGGGCGCAGACGATTGCCTTTGAGCTGAACATCACCGGCGCCGATCTGCGCCAGGCTCCCATCCCGTTTGTTGGCGGCTTCTGCCGGCCCTACCCCTTCCCCGACGGCTGGCGCGCGTTCGCCGATATCGGTCTGAACGTGGTGCACGGCCCGCTGATTTCCAAGGCCCAGATGCGGCAATACGGCATCAAGCTGATCGTCCTGAGCCTCGGCGCGCCCAAGAGCCCCGAGCAGGTGCATGAGGTGGTGAAGGCGGCCCAGGCAATGGGTCTGGACTATGCCGACTGGACTTGGCGGATTTACGATGAGCCCACCGAGCGGACGTACGAAAAATGGATCGCCGCGGCCAAGGCGGTGCGGGCGGCCGATCCCAAAATCCGCATCTGGTGCAACCCCGGCGAAATTCAGGGCAGCACCGCCAAGGCCGTCACCGCCATGAGCCCCTGGATTGATGTCTTCTGCCCCTACATCAACCACTTTTCCCCCCGCACCACCCCGGCCTATCAGAAGCTGATGGCGACGCTGGGCCACCCCAAGCTCCTTTACACCACCCCCTGCTTCCGCGAAAAATCCCCCGCCGCCCCGCTGGAGCTCTTGTCCCTGGCGGACCTGGCGCTGAAAAACGGGCGCGACGGGTGGGACTGCTTCACGCTGCGCGGCTTCTATCCCGAGTCGGCCAGCGCCTGGGATGAGGTCAACGCCCCCTTCCCCGACCAGGCGGTCAGCATGTACCCCGGCTCCGCGCGGCGCGTCATCGGCTCGCGCAACCTCGAGGCGTTGCGCCAGGCGATACAAAACTGGAAGGCGGCCAAGATGGAAAAAGCGCCGGGTAACCAGGGGGCGGAGGGCTAGCGCATCATCGACCGCCGCAACTGGCGGTCCATTTCCTTTTTCTTGATGCTCTGGCGCTTGTCGAACTGCTGTTTGCCCCGGGCCACCGCCAGCTCCACCTTCGCGCGCCCGTTTTTGAAGTAGATCGCCAGCGGGATGAGCGTCGTCCCCTTCTCCTTCAGCTCCCCCTCAATCTTGCGGATTTCCCGCCGGTGCGCCAGGAGCTTGCGCGGACGGCGCGGGTCATGGTTCCACGCCAGCGTCGCCTTCTCATACGGGTCGATGTGCGCGTTGTGCAGCACCAGCTCCCCCTGCTCCACGCGCCCGAACGCCTCCTGAAGCTGGGCCTTGCCCTGGCGCAGCGACTTCACTTCCGACCCCTGCAGCGCCATCCCGCACTCGATTTTGGCCAGAATCGCATACTCGTGCAGCGCCCGCCGGTTGACGATGCGGGGGGAATGGTCGGGTTGATCCTTCTTGCGGGCCATCGCCCGGCATCATATGCGGCGCGGCGCGGGATTGCCACGCGACGGCGTTCAGCGTTCGGGGCTCAGGGGCAAAAGATCCCCCCGCCGGTCGTTCAACGCGGGGAACCGCTGCCGCCATTGCGCCACTTCCTGCGGATCAAGGGTCGCGGCCAGGATCTGCTCTGCTTCATCCGCCATCGCCACCACCCGCCCCATCGGATCGATCACCTGGCTTTGCCCCGCGTAGGTGTTTTTGGGGTCGTGCCCGCAGCGGTTCACCCCCACGACATACGCCTGGTTCTCAATCGCCCGCGCCTGGAGCAGGGCGTTCCAATGCGCCGCCCGCGCCGCCGGCCAGCTGGCGATGACAATCAGGAGATCGGCCCCCCGCGCCACGGCCGCCCGAAACGCCTCCGGAAACCGCAGGTCGTAGCAGATCAGCGGGGCCATGGTGAACCCATCCAGCGGTACCGTCACCACCTGCTCCCCGGGGTGGTAATGCCGGTCCTCCCCCGCAAAGGAAAAGGGATGGAGCTTGTGATAGCGGGCCCGTTCCCGCCCCTCGGGACCGACGAGCAGCGCGGTGTTATATCCCCGCCCATCGCCCGCCGTCTCCACCAGTCCCGCCAGGATGGAAATGTTCCACCGCCGGGCCAGCCCGGCCAGGAATCGCTCGCCGGGACGCTCGGGCGTCTCGGTGATGGTGGCGACGTTCATGCTGAAGCCGCTGTTGAACATCTCCGGCAAGACCAGCAGCGACCCGGCCGCCGGCCGGTGCGCTTCCAGCATTGCTTCCACGCGCGCGTGATTGGCCGGGCGATCTTCCCAAACGAGGTCAAATTGGCACAAAAGGAGGTTCATGGGTTGACGCTGTCTGTATTGACCTTTGCTGGTTGTTATTGGTTATTTGTTGTTGGTAATTAGCAGGCGCGTTCCAAAACAAATAACAAATAACAAATAACAAAAATCAAGTGTAAAGCGCTTTGAGCGCCTTATCCAGATCGGTGTATTCGAACGCGAACTTCTGTTCCAGCAGGCGTTTGGGCAGGCAGCGGCGGCCGGTGAGGGCCAGTTCCGGGTCGGTCCCCATGGGGATCGACGCCAGGCGCACCGCCCAGGCCGGCGCTGGAGGCGACCAGGGGCGGTGCAGGGCGTGGCGCAGTTGGCGCATGAACTGGGCGTTGGTGACGGGGTTGGGGGCGCAGGCGTTGTAGGGGCCCGAAAAATCCTCCCGCTCGATGGCCGCCAGGATGATCCGGTTCAGGTCCTCCATGTGCAGCCAGCTGATATATTGCCGCCCCGAGCCGACATGCCCGCCCAGGAAGAGGCGCGTGATTTTTTCCAGCGTCCCCAGCGCGCCCCCGCCCCGCCCCAAGGCAAAGCCGATGCGCAAAATCACCCGCCGCGTGGCCGGCGTGGGATGATCGGCCACCGCCGCCTCCCATTGCTTGCAGATCTCGGGCGTCGGCCCCTCGCCCGGCGGGGTCTCTTCCACGCAAATCCGCTCGCCGGGGTTGCCGTAAATCGCCAGCGAGGAGGCCTGCACCCAGACGCGCGGCTTGTGCCGGGCGGCGTGGATCGCCGCCGCCACTGCGCCCACGGAATTGACGCGCGAGTCGATGATCTGGCGGTAATTGGCCGCCGTCGGACGGCAGTTGACGCTTTTGCCGGTGAGATTGACGATGGCCGCTGCCCCATCCACCTCCCGCCCCCAGTCCTCCACCGTCCGCCCATCCCAGCGCACCTGCCGAATGGGACCGCTGGTCTTTTCCGGAGAGCGCGTCAGCACGACCACCTCATACCCTTTGTCCAGCAGCGGCCCGGCCACCGACTGGCCGATAAACCCGCTGCCGCCGGCGAGGATGATGCGTGGGGTGGACATGAATGGACTCCCAAAGCCGTAGGGGCGGCTTCAGCCGCCGCGATGTGGCAACCCTACGACAAGATCAACAAGGCTCCAAGCAACACAGCATAAAACTCCGCGAACGCCACCGCCACAAACGCGATCCCCATCAGCGGCCACCGCACCCACCCGGGCAACCGCCGCCAAAACCGACCCAACCGCATTCCTCCGGATTCGCCCTCCGCATTGCCGCCCGGTTCAAATTCCGATCCCGTTTCCACCGCCCGCTGCATCGCCCGCGCCCACCGCCAATGCAGCAGGGCGGAGATGCTCTCAACACTGAAGATAAACAGGCATATGCGCCGCACCGCAGGCTGGTCATAAAGGCCTCTAACGACAAAATAACTGAAAAAAATGATCCACGGAAAGTAAACCCATATCGCCAGGCCCGCCATGCCGAGGTGCGCCAGTACCATCCACCGCGCGGTTTTTATTCGGCCCCGGGTCAGAACCCGTGCCTGCAGGATCACCAGAACGGGAACCAGCGCGCACAAAACTAGGCAGATCCAGAATTGAAGCGGAAAAAAGATGAAGTTGTTCAATGCCGCGAACACCAACTCCGCCGCAATCAGCCATGCCAGCGGACATCCCGCGCAAAAGATCAGCCCCGCCACCAGCACCCCCGTCGGCGGTCGCCGCCGGACGGTGTTGTATCCCAGCGGAATCGGAGATGTCGCCTCGCCCATGCCTCCCAAAGATACCCCTTTCCGCGCGGCCCCGCCAACCGGAATCATCGAGCCGCGAGTGTCAGCCGGGTGCCACAGGTCACGGTACTCCGCGACCTGTGCGGTTGCCTCGCCGAAAGCACAGGTCTGCGAGTACGCCGACCTGTGGCACCCGAAGAGGTTTTCCCTCCAGCGCTTACTTCGTGCGCGGCTCCGATTGATCCCACGCAGGCATCCTTCACGAATTCGGATCGTGCTCCGGCAGCAGCGAATCGCCCCAGAGGATGTGGAGATAGGTCAGATGGAATTCAAATGCGGTGGTCAATATCCACAGGCCCAAAAACGCGCTCCATTGCGCCCCCGCCAGCCATGCTCTCTGGGAGAACACCAGCAGGATGCAGTAGGGCACAAGAATAAAGATCGCCAGCAGCAGCGGACAAAACAGCAAGAGGGCAATCCCGCCATGCACCAGGGTCATCGCGCGGGCGGCCCATCGCTTCCGCCCCAACACCGCCAGCAGTTGCACGGGCACGAGCGCCGGAAGGCCCGCCCCCAGCCACGGCAAATACCATGGAGGCTCAGAAGAGGTTCGTGCCTTCGATTGCCACAACGCCCAGGCCCAGGCCGCCAGACACCCGCCGCAGAACAGCAGCGTCTCGGCAAGTAGGTATTTGAAATAAACCCGGAGGTTCTTCCACGAAGCGGCGTACTCCAGCGGAATTGGAGAGAGAGGGTCGGGCATTACAAATTCTCGGCGATCCAGGATTGGCGTTCCTGTCGGATTTGCTCGTCAATGTCGGCGGCCGTGCGCGGGCGGGGCGATTTGCCAAAATAGTCCCAGATGGAGGGTCGCTGCCCCTTTGCCGGTGGATCATAGATAATCACCACTTCGCCCGCTCGATCAGAACGCATTTCATTACCCGGTTGCCGGAAGGGGAAAGTCAACCACCATCCCCCCTCACTTGGCCAGCGTCGCCACCAGCCGCCAGACCAGGTGCGGCGAGAGGGGGCGCGATTGCGTCTGGTTGAACTGGTCCACGATCTGGTCGAAGCGGTCGGTGTATGGGAGGCGGTCGCGCTTGCCGATATCCGCCCCCAGCATGGCGCGCAGGCGCTGGCGGTCTTCGGGCGACACCTCCGGCGGTTGCGAGCGGGCCGGGCCCAGGCGGGGCAGCTTGCCCCCTTTGCGCAGGTTCAGCAGATGCCGCCAGGTTTCGCCGCGCGTCGGCTGATGCTCCCCGTGGGCCGCCGCATACGCCCGCCAGAGCGACTCAAAATGGGGCGTATAGGGCAGGTCATCGGCCGTGCGCCCCAGCTTTTCGTACAGCTCGGCCAACACCTCCCGCTTGGGCGTCAGCGGCTGCTCCACGCCGGGAAACAGCCCCAGCGGCGCCTTGGCGTCTTCAATCGTCTCCCCCCCGTCGCCCGTGCGGTCCAGCAGCAGAAGCACGTTGCCGAAGGGGTCCTTCACCGTCGCCCGATACCCCCGCGACACGGCCGACGGCGGCGCGACGAAGCGCAGGCGCAACTCCTCCCGCCGGCGATACAACTCCCGCACATCCTCCACCAGGTAATAAATCCCCTCGGCCGGCAGGTCCGGATCGGCATGCAGCACCAGTTCCGCCGGGCCGTCTCCGATGCGAAAACTGGCCAGGTGCCCCTCCTGGCGCAACAGGGTCATGCCCAGCACGTCGCGGTAATAATTCACCGCGCTCTGGATATTGGGCACGCGCAGGAGGATGCGGTCGATCTGGCGCAGCATGGTCCGGCCCGGAAGTATACCTCAAGGCCGCGCCGGCGGCGTCAGTCGCCACAACTTGCCTTCAGGATAGAGCGCCTCAAACGCCACGCCCCGCGCTTCCAGCGCCGAAAAGCTCTCGGCCCTCCAGCCGCGACGGACTGGACTCCACGGCGGTGGGCATATTTCCTCTCCTGTCGGCCACAAACGTCTTTGGCTTGTTCCGCCTCAGCACTCGGCACTCAGCACATCGGGCTGCGACGCCTCTTCCTCCTCCATCTCCGCCTGCTCTTTCTGGCTGGGGGCGTGATATCCGCCCCGCAGGACGAAGATGCCCCCGCTGAGGTTCCAGAGAATCTGCACCACCCGGATCGACATGGTCAGGGCGAACGCCTGCCCCACGGTCGCTCCCTGCCGCTCGGTCAGCTTCACCGCGAAGTATTCCATCACCCCGGCTCCCTGCGGCGAGATCGGAACCGCCCCCACCAGCACGATCACCGGCACGGCCACAAAGTAATATCCCGTGCTCAGCGGCAGGTCGAACGCCCACCCGGCGAAGATCGCCACCACGATCGTCGTGAAATGAACCGGCAACGACACCGCGATGGCCCAGACGACCGTCATCGGCCGGCGCCGATATTCCTCCATCACGTCCATCACGTGCCGCACCTGCTTCTACATCGGCAGGCGGCTGAGCAGAAAATCGATCCCCAGTCTCCGCCGCAGCGCCGGGTGGTAATAGACCACCAGTCCCACGACCATCCCACCCAGCCCCAGCGCCGCCACCACCGCCACCCGCAGGCAGATGCGGGCCACCGGATCGTTGCTGGGCCCGTGCCGCATGTAAATCCCTATCACCATCGCCCCGGCCATGACGCCGCCGAGAAGGATCAGGGCGATCAGCCCGATCACCCGGTCCACCAGCACGCTCATCACCGCATGGACGCGGTGGGGGGTCTGTTTGCTGGCATAATACGCCTTGAGCAGGTCGCCACCGGTCGAGCCGGGCATGAAGGTGTTGTAGAACGCCCCGACCATGTTCAGCACGAAGGTCCGCGACAGCGGCAGGTGGATCTCCAGAACATCCATCAGCTTGCCCCAGCGGTAGCTGGTGATGATGTAGGTCATCGGAAAGACCAACAGCGCCAGCCACAGCAGCAGCGGATTGGCCTGACGCACCATCGTGATCAGCCCGATATGCACCCGGGCGTGGGGCACGTGCAGCTGATAGCCCGGCGCTTGGGCCGGCGAAATCCAGACGCCCTGGTGCGTCCCCGGCTTCTGGATCAGCAGCCTGGCCACCCGTGGATTGCGGCTGACGTCCCCCGTCAGGTCCAGCCCCAGCAGCTTGACCTTCATCTCCTTCCCCTCCAGCCGCGCGGTCACCTGCGGGCGGTCGGGGGCATTGATGACCTGGTCGGCGTCCACCATCCGCACCCGCCCCGTCTGGGGATCAAGGATGTGGTAAACCGGATCCCCCTCCCCCCCCGGCCGGCTCAGCGTCGCGGTGTGGGGGATCTGATGCGTATCCAGCACCAGCACATGGTCGCGCAGGCTCATGTTGGCCACCACCCACCAGATGCCGGCGATGGCGATGCCCCAACGGAGGATGAACAAGGCGGACTTCTTGAGCCGTGGATTCATGCGTCAGACGATTCTGTTCCATGAATACATCGGATGCAACCGGCCTCCCGCATCCGCAATTCGCCTTTCGGCAGCGCCGAAGGATGAAATCGCCTTTCCCAGACCCCCTAAATTGCCCAACCGGACTCTGCGGCGGAGTCCGGATTTTTCTTGACGAGTCCCATTTTCCTACTATCATACCGGTAGGAATGGCAACAATCCTCGACATCGCGCGCGAAACCGGCATGGCCAAAAGCTCCGTGGCCCAGATCCTCCAGGGCCGCCCCGGCTACAGCCCCGCCTCCCGCCAGCGCATCCTGGAAATCGCCGACCGCCTGGGCTATCGCCCCTCTCGCCAGGCGCGCCAGTTGCGCCACCGCTCCACCATGACCTTGGCCGTTCAGGTGGATTCGGGCATTGCCTCCAACAATGTCTGGCGCGCCACGGTCGCGCTCAATGTTGTCACCCTGGACGGGGTCGGCGCGTTTGCCGGAACCCGCGGTTATCAGGTCAATTGGCTGAGTTCCCGGGCCGGTGACGCTTTGGAGGATCTGCGGCGGCAGGTGCTGCGGGAACAATCGGTGGATGGGGTCGTCTTCATGGGATATCGGAAGCTGCAGGCACGCGATGCGGCCGAGTTGGTCCGGCGGATGCGAGCCGCGGGGGTTGCGGCGGTCTCGATGGACGAGACACTCGGAGCGGCCGGCATGCCGACGGTGACGGTCAATCTGGAGCCGGCGGTTCACCAGGCCGTTGACCGGCTCCGGGAGCTTGGCTGCCGGCGGGTCGCCTATATCGGGCGGGTCAACCAAATTGTGAACGAACGCGTGGCACGCTTTGAGTTATTCCGCGAGGCGTTGATCCGGTCCGGCATCCAGTTGCCCGATGAATTGGTGATCCCCACCCTGCGCGAGTTGGACGGTTACCGCCATACGCATGAACTGATCAAGCGAGGCCCATTGCCCGATTGCATTATCTATGGCGCCGATCACCTGGCCATGGCCGGGGTGTCGGCCCTGGGCGACAATGCGATCAACATTCCGGGCGACGTCCGGATTCTCAGCGTGGATCACGCCCCATACGCCGCCGAATCACCGGTCCCGCTGGCCAGCATCGACTACCGCTTTTATGACCATGGCCAGACGCTGGCCAAGGTCCTGCTGGATCAAATCATCAACCCGAAAGCATCCGTTCCCGCCCGGACGGAATTGCGCGCCTTGTTCGTGGACGGGCCGTCCCTCAGCGGCGGCGTCCCAGTCAAGCAACCTGATCGATATTCTTTGCAAAGGAGCTTCTTATGAAGCGAACACACGGATTTACCCTGGTGGAACTTCTGGTCGTCATTGGAATTATAAGCACTCTGATTGCGATTCTCTTGCCCGCGCTGAACCGAGCTCGGGAGGCGGCCAAAGTCGTTGCCTGCGCCAGCCAGCTTCGGCAGGTGGGCCTGGCGATGCGGATGTACGCCATGGACAACCATGACTGGCTGGGGCGGGCGGCCTATTGGAATTACCCCTTTCGGTTCAATTTATATAAGCTGGACGGGGGAACGATCAGCGCCAGTGAATCGAATCTTTACGTGCCGTACACGAAAACCAAAGAAGTGTTTTTCTGTCCCAACATCCGCACCGGATTTCCGACTTGGAACTCGTATGCCGATGCGGGATACACCGGTTATCTCTTTTTGAACAACTTTTACGCCGATTCGGCCGCCAACAAGAGGCGGCTGTTTGGCCCGCGCCTGATCCATACCAAGTCCACCGACGCGCTGGCCATGGATTTCATTTATGGCGAGATGCCGTCGACGAGCATCACCTCCAGCGGGCGCTGGCACACGGCCCACCGGCGCGGCGCCAATGTTCTGTTCACCGACGGGAGCGTGAAATTCGAGCCCAACGAATGGGGATCGTTCATGCTGACATCCAGCGGCTATTACGTGGTTTATGACCCGTGGAACAAGATCAACAACAACCCCGACAATCATGTGATCGAATCGACCGCGGCGTTTGGAGATGCGCCTAATCCATGAGTGTTGGTGGGGTCCGTCCCAGGAATGCCCCTGGATGCTTGACCGTCCGCCGGGAGCGTCGTTCACAGGAGATCGCATGGTTCGACTATTTGCCGCAATTGCGGCCGTCGCAATGGCCGTCAGCGCTGCGTCGGCGGCGCTGACATTGGCGGATCATGGCCAGAGTGATTACTCAATCGTGATTCCGGCCCAGCCGCCGGCATCCGTGCGACAGGCGGCCCAGGAGTTGCAAAAGGACATCGAACTGGCCACCGGCGCGAAACTGTCGATCGTGAAGGATGATGGGAAGGCCGGCGACGCGTTCATCAGCCTCGGTTCGACGAAGCAGGCGAAGGCCGCGGGATTGTCCGCCGACAAAATTCCGCCCGACGGCTTTCGGATTGTGACCAAGGGGACCAATCTCTACATCATCGGGCTGGACACGGCGGCAAAGGTCGCCACTTCCCGAAAAAATTATGGAGACATGGCGCCGCAGCCCGGCATTCCCGGTCCGCAGTACACGGAAAACGGCGGTTTCAGCAACGGCACGGCCAATGGGGTCTACACGTTTCTGGAGGATTTTCTGGATGTACGCTGGCTGATGCCCGGCGATATCGGGCGGGATGTCCCGCGGCGCGCGACATTCCGGATGGATCCCGTCGATCGCACCGAATCCCCAGAATTTGTGCTGCGTTACCTCGGATATCTCCAGAAGTGGACGCAGGACCTTCCGGCCGTCGCCCGCTGGCGCGACCACCAGAAGCTGGGATTCTCATTCCGCCTCAACGGCGGTCATAGCTTCTGGATCACTCTCAACAACGGTGACGGTCATGATGTCCATTCACCCGCCATCCGGGCGCTGTACAAGGCGCATCCGGATTGGTTCGCAATGGATGCCTCCGGCCGGCGCCCTCCGCCCAAAGACACTTACGCCAAGCTGGAAACCACCAATCCCGACCTGGTCCGGTATTTCGCGGAAAAGGCGATTGCGGCCTTGAAAGCCAATCCCCACATGAACACCTATTCCCTCTCTCCCTCCGATGGGAGGGGGTTCAGCGAAAGTCCGGCCAGCAAGCTGCTGTACGATCCGCCGCCGCCGGGAAGCCAATTTCCTTCGGTCTCGCCCCTGATTCTGAAGTGGTATCGCGACGTGTCGAACATCGTCGCCCGGGAATACCCGCAGGGCAAGCTCGCCGGCTTCATCTACGCGCAATATCTCTATCCGCCGCGCAAGGGCGGAATGACTCTGCCGGACAATTTTATTCCCTATATCGCTCCGTCGTTTGATTACGGATACATGCTCTACCGCGACGATACGCGAAAGCAATTCGAACATGTGATGAGCGGCTGGGCTGAGGTTTCGCCCGAGACCTGGTTTTATTACGACCTGCCCAACCAGATTTTTCGCTTTCCCAACGGCATGCTGACCCCGCCCGCCGCGGATATTCTCAATTTCATCTTTCCGCGATTGCTGAAATATCACATCAAGGGCGCTTATTTCTATGGCAACATCTCCTGGAGCCAGTCCGCTCTGACCAACTACATCGACGCGAAGCTGCTCTGGAATCCCAAGCTCGACGCGGTGTTGCTGCGCAACCAATGGCTGGCCCGCGCCTACGGCCCCGAGGCCGGCGCGGTGATGGAGCGGCTTTACGACAAGTTGAACGGATGGTTTTCCGATTACTACAGGCGGAATGAATCGGTCCGCTATTTCGCAACGGAACGGATGTTCGAGCAGCTGTTCGGGCCGCATTACCCGGAGTTGGAGCGACTCTACCAGGAAGCCGAAGCCCGGCCGATGACCGACCTCCAGAAACGGCGGTTGCAGTTGATCGGCGACAACCTGAGCGTGCTGCAGTGGCGGCTGCGCAACGCCGGGTATCTGCCCAAAGACTTTGCCGCAGGCGATTCGCCGCTGAAACGAACGGACGCGCAGGTGGCGGCGCTGCTCTTTCCGAAGAAAAAAGACCTGCCGTTCGATGAGTTCCCGATTTTGTGGTATTTGAATCAGCCTCCGCGCACGCCCGTGAAGGTGAATCTGTCCCAACCGCCCGCCGCCGGCAAGGGCCGGCCCGCTGAAAAAGCGCCCAACGCCGGCTACCTTCTGCTTTACGCGGTCAAGGCCGGGGAGATTCGCCTGACGCCCGCCAATGTCCGCCCCGGCAGCGCTTTTCTCGGGTATCGCGTGTACGAACAGGATGGGGAGAAAATCGCGCTGCTAAGCGAGGGACTGCTCTATTCAGGGGGAACGATTTCATTTAAGGCAAAGGCCGGAACGCCGTATTTGGTGCGCATCGTGCCGCAGCAAATCATTCCCCAGTCGAAGGCCGAGGCCGATGCGCGCTATGAACTGAGCATTCCCAATGCCGTCCCGGCCGAGGGAACCTACCAAAACGGCACGCTTTATTTGCAGGCCAGGGCGGCCCCGATTTACGTTTACCTTCCGCCGAAAACGCCGCTGAGTTGCCGGGAAGATACATCCGGCGTGCGGCTCCAAACCCAGAACCAGGCCGATGCGGCGAGGGAGGCGGCCGTCCGCGCTCTGCCGCAGGCGCGCGTCCTGAGGGTTTTGGACGAAGGTTGGCGTTTCCAGACCGATCCGGACAAGGTCGGCCTGAAAAAAGGGTTTTCCCGCCCCGGTTTTGACGATGCCGCATGGGAAAGCGTCAGCGCCACCGACTGGTGGCAAAACCAGGGTTTTGAGGATTACCACGGCACCGCCTGGTACCGCAAAACCTTCTCCGCCCCCAAACTCGAAGCCGGCGAACGCCTGCTGCTGCTGTTCGGCGCGGTGGACGGCGACGCGGAGATATATGTCAATGGTCGGAAGGTCGGCCAGCACCCCCTGGGGCCCGATGGCGCTGGATGGGATCAGCCGTTCCATTTCGATATCACCCCTGCCCTCACGGAGGGGACCAACACCATTGCCGTGGGCGTCACCAAGACCACGAACATGAGCGGCATCTACAAGGGCGTCAGCCTCCTGGCCCAGGGCGATCGCCCGGGAACCAGTGACAAGTGACGAGGGATCAATCTATAATCCCTCCCATGCTTGAACTGGGTGTCAATATCGATCACGTCGCCACGCTGCGCCAGGCCCGCCGGACTTTTGAGCCCGATCCCGTCTGGGCCGCCGCCGAGGCGGAACTGGGCGGGGCCCATGCCATCACCGTCCACCTGCGCGAGGACCGCCGCCACATCAACGACCGGGATGTTCAGCTCCTGCGCCAGACGGTTCAGTGCAAATTGAACCTGGAAATGAGCCTGGCCGACGAGATCGTGGAAATCGCCTGCAAGACACTGCCGGATCAGGCCACCCTCGTCCCCGAACGCCGCCAGGAGGTCACCACGGAAGGGGGGCTGGACCTGTCGCGCCAGCCCGACCGCGTCGCCGCCGTCGTCGGACGCATGAAGGGGCTGGGGATCAGCCTCTCGGCCTTCATCGACCCCGACGCCCGCCAGATCGAACTGGCCCGCCAGTGCGGCTTTGACGCCATCGAACTGCACACCGGCGAATACGCCAACGCCGGGGGGGAAGAGGCCCAGAAGCAGCTCGACCGCCTGATCGAGGCGGGAAAGCTCGTCCGCCAGGCCGGCCTGCGCCTCCATGCCGGCCACGGCCTCAACTACCGCAACACGCCTCCCGTGGCGCGCATTGAGGGCATGCGCGAGCTGAACATCGGCCACGCCATCATCTGCCGCAGCGTTTTCATTGGCCTGCGCGCGGCCGTGGCGGAAATGCGACAACTGATGGAAAAAGCGATCAACCGCGCGTAGAAGCTCTATGGTCCGCAATGAGTGCCGCGCACGATGCGCGCATGGCTTTGCGACCGCCTCGTTTTTGTGCGGCTCCTTGTGCCCACTGTCTGCGGGCGCACCCCGTTTTAATGAATCTGCTGAATGGCGAAGGAGATCATCGCGGTCAGGATGAGGATGCCCGCCGGAATCCACAGATGCCGAAGCATCCAGCGGTCCGCCTGGCGGAGGCGGGGGGTCCATTTTTCTGCTTTTAAGATCGACGGCGGCTTCAGGGGCATGACAATCCTTTCAACAGCGGTACGACCAAACATCGGTCGAGGTTTGCGGCAATTCCACCGCCTACCGCCTGCCCACTTTAATGCGCCCTGCCCCAAAGCTCCAGCGCTTCGGGCAAAAAAATGAAAAACGGGCCTGATTCCTTCCCCGTTACCGCGCCAGGGACATGGGCGCGGTCGAGGGCATGATCAGCGCGTTCATCGCATCCAGGCTGCTGGTGCCGTATTCGGCCCCGATGATGTATCCATCCATTTCCCGGCGGCAGTTGCGCACCGTGCAGAGCACTTCCAGCGGGCGGTGCATCCGCCGCGTGATCTGAAGGGAAAACTGCTCCCCCGGAGAGGCAGGCACCATATCCACCACCGCCACGCCCGTGCGGGAAATGTCATACACCCCCACCTGCCGCGGACTTTGGCGCTCGGCCGCCCCCAGCGGCTGCAGCGTCACAAACCCTTCCAGGCTCAAACGCGGCCAGTAACGCAGCCCCTGCCGGTGCGGCATCGTCTTCTGGAGCGCGTCAATCATCTGCTGCAACTGTCGCTCCGACAGCCGGACGGGCATCTGCGCTGCCCCTGATCTCATCCGATGCACTGCCTGCACAGTTCGCTCCTTTACCGCAGCCGCGGTCGAATAGTGTCCTTCTGTCGCAGATATCGGCCAGATCGCGACCAGGATTCACAGTTTCTTGCACCGCCGGCGGCGATCGGACCGAAAGCCGCGCTCGATTTATACAAATAATAAAAGCAATTATCGGGCCATTCCCCACCCATTTGACAATTCTCCCCAGCGCGGTATGTAAGAGGCAGGTCGGCGGAGGCCGGCCTCCCACCGGAGTGGTTCAGCAGGGCACGGATGCCATGCCGACTGCGAGTGTTGGGGGTTTTGGGCTAAGAGAGCAGGGCTATGACGAAAAATCCGATATTGGATCTGCCGTTGACGGCGGTGATGCGCACGGAGATCGCTTTGCCGCTGCAGCAGGTGTTGCACCTGTACACCGTCGGCGCCTTTCTGGGCGCCTGGCGCAATCCGCGCAATCACAAGAGCATC
>JBIQLO010000019.1:0-30463 GCA_044464175.1 Planctomycetaceae bacterium | reverse complement strand
GGTCATCTTGGGCAGGATCTTGACCTCGGAGCGGGCGGCGACGGTGCCCTCGACGCTTAACACCCACTCGGAGCGAAGCTTGCGGGCCTCTTCCAGGGTGGCTTGGCCGCAGTCGTCGGCGTCGAAGACGAGCTGGGTGAGCCCCTCGCGGTCGCGCAGGTCGATGAAGACGAGGGAGCCGTGGTCGCGATAGGAGTGGACCCATCCGGCCAGGCGGACGGTCTGGCCGACATCGGAGGGGCGAAGCTGGCCACAAGTGTGGGTGCGGTAGCGTGTTTGCATCACAAAAATCTTCCTATATTAACTAGCTGAATCAAGGAGACAGATATTAGCCACAGATGGGGCACAGATAAACAGAGATGATTTTGTTCTTTGTTGTTCGTTATTGGCAACCAGCGGCGAAAAAGCCCAGACAGGTTTACTATTTCTCGTTACCTGCGGCGAAATTCACGGCTTGACGGTCCATTTGGGTTTGGCCAGCCACTGTTTGAGGACTTTTTCGGCGGGTTTGTTTTCGGGGGTGTAGCCGCGGTCCTTGGGGCCGCCGTCGCCGGGGGGCCATTCCCAGACGCTGAAGCCCCCCAGCCACGAGGTGCCGTACCAGGACTCAAAAAAGCCCTCGTAGAGGCGTTTCTGAAGGTCCAGGTCGATCGGCTCGGTGGTCTTGGTGTAATCCCACGGCTCATGGGCGGCGTTGGCCAGGGGGCACCAGCCGACCTCCAGGAACATGAGGGGCTTGCCCTGGGACTGGATGAAGCGGTGCAAATCCTGCTGGATTTTGAGCCAGCGGGTCTTGATCTCCGGCAGGGTGACGTTGCGGTCGTTGCCCAGCTTCCAGTAGCTGTTCATGCCGATCACATCGAGCTGGTCCCAGAAGGGAACGGAGGTGTAGTGGTCCCAGTTGGAGGAGTAGGTAAGCCGGCCCTTGTAAACATTGCGGATGGCGCGGATGGTGCGGGTCCACTGGTCATCGTATTTTTCGCTGCTGACCAGCTCGGAGCCGACGACGAGCATGTCCACGCCGTAGGCCTGGGAGATCCAGGCGAACTGGTTCATCATGTCGCGGTAGCTGTCGAACCAGTCATCCCAGCTGCGGGGGGCCAGCGTGCCGCGCCATTCATCGCCGATGGGGTTGTCCAGCAGGACGATGGGCATGAGGATAACGCGCAGGTGCTTGTCGCGGGCGTGCAGGATCAGCTCCTTGAGCTGATCGGGGGTGGGGGTGGTGCGCATGTCCAGGTAGATATGGCTGCTCTGGCCGTTCTCCTGGCGGGCGTCAACGATAAGCAGGACGGTGTCGGCGCCGACGGCGGCGATTTCATCGATGCTCTTTTTGTACTGGTCGATCCAGTCGACGCGCTGAATCTGCATGCCGATGCTGCGGTACGGGAGCCCGGCCACGGAATTGGAAGCGGGGACCTCGGCGGCGGAGGAGACGGCCGGGGCGGCCGCTTGGCGCGTGGGCCACAAAAGGGAGCCGAAGATCGCCAGATAGACGGCGACGGCGGCGAGAATGAGGAGTCGGCGCGGCATGGTTTGGGACTCGTTGCGTGACGGAGGCATCATACGGGAGCGGGCGGAATTGTGGTAGAGGGGACGGATTGGGGGGGGCGGCGGCATTTTATTGCGGGAGATTGTTCCATAGGATGGGAGCCGGAGGCCGATCATGACAATGCAATTTTGGGGACTGGGCGTGGTGATGTTGCTGATGGCGGCGGCGGTGGGAGCACCCGCGGAGGGGGTCTGGCGGTTGCCGGCGGTGGTGTTGCCGCAGCGGGCGAAGCATCCGGTGGTGGCATGCACGGGGAAGGAGCTGGGCCGGCTGCGGGCGGCCTGGCGGGGAACAGGGGCGGACCACGCGGTGGTGGCGAAGGTGGTGGCCGAGGCGGATCGGGCGATGAAGTCGCCGCTGACGTTTCCGCCGCGCGGGGGACAGCACAATCAGTGGTATCAATGCGAGGCGTGCCAGGTGGGGCTGGAGACGATCGACGACACGCATCACCGATGCCCCAAGTGCGGGCGCATTTACAGCGGGGAGCCATACGATGATGTGATCTTCGCCCGGCGGCACACGGCCAATCTGAAACATATGACGGCGGCGGCCTGGGCGTATGCGATCACCGGGAAGGCGCAGTATGCCGATTTCGCGCGGGAGGTGCTCATGGGGTACGCCCAGCGGTACCTGAACTACCCCTATCACACGGCCAGTCGCAAGCCCGGCCACAGCGGCGGGCATCTGATGGAGCAGACGCTGAATGAGTCGGCGGCAATGACCCAGTACATCGCCCCCAGTTATGACCTGGTGTATGGCGCGCTGTCGGAGGCGGAGCGATCCGCCATCGAAGCCGGATTGATCCGGCCGATCCTGGAGAACATCGACCGGAACAAGCGGGGACGGAGCAACTGGCAAAGCTGGCACAATGCGGGGATGCTCTGGGGCGGGGCGGTCCTGGGGGATCAGGCGTGGGTGGACAAGGCGCTGAGCGATCCGGAAAACGGGTTTGCGTTTCAGATGAGCCACTGCGTCAGCGCGGAGGGGATGTGGGAGGAGAATTCCTGGGGATATCACTTTTACACGCTTTCGGCGCTATCGCGGACGGCCGAGGCGGCCGGGCGGCTGGGGGTGGACCTGTGGTCAAACCCGATGCTGAAGAAGATGTACCTGCTGCCGGCGCATTATGTGATGGCCGACGGCTCGCTGCCGCGGTTTGGGGATGATGTGGGGACATCGCTGGGCCGGGGCATATCGCTGTTTGAATCGGCATGGCAGGCGTACCGTGATCCGGCGCTGGCGCCGCTGCTGCCCAGAAAGGCGGAGTGGGAGTCGGTCCTGCTGGGGCGTGAGCCGGGCAAGGCGGCGGGCAAGGCGAGGGCGCTGGGGAGTGAAATCTTTCCGGATGCGGGGCACGCGATTTTGCGCACTGGCGGGCGGGGGCACCTGACAGCAGCGATGACCTTCGGGCCGTACGGCGGGTTTCATGGGCATCTGGACAAGCTGAGTTTTGTCTTTTACGGCTATGGGCGGGAACTGGGGGTCGATCCGGGACGGGCGAAAAGCCAGGCGTATCGCCTGCCGATCCACAAGAACTGGTACAAGGCGACGGTGGGACACAACGCGGTACTGGTGGATGGGCAGTCACAGGAGCCGGCGGCGGGCCGGCTGGAACTGTTTGAAACCGGTCCGGATTATACGGCGGCGGCCGCGCGGTGTGATAAAGCGTATCCGGGGGTGGCGCATCGGCGGCTGCTGTGCCTGGGGAAAAATGATCTGCTGGTGGTGGATGAGCTGAGCGGGCAGGAGCCGCATCGCTTTGACTGGCTGTATCACAACCGGGGCCAATCGGCGGTCTGTTCGGCGGCGACGGAGGTGGAGGGAAGTTATCCAGCGTTCGAGGGGATGGAATACCTCCAGCAGATGCGGGCCGGGCGGAGCGATGGCCAGACGGGGGTGCGCTTTGAGGAGAAGGGAATCACCACGTATGTGACGTTGGCGGCCGGCGGCCGGACCGCGCTATTGGTGGGGGCTGGGGTGGGGGCGTCGGTGATGGATCGAATCCCTCTGATGGCCGCCTCGCGCACCGGGCGGCGGGTGGTCTTCGCGGCCGTGATCGAGCCGGTGCGGGACGGGGGCGTGCCTTCGGTCAAGGGGGTGCGGTGCGAGCGGGTCCAAGGGGGCCTGCGGATCAGCGTGGAGCGGGCGGCGGGGACGACGGTTTATCTTTGGGAGGAAGGGACGCTGGGGGTGGAGGCCGATTGACTGGACTGGTTTTGCGGGATAGGGTCCTTTGCCATGACCTTGCGTGAAGCGGCAAAAAAGATGGCGGATTGCCTGACGCGGGATTATCCGGCCAAGGAAGTCTGGTTAATCGGCTCGGCGGCGCGCTCTGAGGCGCGGGCGGGCAGCGACATCGACTTACTGGCCGTGGTCGAAGATTCCTCTTTGCCCAGTTATCAGCGTGCCCAGCGCGCCCACCGCCTGCTTGGTGAGACGACCTATCCCAAGGACGTCATTGTGCTCACCCGGAACGAATGGGCCAGACAGCGGAACGTCGTCAACACGCTGCCCTATATTGCTGAAAAAGAGGGGCTCCTTCTTTCCAGACATGACACCTGAATGCGCTGACATTGTGCGTTCGTGGCTGGCCAAGGCGCGAAGCGACCTTGCCACGGCCGAGGTGCTTATCCAGGGGGACCGTCCTTTTTTCGATACGGGTGTTTACCATTGCCAACAGGCCGCCGAAAAAGCCTTGAAGGGGTGGCTCACGTCCTGTGGGATCGAATTTCTTAAAGTTCATGATCTGACGGTCTTGCTCTCCTCCTGTATCACCTCGAACGAGCTTTTTGCGCAATTCCGGGAAGCCGCCATCATCCTGTCGCCCTATGCGACCGCCTTTCGTTACCCGGGCGATGCATTTGAACCGCCGGCGCGGGAAGCCCGCGAGGCACTGGCGTTGGCCGATGAGATCGTCCGAACGGTGGACTCGCTGCTCAAAAGCATCGAAATTGACGCGAATCCCGCTGATCCATCGTCGGGCGAGGCATCCTCATAAACCATTACACCAACTGCGTCAGGTCGTCGATGACGGCATCGGGCTGCTGGTTGGGCGGGGCGAAGGGGAGATCCTGGCGGCGGGTGACGCCGGTGAGGGTGAGGAGGGTTTTCATACCGACGGCCTTGGCGCCGGCGATGTCGGATTCGAGGTTGTCGCCGATGAGCAGGCAGTCGCCCGGCTCAACGCCCAGGCGGCGGCAGAGGTTGTGGAAGAAGACGGGCTGGGGCTTGCCGACGAAGAAGGGCTCGACATTGGCGGCATAGGCGAGCATGGCCGAGAGGGCGCCGGCGCCGAATTCCAGCCCGCGGCGGCTGGGGAAGACACGGTCGGCGCAGGTGCCGACCAGGTGCGCGCCGGCCCGCAGGAGGAGCATGGCGGTGCGGCGGCGGTCCTCGGTGGCGTTGGGATTGACGGGGGTGCCGACGATGACCACATCGCACGGCTCGGACGCATCGCGCACCCAGTCCACCTGCCCTTCGAGCATGGCCGTGACTGAATCGGTGGCAAGGTTGAAGACGCGCGGGCGGTGTTCAGCGCCGTATTTTTCCAGCACATAGTCGCAGGCGGCGCCGGCGGCGGAATAGATGCGGTGGGGGTCCACCTCCACGCCCATGGTGGCCAGGCGCCTGGAGAGGTCGCCGGGCCCGGCGGTGGAGTTGGTGAGGCAGGCGAAGGGCTTGCGCTGCTTCTGGAGCTGGCGCATCAGTTCGATCGCGCCGGGGAGGGCGTGATCGACATGGTAGATCGTGCCATCCAGGTCCAGAAGGATGGCGGCGTACTGGGCGAGGTCGGGAATCATGGATGATGGAAGTCAGGCGTCAAAATTGGACAAATTGTCGGGGTTGGAGGCTCACCAGGGCCTTTGGCACGTTGTTTTATAGCAAACGCGGCCATGGCACGGGCGTTGCTGAGACACGATACGACATTTAGCGCCCTCGGGGCAAGGAGACATCATGTTGCGGGTTATCGTCACGACGTTGTTGTTGAGTGCCTTTGCGATGGTCATCACGGGATGCCGCGCCAGCGGCAGCATTGATACGGATGATGCTGCTCCGATGCACGTGGCCCACTAGAGACAATCAGGCGTGGGGACATGAACACCGGCGTGTGTTCATGTCTTCACGTCTTCAGGTTTTAAGCCCCTGCCATCCGATGTCGCGGCGGTAGTGCATGCCGTCGAAATGGATGTGCTGGAGGGCTTGATCCACGCGCTTGCGGGCGTCGGCCAGGGTGTCGCCCAAGGCGGTGACGCCCAGGACCCGCCCGCCGGCGGTGACGATCTGGTTACCGGCGCGGGCGGTGCCGCTGTGGAAGACTTTGACGCCCGGCAGGGCCTCGGCATCGGCCAGGCCGGTGATGGGCAGACCGGTGGGGTATTTGCCCGGATATCCCTTGCTGGTGGCGACGACGCACAGGGCGGGACGGGGGTCCCACTGCAGTTGCACCTGATCCAGCTTGCCGTCGGCGACGGCGAGCATCACTTCCAGCAGGTCGCTCTTGAAACGCATCATCAGGGGCTGGGTTTCGGGGTCCCCGAAGCGACAGTTGAATTCCAGCACCTTGGGGCCGTTGTGCGTGAGCATCAGCCCGGCATAAAGCACCCCCTTGTATTCGATCCCCTCGCGGAGCAGCCCATCGACAATGGGCACCAGAATGTCGCGTTCGATCTGGGCCAGCAGATGATCGGTGACGACGGGGGTGGGGGAATAGGCCCCCATGCCGCCGGTCATGGGGCCGGTGTCCCCCTCATCGACCGGCTTGTGGTCCTGGCTGGGCTCCATGAGATAGATGGAGCGGCGATCGACGAAGGCGAGGATGGAACATTCCGGGCCGGTGAGTTTCTCCTCGATCACCACCCGCCCGCCGGCGGCGCCAAAGGCCTTTTGGCGCATGATGCGGTCGATCGCCTCCAGGGCATCGCTGGCGCGGTAGCAGACGCTGACGCCCTTGCCTTTGGCCAGGCCGGTCGCCTTGATGACCAGGGGCTCATCACGAAGGCGGACGTATTCCTCGGCCTGATCGGGATCGGTGAAGGTGCGCGCCTCGGCGGTGGGGATGAACTGCTGGCGCATCATCTCCTTGGCGAACCACTTGTCGGCCTCCAGGCGGGCGGCTTCCTTCGAGGGACCAAAGACCTTGACGCCCATCGTGCGGATGCGGTCGGCCAGGCCGGCCGCCAGGGGGTCCTCGGGTCCGATGACGACCAGCCCGATCCCGTTGTCGCGGACGAACGCCTCGACGGCGGGGAAATCCATGGGGTCGATGTTGACCAGTTCGGCCAACTGCTCCATGCCGGGATTGCCGGGCATGGCATAAAGGGCGGTGAGGCGGGGGGAGTCGGCCAGCCGCCACGCCAGGGCGTGTTCGCGTCCGCCGGAACCGATGAGTAAGACTTTCATTTTGTCCGTCAGTAGGGTCCGCCGCGCGGACCGGTTTTTCCAAAAGGCCCGCGGGGCGGACCCTAAACAACCATTTCAGGAGGCCGCAAACGGCCTTGGGGGCCGGAAACGGGACCAACGGCCCCGTCTACAGGGCGGTGGAAGTGTAGGGGGATGAGGGGGTGGGGACAAGCGGGGCGGGGGCGCGCTGCGCGGTTTGGCGACAAAACGCGCAGCGCGCTTTTTGGGAAAAATCCATTTTTCCAAAAAAATTTTTTCGCGTTTTCCAGTGGAAATCCGCAAATCCGGAAAATTTTTTTGCTCTGCGCTGCGCGCTTTGTCGCCAAAACGCGCAGCGCTGCCGGAAGGGTAGAGGAGCACAATGATGACGCGAATAAACGACTGGACGGCGGACGGGTTGACGGGGATGGGGCGGCGGCTGGCGGCGGAGCTGGCGCGGCTGGAGGGGGTGGACCGCCCCCGCTACCGGCGGCTGTGGGGGTATTACGCCAACCCCATGACAGTGGGCGCGGACCTGGGGGATTCGGCGGCCGGGCGGCCGTACCGCCAGGCGCAGGAGTGGGGGCTGCCCGCGCGGATCACGGGCGTGCGGGCCGGGTGCGAAATCGGAACGGGACAGCCGGTGGCGGGGATCGCCCGCAAAGAGGTGGTCATCGAGAACGACATCGCCTGGCGGATCGACGCGATCGTGGACTACCTCTTCGGCAAGCCGCTCATCATCGCCTCGGCGGTGGAGGAGCCGGAGCGACGGCGGGCGCTGACGGCGCTGCTGAATCGCATTCTGGATCAGCATGGGGGGATCGTCTTTCTCCAGCGGCTGGCGCTGCTGGGGGCGGTGTATGGGTTTGTGGATGTGCTGGTGAAATGGAACGACGGCGGCCATGTCTCTGAGGCGTTCGCGGCCGGCCTGGGCGATTCCACGGATTCGGGAGCGGAACCCTCCCCGCAATCGGATGTCTTCGAGCATCTGTCCCGCATGATCCGTCTGGAAATCGTCGAGCCGGCCCGGGCGCTGCCGCTGATGTCGGCGGCCGACTGGGAGAGGCTGGAGGCCTACGCCCAGACATGGGACCTGGAGCCGCCGGCGCCGCTGGAGTCTGCCGAACAGGGCGGGCGGCTGGGGCGGCTGCGCGACCTGCTGTGGCTCAGCAGCGATGGAAGCCGGGGGATTCGCACGGGGAGCGCCGCCCGGCGGCGGGTGGTGGAGATCATCACGGAGCACGAATGGCGGCGGTATGAGGATGAGGTCCTGATGGCGCGGGGGCGCAACTCGCTGGGGCGGATTCCGCTGGTGCACATCCAGAACAACGCGCTGCCCTTCTCCTACGCCGGGGCGAGCGACCTGGAGGGGCTGATCCCGCTGCAGGATGAGCTGAACACGCGCCTGAGCGACCGGGCCAACCGGATCGCGCTGCAGAGCTTCAAGATGTACCTGGGAAAAGGAATCGACCATTTCACTGAATTGCCGGTGGCGCCGGGGCGAATGTGGATGAGCGACAACGAGCAGGCGGATGTGGTGGAGTTCGGGGGGGATGCGGGGTGTCCCTCCGAGGAGACCCACATCGCCGACATCCGCGAAGCGCTGGACAAGGCCTCCAGCGTGACGCCGGTGGCGGCCGGGGCGATCAAGAACCGGATCGGACGACTGACCAGCGCGGCGGCGCTGCGGGTGACGCTGCTGGCGCTGCTGGCCAAGACGGACCGCAAGCGCACGACCTACGGGCGGGGCATTGAGCGAATCTGCGAGTTGTCGCTGGCGTGGCTGGACCGGGCGGGGGTGTTTCCCACGAGCCCGCGAGAGCGCCGGATTGAACTGCACTGGCCCAGCCCCCTGCCGGAAAACGACCTGGAGAAGCTGCAGGAGGCGCAGATCAAGGCGAGTTTGGGGGTGGGAAAGGAGGTGGTGCTACGGGAACTGGGGTACTGAGGCGTGGTTTGTCGGTGATTGATTGCCAGAAAGGAGCTTTCCAATGAGCGAGGTGAATGGAGCAGTTGCGATGTCCGAGCCGCCGGCCGCGGCGCCGGTGGAATCGCCGCCGGCGGCGGATCGGCCGGCGGTGGTTGAGCCGGATGCGCGCCGGCACCTTGAGGCGCTGGGGCGGAAGTTGGCGCGGACGTACGACCGGGGGCTGCTGATGGAATATCTGCGCCTGCGGCGGTCGTTGCGGTAACACAGGTTTTCCGCCTGTGAATGAATTGAAACCCGACAGGCCGGACGCCTGTCTCATACCAAAGGAGCTTGTTATGTCGTTTACCGGAAAAGCCACATATTCGGCCGGGAGTGAGTTGCCGGAGATCGCGGAGGATGTGTCGGACCTGGTGTCGATCGCCTCAGCGCATGAAACGCCGCTGCTGGAGGCGCTGGGGGATGCGCGGCGGGCGGCCCGCTCGACGGTGCATGAATGGCTGGAAGACACGTTGCTGCCCAACGAGGATGTCATCAGCGACGGCACCATCGCCGATCCGACCGGCGCTACTGCTTTTGGTGTGGCCAACCTGGACCGGTTCCGCGTGGGGGATCAGGTGAGCGTGGAAGGCAAGGGGGAGGTGATGCTGGTGACGGCCGTGGACACGGGGGCGAGCGCGCTGAACGTGACGCGGGGCTATGGTGGCTCGACGTCGGCGTCGCTGGCCGACGGGGACGGGCTGCGGATTCTGGGCAACGCGGCGCTGGAGGGGGCGGACGCCGAGGCGGCGCGCTTCACCGCACGGCAGCGCAAAACCAACTACACGCAGATTTTCGCCGCCACGGTGGAGGTGAGCGGATCGGAGCTGGCCGTGCGGCAGATCGGGGTGGCCGACGAGATGGACTACCAGAAGCAGCAGCGGACGCGGGAACTGCTGCGCGACCTGGAGAACAGCATCATCAACGGACGCGCCCCGACCGCCGATGGGCAGGGATCAGCCACGGTGCGGCGCACGATGAACGGGTTGCTGAGCTTCATCCACTCGCATGTCCTGAGCGTCGGGCAGGATGGATTTCCGGCCGACACGGCGCTGACGGAGAACCAGCTCAACCTGGCGCTGCGGGAGCTCTGGAGCGCCGGCGGCGGACAGGTGGACCTGATCGTGGTGGGCGGCAAGGAAAAGCGCGCGATCAACGGCTTTGTCTCTTCGAACCGGCGCTACAGCGCCCAGGGCGACGTCTTCCGGGACGGGATCAGCCTCTACGAGAGCGATTTTGGCGTCTGCCGGATCGTCCTGAGCCGGTGGGTTCCCTCGGGCACGGTGCTGCTGCTGGATTCGAGCCGGATCGAGGTGCTGCCGCTGTCGGGGCGCAGCTTCGCCTTCAAGCCGCTGGCGCGCACCGGCGACCGGGAAACGGGTCAGGTGATCGGGGAATACACCCTGGAGGTGCGCAATGAGGAGGCGCACGGGGTGATTCAGGGGTTCACTTCGTGAGCGCGATGTGCTGGGTGCTGAGCTCGACATGCTCAGCACTCAGCACCTTGATTGGAGGTTGCCATGATTTACTGCAATGACGTGGACCTGCTGCGCTGGGAGCCGCAGTTGTTTCGGGATGCGGCGATGGCGTCGCAGGTGCTTTTGAGCGGAAGCGGGAATCTGGACGGGACGGCTCTCACTCTCGCCGGGGGGTCTCTGGGCGATGCGGCCGTGCGGGCGGGGGACGTGATTACGTTCGCCGACCCGGTGGGCGGATCGTTCGCGGTGGTGGACGTGGTCAGTGACACGGAGCTGATGGTCAGCGCGCTGCAGGGGGCGCTGTTTCCGGCCGACGGCTCGGCCGTGCCGCCGGTGCCCGTGGGATCGGCCACGGCGGTGGGGTTCACGATCCGCACGTTCATGCCGCAGGCGCGGATCGTGAGCGACATGCTCCGGCAGGCGGTTGGGGCCGAAGCGCCGGGCGAGCCGGGAGAGACGGTGACGATCCTGACACCCGAGGCAATGAAGCGGCCGTGCATCCTGGGCACGCTGCAGATGATCTACAGCGCGATGGCGGCGGTGTCGGGAGATTCGGCCGCGCTGGCGGTGCATGCGGATCTGTACCGGCGGCTGTACGGGCGGGCGCTGCGGCACATGGCCGTGGAACTGGACACGAACGGCGACGGCGTGGCCGACCTGCGGCGGTCGCCGGCGGTGGTGTGCCTTATCAGATCGTAGGGTCCGCATCGCGGACCTTTTTCCATGCCGGTCCGCGATGCGGACCCTACAAGGAGCCAACATGTTTTTACTTCAATGTCTTGCCCAAACCACGCCGGTGACGCTGACGGACTGGCTCGGGCAGTTTTCCACCTTCGGGACGGCCGGCGTGATGGGGGCGATGTGGCTGTGGGAGCGCCGCCAGAGCAGCGTGCGGGAGAAGCAGATCGACGAGGAGCACGAACGGATTCTGTCCGACAAGGTGCAGTTGGACCAGCTCATGGCGCTGGTGCGGCAGAACACCGAAGCGCTCGATCGGCTGCGGGCGGCGCAGGAGCAGGTGCTGGCCAATTTCAAACAATAGAGTTCGCGGTGCGGACGCGATGGGAGGTTTTCATGCGATACCTGGGATGTTTTTTGTTGCTGTTGTCTCTCAACGGCTGCGCCTACCTGGATGCCCAGGGGCGGCTGGTGGAGCAGGCGCGCAAAGGGGTGGCGCTGGCGGCGGCTGACCAGGCCGGCCACGCAGCGCTCATCGAGCAGCTTCAGACACTGCGGCGAAAAGCGCTGGATGAAGGATTTGACGCCGATGTGCGCCAGCAGACCACCTTGTCGGCCGACTGGGTGATCGAGCATCGACGGATGTACGGGGCGGGGCTGGAGGCGTTGAATACCTGGCACGCGTCGGCCACGGCGGCCGACCGGGCGGCGGCAGCCAATCTCAAGGCGGTGGATGCCGCGCTGGAGCGGCTGGGATGGTTGCAGGCGGTGGCAGCGGGGTGGATGGAACGGAAACCGTAGGCATTCAAGGAGAATCATCATGGAAACCATTGACGTGAAGCAGGAAGTGGAAAAGGCGGTGGGCGTGGAATGGGCCGCGCTGGCCCGGCGGCACCCGCACCTGGCGGCGGCGCTGGATCAGCAATGGCTGGTGGCCGAGGCGATGACGGACCTGGCGGATGATCCGGAGTACCGCGCCGCGATGGAGCGGGCGGCGGCGATCGGCGGAGTGGCGCAGTCGCTGGAGGGGGTGGTGCGCCGGTTTGTGGCGAATTTTGTGCGGGAGCTGACGGGCAAGTGATCGGAGAATCGCGTTGACAGCGTCTGTGGCATGGGCGGGATGTCCATGTTACAACGCTTTGTCCGCTCGCTCGCAGGGCCCATCAACAGGCGCCCGGATGCGCGCCTTTGGCGACCGGAAAGGACCGAATTATGAATCGAGGGATGAAGGAGCGTGGGCCGTTGACCAACGGCCGTTGGCCGGTGATCTGGATGGTCGCCCTGTCTGGCATTCTCGGCCCACGGTCCGGCGCGCACGGCGCACGGATCGAGATCGACACCAGCGCCACGCCGCCGGCGGTGCGCGTGGATGGGCAGAGGTATGGTCCGGTGGCCTCGGCGGTGGAGGATTTCACCGAGATCCCGTCACGGTCCGCGCCGCCGGTGACCGCCCCGGCCGCGCCAACCACTGCGCCCGCTGCGCAGGCGCGTGCGACGCCACCGGCGGACATCATCAAGGTGCGGACGGCCCCCGCAGGGCTGGCAACGTTCTTCGACGGACGGGCCCTGGTCCCTGAGGATCAGCGCACCGGCCTGACCTGGACGTGGGACTTTGGCGATCCGGGCGGGGCGCACAACGTACTCAAGGGCTTCAACTCCGCGCACATTTATGAGCGGCCCGGCACCTACACAATCAAGCTCACCATCGGGGACAAAGTTTACCACCGGCAGGTCATCGTCCCTCGATCCACGCGGCGGGTGATTCAGGTGCCGGCCGGGTCCGATCTCCACCAGTATACCAACGCCCGGAACGTGGAGCTGGTGCTGGTTCAAGGGGCAACCTATACCGCCGGCGATTCGGTGATCTGCCAGAGCGATGTCGTGATCCGGGGCAACGGGGCGACGCTCAACCTCCAGGCCTCGGTCGAGGGGTTTCGGCTGGGGAGCAACTGCCGTTTGAGCGGGCTGAGGATCGACTACCCCGCCGGGGCCAATCCCAAAAGCGCCCAGTTCGGACCCGTGAACATGGCGATTTTTCCCATGGGACCGGCGGTCACGGTGGATGGATGCACCTTCCTGAACGTCGGCTACTGCGTCAACGGCAACGCCAAGCCGGATAACGTGCTGGTGCAGGACTGCAACGCGCCGCTGCTCAACGGCCTGCGCGGGTACCTGGCGTGGGTGGAGGGGGGCGCGTGGACCATCGTCGGGAACACGGTCAAAAACCCGTTTATCGAGCATGACGTCAGGTGCGAGAGCGGCGCCGGCCCGCTGGCGATCGTCGACAACCACCTGGACAACCTGGGGCAGGCCGACAGCGGAGTGAAGGGGGACAACCCCAAGGGCTCGATCGTGCTGCACTACACGGTCGATGCGTATGTGGCGGGGAACACCGTCGCCACCTATGGCACCGACGGCGGGGGCATCGGCGCCGGGCCGCTGATGGTGACCTTCAGCCAGGCCAACCCGGAGCGGACCCGGCGCACGGTGATCGAGGACAACACGCTCAACGATGCCCCGGTGCGCCTGGACCCCGGCGCCATCGACACCGTCATCCGGGGCAATGTCTTTAATGTCCCCGCCGATCACCCCCATCCGTTCGATGCCGCCATCGTCATCCGATCGATCGACGGGGCACGGGGGCGGGATGTGGAGAGGGTGGTGATCCGAGGCAATCGCATCGAGGGATCGGCCCAGCGAGTGTCGATCACACAGGGTCAGGTGCGAGGGCTGGTGAGCGATTGGCAGGCCAGGTAAGGCGGGCGGAGGCGGGGTTCATCCAGGCGCTTTTGGGCAGGAATCACCCTGCAGCGGCTTGACAGGGGCGGGGTATTATCCAACAATACATCCGGATGAACGGATGAATCAGCCGGGCCGCGAGCCGCCGCGGTGGGAGAGGCCTTCCCGCCCGCCGAGGCTCGCGGCTCGGTGCATTGTCCTGATGTACACAAGGAGTTGCCATGCGCCCGTCGTTGATTGAGTTGGCCCGCAAGCGCGTCGTCGTGTTGGACGGCGCGATGGGGACGAGCATTCACACCTATGACCTGGACCTTCAGAAGGACTGGCTGGGGATGGAGAACTGCTCGGAGATTCTCACGGCCAGCCGCCCGGATGTGATCCGGGAGATTCACGAGAGTTTTCTGGCCGTTGGCGCGGATGCGGTGGAGACCAACACCTTCGGGGCCAACAAGATCGTGCTGGCGGAGTTCGACATCGCCGACCGCTGCTTTGAGTTGAACAAGACGTCGGCCGAGCTGGCGCGGCAGGCGTGCGACAAGTATGAGACGGCGGATCGGCCCAGGTATGTGATCGGCTCGATCGGGCCGGGGACGAAGCTGGTGTCGCTGGGACAGACCTCCTGGGATGTGATGCTCGACAGCTATGCCGAGCAATGCCGGGGGCTGATCGCCGGCGGCGTCGATGCCTTCCTTATCGAGACCGCGCAGGACCTGCTGCAGATCAAGTGCGCCATCAACGCGGCGACGGCGGCGATGAAGGAGGCGGGCAGGAACGTGCCGATTATCGTGCAGGCCTCCATGGACCTGAACGCCGGGCAGAGCATGTTGATGGGGACGGATTCATCGGCGCTGGTGGCGTCGATCCTGCCGTATGAGCAGGTGCAGGTGCTGGGGCTCAACTGCGCCACCGGACCGACGGAGCTGACCGAGCATGTGCGGTATATCTCGGAGAACTGGCCCCGGCTGGTCAGCGCGCTGCCGAATGCGGGGATGCCGCTGATGGTGGATGGGCACGCCCATTTTCCCCTGAAACCGGAGGATTTCGCCAAGGGGATCAAGAAATTCGTTGAGGATTTCGGGGTGAATATCGTCGGCGGCTGCTGCGGGACGACGCCGGCGCACATTCAGGCGGTGGTGGAGGCGGTGGGCAGCGCCCCGGTCAGGGCGCGGCAGGTGACGGTCAGGCCGCAGGTGTCGAGCCTCATCTCGGCCACCGACATCCGCCAGGAGACCAGCTATCTGATTGTGGCCGAGCGGACCAACACCAACGGCAGCCGGCAGTTCAAGCGCCTGCTGCAGGAAGAGGATCTGGACGGCCTGGTCGGCATGGCGCGGGATGAGGCCAAGGGCGGGGCGCACGTGCTGGATGTCTGCGTCGATTTCGTGGGGCGCGACGGGGTGAAGGACATGCACAATGTCATTCAGCGATACGTCAATTCGCTGCCCGTCCCGCTGATGATTGACTCGACCAGCCCGGAGGTGATGGAGGCCGCGCTGAAGCTGGCCGGCGGGCGGTGCATCCTCAACTCCATGAACCTGGAAGATGGAGAGGAGCGCATCGAGCGGATTTGCGGCCTGGCCCGAACCTACGGGGCGGCCGTCGTGGCCGGAACGATCGACGAGGACAAGCAGAACGCCATGGCGCGGACGGCGGAGCGCAAGCTCTCCATCGCCCGGCGCATCCGCGACCTGGCGGTGGACAAGTATGGGCTGAAGGATGAGGATTTGATGTTCGACCCGCTGGTGCTGCCCATCAGCACGGGCATCGAGGAGGATCGGCGCAACGCCCTGGAGACAATCGAGGGCACGCGGCGGATTTCCCAGGAGTTGCCCCGGTGCCACACCGTCGTGGGATTGAGCAACGTCAGCTTCGGCCTCAAGCCCGCGCCGCGCGTGGTGCTCAACAGCGTCTTCCTGCATGAACTGTGCGAGGCGGGGTTGACCGGGGCGATCGTCCACGCCAGCAAAATCCTGCCGAAGAACCGCATCCCGGAGGAGCAGTGGAACGCGGCGCTGGATTTGATCTATGACCGGCGGCGGGAGGGATTCGATCCGCTGACGCACTTCATCTCCCTCTTTCCGGAGGAGGGGGAGGCGGCCAAGGCCGAGGCGAGCGAGGATGAGTCCCTGCCCGTGGAGGAGAAGCTCAAGCGGCACATCATCGACGGCGAGAAGCGCAAGCTCATCGAGCATCTGGATGAAGCGCTCAAGACGCACCCGCCGCTGCAGATCATCAACGACATTCTGCTGGAGGGAATGAAGGTGGTGGGCGAACTGTTCGGCAGCGGACAGATGCAGCTCCCCTTCGTGCTGCAGAGCGCCGAGACGATGAAGGCGGCCGTGGCGCACCTGGAGCCGTTCATGGAGAAGATAGAAGGCTCGAGCAAGGGGAAAATCGTGCTGGCCACCGTCAAGGGAGATGTTCACGACATCGGCAAGAACCTGGTGGACATCATCCTGAGCAACAACGGCTACACGGTCTACAACCTGGGGATCAAGCAGCCGGTTTCGGAGATTTTGAAGGCGGCCGAGGAACACAAGGCCGACGCGGTGGGGATGAGCGGGCTGCTGGTCAAGAGCGTGGGGGTAATGAAGGAAAACCTGGAAGTGATGAACGACCAGGGGGTGAAGGTGCCCGTCCTGCTGGGCGGAGCGGCGCTGACGCGCGACTACGCGGAAGAGACGCTGAGCGACCTGTACGCCGGCAAGCTGCTCTACTGCCGCGATGCCTTCGACGGGCTGCACGTGATGGACGCCATCGCGGGGCGGAAACTCGAACAGATCTACCAGGAGCAGAAGGACCGCGCTGAAAAGCGAAAGAAGCTGCGCGAAAACGCGGTCAAGCCCAGGAGCCTGGCGGCGTCGGATGTCAAGCCCATCGCGAAGGACAATCCGGTGCCGGTGCCGCCCTTCTGGGGCCGGCGCGTGGTGAACGATCTGCCGATCAGCGCGGTCTTCCCGTATGTGAACGAGAGCGCGCTGTTCCGGGGCCAGTGGGGCTTCAAGCAGGGCAAACTCTCGAAAGAGGAGTTCCAGCGCTCGCTGGAGGAGCAGGCCCGCCCGGTCTTCCTGGATTTGCAGAAACGCGCCCAGGCCGAGGGAATTCTCCAGCCCAGGGTGGTCTATGGCTATTTCCCGGTCCAGAGCCGGGGGCAGGATGTCATTGTCTATCACCCCGAGGCATTTGAGACGGGCAAGCTGGAACCGACCGGCAAGCCGCAGGAGCTGCTGCGGTATTCGTTCCCGCGCCAGGAGGGACGGCGGAACCTGTGCATCGCCGACTTCTTCCGGTCGGTTGAAAGTGGGCAGTTCGACGTGCTGGCGCTGCAGGTGGTGACGATCGGGCCCAGGGCGTCGCAGTTGACCGAGCAACTTCGCAAGGATGGGCAGTATCAGGATTATCTCTACTGGCACGGGCTCAGCGTGGAATCCGCCGAGGGATTGGCCGAGCTGTGGCACAAGCGCATTCGCCAGGAGCTGGGCTTCGCCAGCGAAGATGCCCCGACGATCCGCGAACTGTTCGGGCAGGGATATCGCGGCAGCCGCTATTCCTTCGGCTACCCCGCCTGCCCCGACCTGGACTTGCGCGACAAGTCGAATGAACTGCTGCGCTTCGGCGACATCGGCATCGAACTGACCGAAAACTTCATGCTCATGCCGGAGCAGAGCACCGACGCGATCGTCGTGCATCACCCGCAGGCGAAGTATTTTGACGTGTGATCGATCATCGCAAAGAAGCCGGGCACGAAGCCGGCGGTCCGCCCCAAACCCGCTGACTTCGTGCCCGGCTCTGCTGTTAAATTCGCAAGTTACATCAGCCCCAAATCCAGCATGGCGGCCTCGGACATCATTTCCTTGCCCCAGGGCGGATCCCAGACCAGCTCCACATCGGCGCGGGTGACTTCGTCAATGGCCTGCACCTTGCTCTGAACCTCCTCCACCAGCGAGCCGGCCACAGGGCAGCCGGGGGCGGTGAGCGTCATGCGGATGTCCACACCGTTTTTCTCGTCGATGTCGATGTTGTAGATCAGCCCCAGCTCATAGATGTTGACCGGGATTTCCGGATCATAGACGGTGCGGATGGTCTCGATGATCTTCCCCTCCAGCAGCTTTTTGCGGATGGCATCATCGGGGGCGGCGTCGGCCGGAGAAGCCTCCGGATGCGGCTGGGTATGGATGGGGTGTTTGTGCGGTTCATCGCTCATGTCGAAATCCTCACTTGCGGGCCTCGGTTGGGCGCCCGCTCATAGGGCAATTGTAGGCCCAATCACGCGGTCCGATCCACCGCCTGGGCGATGCGACGGATGGAGGCCATCATCTCGGCGAACTGCGCCGGCGTGATCGACTGGGCGCCGTCCGTCAGGGCGTGCTTGGGATCGGGATGGACCTCCAGGATCAGCCCGTCGCATCCGGCCGCCACCGCCGCGCGGCACATGGCCGGGACCAGATGGCTCTTGCCGGTGCCGTGGGAGGGATCGACCATGACCGGCAGGTGGCTGCGCTGGTGCAGTTCCGGAACGATCGCCAGCGGGAGCGTGTTGCGGACGTAATCCTCGAAGGTGCGGATGCCCCGTTCGCAGAGGATCACCTGGGCATTGCCGCCGGAGAGGATGTATTCCGCGGCCAGCAGGAATTCCTCCAGGGTGGCGCTCATGCCGCGTTTGAGGAGCACTGGTTTGCGCTGCTGGCCCACCTTGGTCAGCAGGTTGAAGTTCTGCATGTTGCGGGCGCCGATCTGAAGGACGTCGGCATAGTCACACACCAAGTCCACCTGCTCGATGCTCATGACTTCCGTGACGACGGCCAGCCCGGTCTGTTCGCGCGCCTCGGCCAGGTATTTCAGCCCCTCCTCGGCCAGCCCCTGGAAGCTGTAGGGATTGGTGCGCGGCTTGAATGCCCCGCCGCGCAGCCCCACTGCCCCGGCGTCGCGCAGCGCGTGGGCCAGGTCAATCAGCTGCCGGCGGTCCTCCACGCTGCACGGGCCGGCGATGACGCCGATTTTTTTGTCGCCGACCGTTCCACCCGCCCCGCCGCCCAGGGCGACGACGGTGCGCTCATGGTGCGCCTCCACCGAGGCCATCTTGTAGGGGGCGAGGATGGGCATCACCCGATCCACTCCCTTGATGGTTTCCAGGCGCGCCGTGTCCTTGCCCCGCTCATCGCCGATCACCGCGACCACCGTCCGTTCGGTTCCGACAATGACGTGATCCGTCAATCCCATTTCGCGCACCATTTGAACCACCTGGTTGACTTGTTCCTGATCCGATTCCGGCTTCATGACGACGATCATGGCTGTCTCCAATATCCGCGACACACAATGAAAAAAGCCCCGGAACGCTTGTCCCGAGGCTCATAGTCTGCTTTACGATAACAGCCGATGCGGCTTCAGGACGCGGATTGGGTGGGGCCGGTAAAATACCAGCTAAACCAAAAGCCGTAGCCCGCGCGGCGCATCAGCATGTCCATACCCTAGCCTGCGGCGCCCGATTTTGCAAATGCCCAGGGCGTTTTGACGCCCTCCCCACCCCGTTCCGATTGCTTTTGAGCGTCGTGCCCGGTAATTTCTCGCGGAGAAACGGGGTTTTTGCAGGGCGGACCTGCCCAGCGGCCGACAAGGTTCCCACCGGAGCCGTTCGATGGTGCTGCGACTGGTTCGCGATGAGGAGATGACCCAGCGGATGTCGTCCCAGGAAGAATCACTGCCGAATGAGGAACCCACGCCCCCGGCGGCCGAAGCGCCGGATGGCGCGGTGGGCGATGCCACGCCCGAGGAAGCGGCCGAAGCGGCCGAATCCATCGAGGTCAATCTGGGGGCGCTGGAGGCGCTGCTGTTCGGGGCGCAGCATCCCCTGACGGCCGGGCGGCTGGCGGAACTGTTGGAGCTGCCGACCACCCGCCCGATCCGCCGGGCGATTCAGGCGCTCAACCGGGACTATGAATCCACCGGCCGGGCCTTCCGGGCCGAGCAGGTGGCCGGCGGCTATCAACTGCTGACGCTGCCCGCCTACGGGGCCTACCTGACCAAACTGCACCAGCGCGAAACCGATTCCAAACTGGGCAAGGCGGCGCTGGAGACGCTGGCGATCATCGCCTACAAGCAGCCGATCCTGCGGGTGGATGTGGAGTCGATCCGAGGGGTGGCGTGCGGCGAGACGATCCGGAACCTGATGGAAAAGCACCTGGTGAAAATCGCCGGGCGGGCGGAAGTGCCCGGACGCCCGATCCTCTACGGGACGACCAAGCGGTTTCTGGAGCTGTTCGGACTCAATTCCCTCAAGGACCTGCCCGATCCGGAGCAGGCGAAAAAGGCGAGCGGGCCGGCCCAAGCGGCCGAATAAGAGCGCCCTCCGGCCAAGATCAATGAAACAAAAAAGGCCGGCCGGTAAATACCGGCCGGCCGAAAAGTTCCTGCGAGGAACCGCCGGACCCTCACATATTGTCATTGTTCATGTTTGAATTGTTGTTGTTGCCGCCGCTGCTCTGATCGATCTGCTTGGCGGTATTGAGGTCCTGGTACTCGAATTTCTGCCCGCCGATGGAGGCTTCAAACATCGCCCCGCCGTTGGGGTTGGTGAAGACGGCCACGCCTTCGCGGTAATTGGCGGCGGCCGAAGCGCCGGCCTTGAGGAGCACCGCCGAGGCATTGGCCGAGAAGTTCAGCTTCCCTTCCTTCAGATTGTTGACCGCGGCGGCATTCTCAAAGGCGATGATTTCCGAGAAGGTCTGGCCGCCCAGTTGCAGTCCGACCGATGCCTGGGAAAGCTCGACATAGCCGACCAGCTTGCCCTGCTCGTACAGTTCGCCGCGCCCGTAGGCGCCGCCGACAATGACGCCGCCCTTGCCGACCGACGGGAAGACCGCGTAGGCGTAGGCATTGTTCAGGAACTGCTGCATGCCGGGATCCTTGCTTTCATAATCCTTGAGGGTGTTCTGCACGTCGCGGTGCAGATCCGCCTTGGCTTCCTTGCCCTTGGGCGAGGTGGCGCAGCCGGCGAAAAGGGTGAGGCCCAGCAGGGCCAGGCCGAATCCGAGAGAGCGTTTCATGGTGAACCTCCTGAAGAAGACATTCGGCATGGGCCACCCACCGGAGGGCATCCCATCCGACTCTGCCGTTGAACATAGCCCCCGGCGCTTCACCGCGCCAATGGGGAAAATAACGTGATGGCTTCTTTTCCCGTTTCACCGATAATTCCTCTATGGATGGCGGCACGCCCCTTCCCGCGCCCACTCCCCCGCCGATCACCGCATCGGAACCGCTGAGTCCCCAGCAACATCAGGAATGGATCCAGGCCCGGCAGCGCGGCAAAAAAGTGCGACGGGCGGTGCGATCGGCGCGCTTTCAGGGATGGTCCATCGGCATCTTTGCAGCCCTGACGATATTGTTCAGCCTGTCCGACCCGCCCGGACTGCTGCTGGGGATCGGCATGGCCGTCGTCGCCTGGATGCAGTTCGCCGGAGCCCGACGGCTGGCGGCGCTGGATGCCCCGGCCGCCCGGATGCTGGGGTGGAACCAGTTGGCGCTGGGGGGCATGCTGGTGCTTTATGCCCTCTGGAAGCTGATGCACGCCGGGGATGCCCCCCTGCCGCCGGAAGTCCTGGCGGCCGGCGCGGGGGCGAATCTGGGGCCGATGCTTCAGTCGGTGCAGGATTTAACCCGGCTCATCATGGTCGTCGTCTATGCCACCGTCGCCCTCGTTGCCGTGGTGGGTCAGGGATGGATGGCGTGGTACTACTTCTCCCGCCAATCCCACATAAGGCGCTACGTCGCCCAAACCCCCGCCTGGATTGCGAACCTGCAGCGCATCACCCCGCCGGAGTGAGCGTCCGGACTGCTTAGCCACAGATGGGACAACCTCACGGCCAAAAATGAAGGAGCGCCGCTCCGCTCAATGCGCCCCCGCCGCCGCCTTGCCGGTGACGCGCTGGAAGAGAAATGCCGCCGGGATGCACAGCAGGCAGAGAATCCCCAGCAGCCGGAAGACGCTCACGTACGACCAGAGGTTCGCCTGCAGCACCAGTTCATTGTAGATCATCGCCAACGCGCCTTGATGGGCCGCGACCGATCCCATCTGCCCGCTCAGCGCGCCGCTGAGGGCATGCAGGTGCTCCCGGAAGGCGGGATCGAAGGGGGTCAGGTGGCGGGCCATGGCGGCCTGATGAATCTGCGAGCTGCGGGCCAACAGCGTGGTGCAGACGGCGATGCCGAAACCCCCGCCCAGGTTGCGCATGAGGTTGTACAAGCCCGCGGCGTTGCCCATCTGCTCGTTGGGCAGGGTGCCCATGCAGACCGTCGTGAGCGGGACGAAGATCAACCCCGTGGCCGCCCCGTTGATGATGTTGGGCCAGATCACGGAACTCATGCTGATGTTCAGGTTAAACCCGCCGAACATGAAGGCGGACAGGCCCAGGATGGCAAACCCGCCGGCGATCATCCACCGCGAGTCGATCAGCCCGAAAATGCGCCCGACGACAATCATGGCGAACATGGAGCCGAATCCGCGCGGGCTCAGCGCCAGCCCCGACTGGACGGCCGGATACCCCATCAGCGTCTGCAAAAACAGCGGCAGCAGCGCGATTGTGCCGTACAAAACAATCCCCACCGCAAAGATCAAAAGGATGCCGACGGTGAAGTTGCGGTTGAGCAGCACGCGCAGGTCCACGATCGGGTGTTCCACGTGCAGCTCCCACAGGATGAAGATCACGAAGGCGATCGTGGACACCACCGCCAGCGAGGTGATGAGCGAGCTGGCGAACCAGTCCTCATTCTGCCCCTTGTCCAAAAGCACCTGGAGCGTCGCCAGCCACAGCGCCAGCAGCCCAAAGCCCACATAGTCGATCTTCGCCCCCTTGTTGCGGCGGATGTAGGGCGGGTCCTCAATGAACGCCTGCGTCAGCAGCACCGCCAGCAGTCCCACCGGCAGGTTGATGTAGAAGCACCAGCGCCAGGAATAGTTGTCGGTGATCCACCCCCCCAGCGTGGGCCCGATGATCGGGGCGAGCACCACCCCCATGCCGAAGGCCGCCATCGCCATGCCGCGCTTTTTCGGCGGGAAGCTCTCCAGCATGATCGACTGGGCAATCGGCTGCAGCGCCCCGCCGCCCGCCCCCTGCAGGATGCGCGCCAGCACCAGAAAACCCAGGCTCTCGGCCATGCCGCACATGGCCGAGGCGGCCGTGAAGACGATGATGCAGGTGATTAGAAACCGCTTGCGTCCAAAATAATTGCTCAGCCATCCGCTGGCCGGCAGGATGATCGCGTTGGAGACCAGATAGCTGGTCAGCACCCAGGTGGACTCGTCGATGGTGGCCGAGAGGCTGCCGGCGATGTGCGGCAGGCAGACGTTGGCGATGGAGGTGTCCAGCACCTCCATGAACGTCGCCAGCATGACCGCCAGCGTGATCAGCCAGGGGTTGTAGGTCGGCTTCCACGCCGCCGCCAGCTGCGCAGGCGTCACCTGCTCCGGCACATCCTGCGAGGCGGAGGCGGGACGGGGAATGTGGGCATCCGCCGCCGAGGCGGCCGGGTTGGCTGCGCTCATCGCACCTTCACCTCCGGCACCACGCTCATCCCCGGACCGATCGGGTGCTTCGCATCGGGCATCTCATCCAGCACGATCTTCACCGGCACCCGCTGCACCACCTTCACATAGTTGCCTGTGGCGTTCTGCGGCGGCAGAAGGCTGAAGGCCGCCCCGGAGCCGCGCTGGATCGAATCCACATGCCCCTTGAGTTTCAGGTCAGGATAAGCGTCTATCCCGATCTCCACCGGCTGGCCGGGACGGATGGCATCCAGCTGGGTCTCCTTGTAATTGGCGATCACCCACAGCTGGTTCGGCACGATCGCCAGAATCGACTGCCCGACATCGACGTACTGCCCCACCTCCACGTTCTTATTAGTGATGCGCCCATCCACCGGCGCGACGATGGTGGCATGGGTCAGATTCAACTTCGCCTGGTCCAGCTCGGCGCTGAGCCGCGCCACCTCCGCATCGGCATCGGCCCGCTCACTCTCGGCGACGGCCACCTTCTCCTTGGCGACATTCGCCGCCGCCAGCTGCGCCCGGGCCTGGGCCAGCTGTGCCTGGGCGGCCAACAGCTGCGACCGCGCCTGCTTGACCGTCTCCACCGCCGTCTGAGATGCCGCCCGCGCCTGCGCCACTTCGGCATCGGCGGCCGTGACGTGTTTGGTCTTGGCCTCCAATTGCGCGGCCGCCGCCTGGGCGGCAGCGTTGGCGTTCAAAATCTCCTGCTGCGAGACGACGTTGGTGTCCCCCAGCTTCGACAGCCGGCGCTGCTCGATGGCGGCGCGGGTCTGGTCGGCCTGGGCGGCGGCCACCTCGGCCCGCGCCTGCGCCGCGGCGGCCTGTGCGGCGGCGATTTGCGCCTCGGCCTGCACCTGCCGGCTTTGCGCGACATCAATCTGTGCCTGCGCGGTCACCACCCCCGACTGCGCCCCCTCCACCGCCGACTGGGCCGACTCCATCGCCGCATCGCTGGCCACCCGCACCAGCTCCACGTTCGTCCGGGCCGCCGCCTGGCGGGCCTTGGCCGCGTCAAGAGCGGCCTGTGCCGCCGCCACCGCGTTCTGCAGATCCGCCGGGTCCAACTGCACCAGCTTCTGGCCCTGATGGACCCATTCATTGTCCTTCACAAAGACGGCCGCCACATGCCCTTTGACCCGCGGACTGACCGCCGTCACGGCCGCGTCAATGAACGCATCGTCCGTCTCCACATACGCCATGGCATGCACAACCGACCGCGCGGCAAACCCCGCACCGATTAGCACCACCAGCGCCAGCCCGATCCACACCCCCGGCCGGCGCAGCAGCGGGCGCTTCTCAGGAAGGGCGCGGGTAGCGCTCCTACTTATGGATGCATCCGACTCGGCCGCCTCAGCGGCCACCTCGCCGGCAGCCGCCGGCGCTTCCTCAAGGGTCTGTGTCATGAATAGTCCTTCGCTTTTGGCAGGGTCGCCCGCAGGCAACGAGATCATTATACGCTAACTGATAGTACGGAAGCTAATCAGATGCGAAAATTTTTTTGGATGGCCACAGCGGCCAATATCCAACCCCTTATCTTTCCGATGGATAGCGCAATAATAATTTTTTAAGCAGTCGTGTGGAGGCCGAAGTGCTCTGGAGCAAGATGTACTAACATTCCGACAAAATAGATGCGGAGCAATCCTTGGAATTGCGGAACAAGCTCTGTCCTGGATCATCATTTCCAAATATCCCCCTATCTCTAGTTGGGACCGAAAGCCAGCCCAGATACCCATTTCGCGTCCGAGCCACTTGCGAAAATCGTGCCCGCACCACTGGAATCGAATTTTTCGATATTTAGTCCTGAATAGTTGGCGACATACAAGTTGCCTGCTTGATCAAAAGTCACGTCCCAAGGGGCATTCAAATTCCCTCCGGTGGCAAAGACTGTGCCTGTGCCATTAGAATCGATCTTCTCGATGGTATTGGTCCATTGGTTGGCCACATATAAGTTGCCCGCACGATCAAAAGCCATGCCTCGTGGATGATCCACATTTCCTCCGGTGGCGAAGACTGTGGCGACACCATTGGAATCGAACTTCTCGATAGTGCTATCACCTACAGCAGCATAGAGACTCTGATTTCCGGAGAATCCTTGCGTCCCTCCCCCGCTCGGCACCGCGATCCTTCCCCCGCTGGTGTCTGCGGCGTCGAAGGCATTGAAGCTATGGAGCACGGCCGGTGCGCTGCCGTCGCCCCCTTTGAAGATTCTGACATTGGGGCTGCCGCCGGCATCGGGAAGGGTCAGAATTTCGGCCTTGCCGTCGCCGTCGATGTCCGTCGAGGCGATCCACAGCCCGCTGGTCAGGCTCGTGTCATACGCCCAGAAGCTGGCCAGCGCATTGCCCGTCGCCGCGTCAATCGCCTTCACATGCGGCCCCACCCCGATCCCGGCGGCCGTGATGATGTCGGCTACCCCGTCGCCATTGTAGTCCCCCGCCGCCACGCGCACGCCCCCGCTGTACCCCGGATCGTACGCAAAATAGCTGCTGACCACCTGCCGGCTCACCCCGTCAAACACCTTGACGTGCGGCCCGGCCCCAGGCCCCGCGCCGGTAAGAATGTCATCACGTCCGTCGCCGGTCACATCCCCGCTGGCCACGCGCACGCCTCCCTGAAAGGCATTGCCGAAATAGGCGGGGTCATTGACGTCATCCGAGCCGGGATAGACCAGGAGACTCATCAGTTCCGAGCCGTCCGCCCCGCTGAAGACCTTCAAGTGCGGCGGGCCATTGGCGGCGATGGAGACGATGATGTCATCATGCCCGTCCCCATTGATATCACCGGCCGCCAGATTGATCTTCCCCTGAAACGCCCCGGTATAGAAGCTGGAGCCCGGATCGGCCGCGCTGCCCCCCACGCCCGGATACGCCAGGAAGCTGCCCAGCGGCCCGTCCACGGGCAGGCCCGTCTTGCCGTCCAGCACGCGGATGTTGGTTGCCCCGCCGGGACCCGCCGCCACGATCACATCCGGCGTGCCGTCGGCATTGATGTCGCCGGAGGCCACGGTCATGCCGTTGGCGAACCCGCCGAAGGGGGCGATGCTTTGGATCAGTTGCCCCGTGCTGTCCAGCACCTTCACCCGCGCCGCCTCGCCCGGTCCGTTGGTCGTAATGACCGACTGAGCGATGACCGGGCCATTAATGATCCGATCGGGCAAAGGCAGGGCGAGCGTCATCACGCCGACATCGGCCGCCGCATTGGCATTGCCGCTGGCATCTTTGACGGCGCCGGCCTGAACATGGATGGTGTAGTCGCCGTTGTCCTGATAATCGAGGCTTCCGCCGGGAGCCGTGACCTGATAGAGAGCGGTGGCCGTCAGGCCGTCGCCCGAGACCACCTTGTTGGCCAACGTCACCGCCAGCACCGAGCCGTTGGGCGCGGTGACGGCAACCTTGCCCGCATCCAGTGAATTGAGACTCACGCCGCCGGCGTCGTAATAGCTGATCTGGAAATTAAAGCCCTGCGTGCCGTTGACGCCGTACTGCCAGGCGGAGGGAGCGGGGGGCGTGGTGTCCGGGCCGCTGCCGGGCACGAGAACGAAAGAACCATAGCCCGAAGGCGCAAAATTGAATGTTCCAGAAATGCCATCGTCGTTGAAAACGCACGCCAAGATCTGAGCAAGCCCATAGGAAGGCAATGCGGGATCATGGAATGTGATCGTGAGAACCCCTGACCCCGAGGTGTAATCCCACCAACCCGATGATTGAACAACACCATCGGGTGTCACAATCTTGTATGAATTATTTTTGGAATTCTGTGCGTAAGTTGGCCCCAGTTGTACATTCGCATGACTACCGATGTTATTCATCATGCCCGGGATCTTGGAAACCAACGTAATAGGCACATAGCTTGCCGTTAGGACAAATGTGTGATTGACCAGCTGCTCCGGGGCAAGGGAGCCTTCGATGGCGTTCATTCCGGCAACGCCGGTCCCTTCGCCAGGGGACGTCAGACCCGCAAACGCCCACTGCCGGGATGCACCCATCGACTGGGCCAGATTCACCGTCAACTCTTCCGCCACGACCGCCGACAGCAGCCGCCGCTCCTCCAGCGGCTCCATGCGCGGATAAGGCCGGGATCGGCGGTTTAGGCGGGCAAAACGCGGGCGAAGCGGTTCAAGCGGTGACATGGGCATTTCCTCTGATCGGCTTGCGGAAGTTCCGTTGAATGAGAACCCTCGTCCCGTCAACGGTTACGGAACGCGCCTTGGCCACTCCGGCCGGAAGGCTGTCTTGGGATACGGGCTTCCGTGCCGAAGGGGCGGCGAAGCGGCAATCCGTTCGCGTTCGCTTCCACCGCCGCAGCGCTCAACGCACCGCCTCCGGCAGGCCCACCGGCGCCGACACCCGCGCGGGCGCTTCGGCCGGAAGGGGGGCGCGCGTGTTTTCTTCAATCGCGAACAACACGCCGATCACCTCTCCCATCGCCGCAATGAACAGACCGGCAATGATTCCGGCAATGGCGCTCGACGCCGCCAGTCCTGGGCCCATCAAAGTGCCGCCCGGGGCGCGCCAAAAGTCCGGGCGAATGAATGCAAGCAGCAGGACAATGCCCGACAACACCACAATCACACCACCGATCAACCGCAGAATCTGGGCGATGAGGGACAAAAAGGGGAATTTTTTATTCATGGTGCTCTCCGTTGCGGACTCGTTCGATCCGCCCCGCGGCTCCGGCGCGGATCAGGTATGATGCGTCTCCATGTTTCCGTTATTGACGGCATAGGTGACAACCTTGTCATCTTTCAACGTGACCGTCAGTGACTTGCTCTCGGAATTGGTCCCGCCCATGAACGCGCCGGCGAAGGGAATGAAGCTCTTGCCGTTGACGTGGCCATGCGTGTACATCCAGGTCAAAACGGTCTGCCCTTCGGAGTTCATCGAGCGCTGCTCCGGCTGGCCGAACATCGTGATCAAATCCTGCTCGGTGGTGACGCCCTTCTGGATCTTGGACACCTGGGAGTCATCGAAGTTCCGTCCCGCCGACGCGCAGCCGCCGGACAACAGCGGCAACAGCAGCGCCGCGGCCAGAAGAAGGGACACCGAACGAATTGAACGACAAGAGGACAATTGGCGCATCGCCTGCTCCTTGAAAAAGTTGCTTAATTTACAATTTTTGCCAGACTAATTGGGCAATCCTCAAATGTGCAGGACAACAGATCATCCTCAGCCCGCTTGAACTTTTCCATCCCTCTAAACAGAGGGGTCGGCGGTCGCGGGAATCCAATCACGCGTTCAGCCACACCCGCGCTCCGGCCGGCAACTCGGCCCGCGAAAAATAAGCGGATGGTTCAAATTTTCAGTTTGCCTTTTCTTGCGGTTGCTCCCATAATGGGACCCACAACTCTGAATATGACTCTGCAACCGGATGATCATGAGTTCGGCTCGAATTTTCTACCCCTCTAAACAGAGGGGAGGCGGGAGCAACAATGAGCAAGTCGCAGTGGCCCAGCCTCAGCGACACGCGCCGGGTGTTTCGTCTCATTGGAGAATTGCACGATCTGGGGCATGATTCGCAATTATGGCATGAACGATTGGTCCAGGGGGTTCGCGGCCTTCTGGCAGGGCGGACGGCGATCGCGGGGGAATGGCGATGGCGCCGCCCCGGCTTTGCGCCCCTGGTACGCCAGATCGCCCACAGCGGCTTCGACGAAACGATGGCCCAGCGCTTTCGCCTCTACGGCCGGACCAGGGCCTATATGGCCGACCCCTGCTTCCAGGCAATTTCTCAGAGCGGGCAGGGACTGGAGGTGTCGGTCTTCCTCCGCCGCGAACTGGTGGAAGATTCCATCTGGTATCACTCGCACGTCTTTAACGCCTACTACAAGCCCAGCGGGGTGGATCATGCCCTGATCTCCCTCCGCCCCCTCTCGGCCGACGGGCGCGTCGATGTCCTGATCGCCCGCCGCGCCCTGGGCGAGCGCCCCTTTTCCCGTCGTGATAAGCGTCTCGCCCGGCTGCTGCATCATGAGGTGGGACGGCTGATCGGTCCAACCCTGGCGACGATCGAGGAACCGGGCATCCACCACCTGCCCCCCCGGCAGCAGCAGGCGCTCAACGGCCTGGCGCGCGGCCTGAGTGAAAAACAACTGGCCGCCTTGATGGGCATCTCCCTGGGGACGCTGCACCAATACGTCACGCAGTTGTTCAAATATTTCGAGGTTTCCGGCCGCGCTGAGTTGATGGCCAAGTATCTCGGCCGCAATCGCCTGCCCCCGCCGCCCTAGCCCGCACGTGCAGGGAATGGCGCCCTACGGCTCCGTGATCGTCGGGATCCCCAGCTTCACCTTCCCCAGCAGCGCGGTGAGCTGCTTCTTCTCCTCCTCGCTCAACGCCCCCATGAGCTGGGCCACGCGGCGGTGGTAGTCGGGAAGGATTTCCTCCAGGCGCTGCTGCGCCGCCGGGGTCAGATGCACCAGGACCGTCCGGCGGTCATTGCAGCCGTGGCGGCGCTCCACCAGCCGCTCGCGCTCCAGCCCGTCCAGCAGCCCGGTCACGGTGGCGCGGGTCACCCCCGCCCGGGCGGCCAGGTCCGAGGGGCTCATCGGCTTTTCCGGATCCCGGTTGAGGATCATCAGCAGGCTGAACCGCCCGGCGGAGATCTTGTGCCTTGCCAGATACGCGTCAAACCCCGCCAGCACATCCACCGCCACCCGCAGCAGCACCAGGCAAGACTCAATGGCGGCCGGATCGGCGCTGGCATAGCGCTGCGCCCGCTTCTTGATCGTCTCGTAATTGGGCAGGTCGCGGAGATAAAACATGTTTCAAGCTTGGATTGTAGTCAAAGGACCGGACAAAAGCGATCATTTTGTCCAAAACACCCCCAGGCAGGACAGGCTTCCAGCCTGCCACGCTCAAGCCGGTGCCGGCTCATCCCCCCGCGGGATGCCACGATGTCAGCGGACCCGCTGACTCGCGCCCAGGCGGCACCCTTCGCTGATCTGTAGGCGCTCTTCGTTGACCCCGCGCGCTGCGCTCTGTTGCGCCAAAACGCGCAGCGCAAATTCAGGCGAAAAACATCGTGAAAAAAAGAATTATCGCCCCTGGCGCTGTCAAAAACCGCGATTTGCTAAATTGCGCTGCGCCTTTCGTCGCCAAACCGCGCAGCGCCCCCCGTAAAGGTAGAGGAGC
>JBIQLO010000018.1:6881-30566 GCA_044464175.1 Planctomycetaceae bacterium | reverse complement strand
GTTGCTGTCACGGCTGCAGCCGGACAATGCGACACTGGCGAAGACGGGGGAACAGCAGATTGAGACCGCGCGCGGGATGGTGAAGCCGGCGGATGAGCTGTATGTGCCGATCCAGCAGGCGGCGGCCGGCGCATTGCTGAGGCAGGGGGAGCGGGCCAAAGCGGAGGCGGTGCTTCGCGAGGCGCTTGCCAAGCGGCCGGGTGATCCGGCGGCGCGGATGGCGCTGGCGCAGTTGCTGGGAAGCAGCTCAAAGACACGCTCGGAGGCAATCGCGCTACTGAGCAAGGCCGCCCCCGAGCACGAGGCGACTTCGCGCAAGGAGGCGATGGAGGCGCGGCGGTATGAGCTGGTGAGCCGAATGGAGCTGGTGAGCCTGCGGATCGACGCCTATGCCGATACGGAGGATGCGGCGGGGAAAAAGGCGATTCTGGAGCGGATTAACGGCGAATACGCGGCGCTGGCGAGACAGCTGGGAGACGTGCCGGATGTGCTGAAGCTGCGCGGGCGGCTGGAGCTGGCGCGGGGCGAAGAGGTGAAGGCGATCCAAACGCTGGAGAAGGTGCGGCAGTTGCTTTCGCATGATGGGAAGCAGGATTACCAGGTGAAGTTCCTGCTGGCCCGGGCCTATCTGAAAGTCAATCAGGGGGGGGAGGCGAAAAAGCTGCTGCGGCAGGTGATTGAGAGATTCCCGGACATGAATGAAGCCCGGCTGTTGCTGGCAAAGCAGTTGCTCAAGGAGCGCGACGTGGCCGGGGCGGCGCCGCTGTTGGCGCGGTTGAAGAAAGAGATGGGGGAATCGCCGGAATTGGTAATCCTGGAGCTGGCTTCACTGGATCCGAAAAAGGATGGGGCCCGGATTCAGAAGCTCTATGGTTCGCTGCCGGAAAAGAGCGGCAGCGAGTGTATTGACAAGGGGAAAGTGGCGCTGCAACTGGGGCGGCCGGAGGAGGCAACCCGGCTGTTGGAGGCGGCGGTGGGGCATGAACCGGGCAACACGGAGGCGGTGAGCCTGCTCAGCCGGCTGTATTTGTCGCGGAATCAGAAGGACAAGGCGGCGGCGCTGGTGGAGACAGCACTGAAGGCCGATCCGGGGAATCGGCTGTTGGAGTCGCTGGGGAAGGCACTGGCGGGCGAGTCGGCCCGGCAGATCATCGAATCGGAGCCCGATCCGTTGGCGCGCCATTTGAACCTGGCGGAGCTGGCGATGCGGTCTGGTGATCAGAAGGGGGCGGCGGCGGAACTGAAGGCGGCCGCGGCGATTGATCCGGATTCGCCGCGTGTGCTGGCGGGGCAGTTTGAGCTGGCGCTGGCTCAGCAGCGGTGGGATGAGGCGGAGCAGTACGCCCGGAACCTGGGGGAGATGAACCAGGACCAGGCCGAGGGGCGACTTTATCGATTCCGCCTGGAGATGGCCCGGCGGGATTACAAGGCGGCGGCGGAGATCGCCAAAGAACTGACCGACCAGATGCCCGAATTTTCGCAAAACTGGCTGGCGCTGGGCCAGGCGCTGGCGGCGCAGGGGCAATTCGAGGAAGCGGCGGGCAAGTATCTGGCGGCCCTGCAGCGGCAGAGCGACAACCGCAAAGCCGTGGAGGGGCTGATCCAATGCTATCTGGCCACGAATCGACCGAAGGCGGCGCGGGATGTCATCGTCAATGCGTTGGCGCGATTTCCCAACAATCCCGTGTTGAAGGAACAGTTGACGCGGTGGGATTTGACCTATGGGGACCCGACCGCCGCGCTGCCGGACCGTGAGGAGGCGGTGAAGGAGCGCCCGGACGATAAGGCGGCCCGGACGGCACTGGGAATGGCGTATCTGCGCGTCGCGGAGGTGAAGGGGGCGAAGGACCCGGCCGCCGGCAAGGCATACGTGGAGAAGGCGCGGCAGGTGTTTGAAGCAGCCAAGCATCAATGGCCCGATGAAAGCCTGTTTTATGCTCAGCTGGCAGAACTCGACATGGCCATCCATCAGACCGGAGCGGCCGAGGCGGTGCTCAAGGAGCTGGCGGAGCGGCCGGCGTGGAAGGACAAGCCTCAGCCTCAGATCATGCTGGCGGAACTGTACCAGAAGGAGGGGAAGCCAGAATCGGCCGAGCAGATGTTGCGGATGGCCCACGAGAAGGCGAAGGGGGACTTTGACGTGACGGCGCGTCTGGCGCAGTTCCTGGCGCAGCGGGGGAAGCTGGATGAGGCGCTGGCGCTGCTGCCGGCCGACAGCAAAGAGGAAAATGTCCGGAAATTGCGCGTGGAGTTGCAGGTGAGCGGGGGACGGCTGGCCGAGGCGCGAACCCTGATCGAAGCGCAGCTGGCCAAGGACCCGCACTCGGCGTCCTGGCGGTCGTTGCTGGGGTATGTCTACATGAACAGCCATCGGCAGGGGGAGGCGCTGCAGCAATTTGACCGGGTACTGGCCGACCATCCAGGGGACGCGGCAGCACTTTATTACAGGGGGCGATTGAAACTGGCACAAGATCCGCCCGATCCGGCCGGAGCGGTGGCGGATCTGACGGCAGCGCGGAACGCCATGCCGAAGAATGTCGATGTGCGTCTGGTGCTGGCCGAGGCGTTGCGAGTGAACCGGGATGAGGAACGGGCGGCCAGTGAACTGGAGAAGGCGCTGCAGATCGCGCCGGAGTCGAAGGCGGCGCGGCTGAAGCTGATCGACCTGTACGCCTCGGCCGATCCGCCGCGATGGTCGGAGGCGGATCGAGTGATCGCCGAGGCGCGCCAGCTTCCGCGGCTGCGCGACGATCCGGAGCTGCTTCAGCAGGAAGCCATGGTGCGGGTGAAGGAGGGGCGGACGGCGGAGGCGGTGGCGGCGATTGACGAGGCCCGCCGGTACGCGCCCCAGGACCTGTCAGTCGCCCGGACGCAACTGAGCATCCTGCTGTCGGCGGGGGAGGATGAACGGGTGGTTCAGGAGGCGGGGAAGCTGCTTCTCAAGCATGAGACCTGGTGGCTGCGGGTGATGCGGGCCGAGGCGCTGGCCGGCCGGAAGGACCGTTCCGGAGCCTTGAAGGATTATAAGGCGGCGCTGGCCAGCGTGGCGGCTGATCGGGTTCAGGCGGTGAGGCAGCGGATCATCGCGTCGCTGGCGGATCATTTGGGCCAGACCGAGGCGTTGGAACTGGCCCGGAAGCGGGCGGAATCCAATCCGCGATGGCAGATCGATGTGGCTTATTTGCTGCAGCGCGGCCGCCAATTTGACCAGGCCCGCGCGATAATCGACGGGGTGCTGGGGCAACTGGAGGCGTTAAAACCGGCCGATCGCGTGGCGGCGCTGCGCCTGGCGGGAAACCTGTACATGAGCGAGACGCCGGCCGACTATGGCCGGGCCAAGTCCGCGTATCTCAAGTTATTGAAGGTGTCGCCGAAGGATGTGGCGGCGCTGAACAATCTGGCGTGTCTGCTGGTGGGGATGGAGAAGCCGCCGCAACCCCAAGAGGCAAAGATTTACAGCCAGCAGGCCTATGACCTGGTGAAGGAGGCCGGGCGGTGGGATCCGATGGTGGCCGACACGCACGGCTGGGTCCTGGCGCTATGCGGTGAAGCGGACCTGCCGCAGGGCATCCGCATTCTGGGACAGGTGGTGGAACGCCATCCGTTTCCCGAAGCACGGTACCATCTGGCCGAGGCATATATGAAAAATGGAAACTTGGCCGAGGCGCGGAAGCAGCTGGACCAGGCGGCCGCCGCCCTGACGCGGGCGCAGAAGAGCAAGCAGGCGGTTGACCCGGCGCTGCGGCAGCAGATCGAGCAGGCGGTCCAGCGGATCGGAGAAATGCGTTCCAAGGCGGAGGTTCGATGAGTTCGGCGGGCGGGTGACGGAATCCGCCCGGAGCAACCGATGAAAGGTCAGAACCCGCACGCCCGCCCGTTTCGTCGGCTTGGGGAGTTGGGTATTCTGTCTCCACTGCCCAGTTTTGTATTTTGTGCATCAGGAGCCCTCAATGACGACGCTTCCCCAGACCATGCCGCCGCGTCTACCCGGCGCCAACGGCCGCGGCCAGATCATGCCCGCCCCCCCCGGCGGAATGATGCCACCGCCGCAGGGGCCCGGCGGGATGAGCGGCGCTGACGCCTGGCGCGTGATCCGCTCGAACCTGTGGATGATCCTCCTGATGGTGGTGGTGGCGGGGGGGGCGGGGTATGGCGTGAACTGGTACCTGGCGCGCTACCATCCGCGCTACACCGCGCGGGCGCTGCTGCAACTGCTGCCGCCGCAGGCGATTCAACTGCTGCCGGACGCCGCCGCGCAGCAGTTTCCCAACACGCGTTCGCTTGAGACGGACCAGCAGACGCAGGTGCAGCTGCTGCTCCAGCCTTCCCTTTACAGCCGGGCGTTGCAGAACAGCGAGCCGCTGCGGAAGACGGCCTGGTTCAAGCAATTTGACTCGCCCGCCGACGCCCGGCGGGACCTGGTTGAGCATTTCCACGTGTCGGCGGTGCCGGAAACGAAGCTGATTCAGGTCACCATGTCCGCGCCCAAGCCGGAGGATGCCAAGGTCATTCTCGAGGAGGTGGTTGATCAGTATCGGCGCGACCAGCAGGAGAACCTGCGGAACCAGACGCTGGACCGAACGCGCCAGCTCAACAGCCTGCATAACCAATACAAGATCGCCTTGGAGGACAAAACCTCGGAAATCCGCCGCAAGGCGATTGAGTTGAACCTCAACGGCGCCGGGGTGCCCGGGCGGCTGAGCACCAAGGAGATCGAACTGGGCGAGCTGGTGCGTCAGGAGATGGAGCTGCGAATGCAGGCGGCCGACGCACAGCGGATGTTCGAAACCGCCAGCCGGCAGGTGCGGCAGAACGAACTGCCGCCGGCGGTGCAGGCGGTGATCGACCGTGACCCGGAGATGCTCAATTACCACCAGACGCTGGTGGGGCTGGATTTGCGTTTGCAGGAAATGCTGGCCGATTACGGGCCGGATTACAAAGGGCTGCAGAGTCTTCGGCGGCAGAAGGCTTATTTTCAGCAGAAAATAAACGACCGGCAGGCGGAGCTGGCCGCCTCCAACAGCGCGCAACTGGTCGAGACGCTGCGCGCCCAGACGGCAAGTGCGCAGGAGAAACTCAAGGCGGTCAGCGCCAAGGTGGAAGCGATCAAACAGGAGATGGGGGAGATCAGCAATCAGATGGCGGCCTATCAGGCGCTGATTCAGGAGCAGAAGGGGATGCGGGAACTGCTCAAACAGGTGGATGACCAGTTGGACGCCATTCAAAATACCACCGAACGCCCTATGGCGACGGCCGACTGGCAGGCCCGCCCGGACCTGCCCGACCGCATGAGCTTTCCGAAGCTGCCGGTGACCCTTTCGCTGGCGCTGGCGCTGGGGCTGGGACTGAGCCTGGGGATTGCATTCCTGCGGGAGCTGATGGATACGTCGATCCGCTCGCCGCGGGATGTGGCGCGGGTCGGGCAGTTGACGCTTCTGGGCATGATTCCGGACGAGGCGGACGATCCGCAGGCGGCCGGTGTGAAGCTGTCCCTGGTTATCGCCGAGGCGCCTCATTCCATGCTGGCCGAGCAGTTCCGGCAGATCCGCACGCGGCTGCAGCACGCCGCCTCGCTGGACACCACGCGAAGCATGCTGATCACCAGCGCCTCGCCGGATGACGGCAAGAGCACCGTCTCGTGCAACCTGGCGGCGGGCTTGGCGCTCAACGGCCGAAAGATTCTGCTGATCGACGCCGATTTCCGTCGCCCGGGGCTGCATGAAGTGTTCGGACTGGGCAACGATCAGGGGTTCTCGGATGCGCTGGCGGATGTGAACCGGTTTGAGTCGGTGGTCCGGGCCACGCACGTGCCCAATCTGTCGGTGCTTCCCTGCGGGAAGCGGCCGGTCAATGCCACCGAGCAGCTCGAGAGCCAGTTGCTGACCGACTTCCTCGAGCGGGCGATGGAGGATTTTGACCACATCATCTTTGACAGCGGCGCGATCCTGTTCACCAGCGAGGCACTGGCGCTGGCGCCGCGGGTAGACGGTGTGATCACCGTGGTCCGCGCCCGCGCCAACAGCCGGGGCGTGCTGCAGCGCCTGCGCGATGCGCTGAGGCAGGTGAAGGCGGAGCATCTGGGCGTCATCCTCAACGCCGTCCGCTCGCAGGGCGGCGGCTATTACGCGCGCAACATCAAGATGTTCTACAACTATCACAAGAAGGCCTGAGGCAGCGGCCCAGCGCCATCCCCAGGGCGGATGGAGCGCCGGCCCGAAGGGAATGGACCCATGGCAAACTCCGGTTCAGGGATGAACATGCAAATCGGCGTCTACTATTACCCCGAGCAGTGGCCGCGTTCCCAGTGGGAGCGGGATTTCGACCGCATCGCCGCGATGGGGATGCGGATCGTCCACATGGCCGAATTCGCCTGGCACGACCTGGAGCCGCGGCCGGGGGAATTCCATTTCGACTGGCTGGCCCATTGTGTGGACCTGGCCAAACAGCGTGACCTGGCGGTCATCCTCTGCACGCCCACGGCCGCTCCGCCGATGTGGCTGATGCACCAGCACCCGGACATTGCCCCGATCGACGAGAATGGGCGACGCGTGCGCCTGGGAGGGCGACGGCACTACTCCCCCACCTCGCCGGCGATGCAAGAGGCAACGCGGCGGATCGTCACGGCGATGGCCGGACGGTTTGGCGGCGACCCGGCCATCATTGGCTGGCAGATTGATAATGAATACTCCAGCGGTTTTTTTGATCAGAACCCCCACGCCCACGCCGCCTTCAGGGACTGGCTTCGCGAACGGTATGGCACGATCGACGCGCTCAACGGGGCATGGGGCTGCCAGTTCTGGAATCAATATTACGACAATTTCGAGCAGATTCGCCTGCCCGGCAACCGCGAAGCGCAGTACGGCAATCCGCACCCGATCCTCGACGCCTGCCGATTCTGGTCCTGGTCGTTCGCGCAGTTCAACGCCCTGCAGGCCGAGATCCTTCGCCCGCACCTGCCGGCGCCTGACCCCGGCCGGCGGCCGGTCTTCCTCTCCACGAATTTCATGCCCGCCAACGCGGGAATCGACTGCAATCCAATGGACATGGTGGAGGACCTGTCGCTCTATTCCTGGGATGCCTACCCGGTCAGCGGATGGGATGCCGACACCACCACGCAGGAATATCGCCTGGCCGACCCGTCGCAGATGGGATTCATGCATGCTGTCATGGCCAGCTATACCGGGCGATGGGCGCAGATGGAACTGCAGCCGGGACAGGTGAACTGGTCGGGCTTTCCGGTCCGGCTCTTTCCCGGCGCGGTGCGGCTGTGGATCTGGACGGCGTTCGCCCATGGGGCTGAATTCGTCACCACCTACCGATTCCGCCAGCCGCGCTTCGGGGTGGAGCTGTTCCACCAGGCGCTGGTGGAGCATGACGGTGTGAGTCTTTCCCAGGGCGGGCGGGAATTTCAGCAGGCCGCCGAGGAGGTGAGACGGCTTCCCGCGCCCGCGCCGGTCTCGGAAACCAGAGCGACGTCCGCAACAATCGGGCTGATCTTCGATTTCGAGCAGAACTGGTGGCAGAAAATTCTGCCGCAGGCCAAACGCTGGGACCAGTGGAAATGGTATGAGCGCTGGCATGGGGCCTTTTCACGCCTGGGGTTGTCGATCCGGATTCTGCATCCGGGGCGCAAATGGCTGGAGGACCTGCCGCTCATCGTCGCGCCGGGGATGCAGATGGTGGACGACGATCTGCTTCTGCAGATGGATGCCTATGCGCGCAACGGCGGTCATCTTGTGCTGACCTGCCGGACCGCGCTGATGGATCGCACCGGGCAGGCATTTGAGGGGCCGGTCGCCGCGCCGATTCTGCCCATGATCGGCGCTGACATCGAGGCGTATGACGGGCTGCCGGAGGCGAGCTTCGGCAGGCTCCGCTTTGAGGGGGACAGCACGGATTACACCTGGGGCGTCTGGGGCGACATGGTGCGGCCGCGTGAGGGGACGCACATCCTGGCGCGTTACGCCGACCAGTTCTACGCCGGGGCGGCGGCGGTGACGCAGAACAAATATCACGCCGGGTGCGTCACATATTGCGGGACCTATGCCGAAGCGCCGTTCATTGATGCGCTGGCCGAGCGGCTGGCCCGCCAGGCGCGGCTGCCGATCACGCCGCTGCCGCCGCGCATCCGGCTCATGTCGCGCGGGCCTTACCGGATTCTGCTTAATTATCAGGAAACAGGGTTCACCGCACCGGCCCCAGAGGGGGCAAAATTTCACGTGGGATCCAGGCTCGTCGAGCCGGGGGGCGTGGCGGTCTGGACGGAGTAGGGGGGCGACGGGTCTGAATCACCGTTTGACGGATCAGTCGTTCCCGCCCCGGTAAACTTTGTCGACGGTGGTCTGGTAGGTCCCAGCCGCCACGCGCGTTCCGGCCGCCTGGGTGATGGAACCGTTGACGTGAATCTGCAGCAACTCCTGCTTGAAACCGTTAAACAGGTCGCTGAAAAATGGGACTTTCAGTCCGTTGGGGTTGTCGACGACGAAGCCGAGGTGGACCTTTTTGGTGCCAAAGTCGAGTTGGCCGCTGCCCTGCATCGCCAGCGTGTCGGACCGCAATTCGATCTGCTCAAAGGTGACGTGGTTGCCTTCGACGCTGTAGCGGGCGGAGGCCTGGTTGAAGGGTTGGCTGATCGGCAGCGACAGGTTGGTGATCTGCATCAGTCCCAGCAGCAGGGGGATGCGGTACATCTGCTTGCCCGAGGCCGTTACATCACCGCGCCCCCGGCGGCTGGCGGGGTCGGACCAGTCACCTTCCAGCGAAAGACTGGCGCTGAGTTGGCCGCGGATGTCATGTTCGCCGTCCCCGGCCAGCTGCTGCACATCGGCATTGCGCAGGACCAGCCCCAGCGTGTACCGGGAGGGGCCCTGATCCGGGAAGCTCAAATCCACCTGCCCGGCCATCTCGCCCCCCGCGATGCCTCCCTGAAGGTGGGAGATGCTCATGGCTTCCTGACCGGAGAGTTTGGTCAACTGTCCGCGCAGGTTGGTGGCCGGGCGTCCCGAGAGGTTCAGGGTGGGGATGTTCATGGTGCCCTGCAGCTCATTCAATTTGCCCTGCCGCACATTCCCCTTGAGGTCGAGACGGCCGTTGACCTGGCGCAGGTCCACCCCCGTCTCCAAAGACGCATCCTTGAGCCATACGCGCCCGGCGAAATCGACATCCGGTTCCTTGCCGGCGCGATAGACGAGCCGATCGAACTGTGTGGAGATCGTCCCCTGAAGCTGCAGCGCCTCGAACAGGTCGCGCAGCGCTGGTGGCAGAGCGGTTTTGAATTCCGAATCAACCAGCGCATCGGCCAGCGTCAGTTTCAAATCCCAGACGCCCTGGCGGCCCGCTTCATCCGAGGAGCCGGGCGAACCGGTGCCCGACAGGGTGAGTTTCGCCGCGCCATGCCGGGCGGTCATATTGTCCAGGATCACACCCTGGTCGCTGATCCGGATCGCCCCGGTGACATCATCAAGGCGATAGGGCATCACCTGGGGCGTCAGGGAGAGCTTCACCGGTTGGAGCGTCAGGCTATACGTGGAGTGCCGGGTCCCTTGCGTCGTGGGGGCGCGGGATGCCAGCGCGGGCCTGGTTGCCCCCTGGGTTGAGGGAGGCGCCTCGGCCGGCTGTGTCGTGGAAGCGCCTTTGTTCAGATCCAGATCGCAAGTGAAGGCGGCGTTGAGCGTTCCGGAGGGGCGCACCTCATCCCAGGCCTGCTTGCCGCCGGCGGGCAGGAGTTGATACAGGGCCGGTTCCATGGCCAGGTCCCTGGCCTGGGCGCTGAGCTTCAGGCGCGGATGCTGGTCCATGTCCATCAGCGCGCCGCTGCCGGTGATTTGCGCATCGCCGCGCCGGCCCTGGAATTCCTTCAGGATCAGCGCATCGGGGGTCAGATGGAGTTTGGCATCGACCTTGGCCAGCGCGAAGGTTGCGCCGGCCGGCCAGATGCTGCCATCGTGCACCGCGATATCCAGCTCGTAGCGGATGGGCGCTTCGTCGTCGGGGCGAAAGACCCGGCCGTCAATATCGAGCGTGCCCCCGAGTCCCGCATTGCGCACCCATTGCCGTCGGTCGCCCGGAATGGCGTCGATGAAGGCCTTGTCCAGCGGTACGTTCCGCGCGGTGATGGTCAGGTCCGGCTTGAGGGGCTCTTCCTTCGCAAACGAGACACGCCCGTCCACCGTCAGGGAGGTGTTGCCCTTGAGCATCGTCATCCGCTGGATGTCCACAAAATGATCGCCGATGTGGAGCTTGCCGCGCATGTGCTCCAGCGGGTAGGGGAAGAGGGAAAATGCCCCCTGCGAATCGGCGATCTGGAGGTCCACGGTGGTCAGCCATTTCTGATGCGCGCCCGGCGGCCGGTGCACATGACAGACGAAGCCGCCGCTGAAGGAGGGGTAGGGCCGGCCGGCCTCGGGCTGTCCGAAGAGGCGGAGCGTCTGGCGCACCTCCGGGGGCATCGCCTCGATCAGCATCGGTTCGGAAACAACGCGGTCGGCCTGGACGGTGACGTTCACCTCGGCGTGCCCTCCCAGCGGCACGATTGAGGCGTTGATGACCACGGAGGTGTTTTCATTGGGACCGCCGGCCACGCCCAAGCCCTGCAGATTCACGATGTCGCACCGGTCGGCGCCCGTCCTGGGGTCCGGTCCGAATGTGATCGTTCCGGCCGCCCGGCGCAGCGGATAGGGAAACAGATCGAAGACAAACTGTCCCTCCAGGATGTCCACCTGTCCCCGCACACGGATTGCGGCGCCCGGCTCAGGGCGGACCGCCTCGGTCCAGAATCGGCAGGTGCCCTGGGGGCGCAGGTGCTCGTACAGCTCGCGCAGGTCTCCCGGCAGGGCTTTGATGTAGTCGGGGGCGGGGGGAAGGTAGAGATTGCGCCCTTCCAGGGAACTCATGCGGATGGTCATCGGGGCATCGGGCGAATAGCCGTCGATGTGCCCCTCGATCTGCAGGGCGTTGGAAGCCAGCCGACCGGTGAGGCCATGGATGTCGATTCCGGCCGGCGTGAAGATGAACGTGCCGGTGACATGGTCCAGCGACAACGGCGTGACCTCCAGCACCTGCGTCTGCACATCCGCCGCGCCCGCCACATTCCCCCCCGCGGCGCGCAGGTAGTTCTGCGTGCGCTGCAGCATCGCCCGGCGGGCGATCTCTTCGCGCCCCATCCACTCGCGCGGATGGATGGACAGGCTCACGCCCTTCAATGCCGCTTCGACCCGGAACTGCGCGGGCGTTCCGTTATGAGCCGGCACATAGCGCACCATCGGCACGTCGATGCCGCCGCTGAGCTGGTGATCCTCCGCCCATTGACGGACCACCGACGGCAGGATGTTCAACAGAGTCTGGTTGAACTGAAAATTGGTCAGCTTCGCCTCGACGGCGCCGGTGGCCGTGGAGATGGTGCCGGAGGCGATCGGACCGATCCCCTCGGCCGCGTCGCGACTTTGAAACGCGAAATGGTACTGGTCGGCTCCGCCTGCCGGCTCGATTTGTCCGTCGATGCGCATATGGCCCAGCGAACGATGCTCGCCGTTGGAAATCTCGCTGTATTCCACCTCGGCGTTGCGCAGGAGGACTTCCGGCAGGACGATCGGGTGCCCCTGTTCATCGCGCGGGCGCGAGGTGGCGCCGGTGCGGCGCATCAGCCGCTGGTAGTTGCGCTGGCCGGTGTCCAGGTCCTCGCTCAGATAGAGACGGGGATTGATGGCGACGATCTGCCTGGCCTCCAGATTGCCGCCGAGCATCTCTTTCAGATCGTATCGCACCAGAAAGGTCTGGGCGGTCAGAAGGACCGAATCGGGTCGGCCGCTCTGATCCACCTTGACCTTCACGTTGTCCAGCCTCAAGCCCTGGAAAATGGAGAGCGTGGCATTGCCGACCTCCACGGGGCCGCCCAGTGCGTGCGAAAGATAGGCCTGCGCCATGGCGCGGATGCGTGCCGGGTTGGTCAGGTATCCGTACCCAAAAATGATCCCCAGCAGCACCAGCAGCAGCAGGAACATGAACCACTGTCGCCATCGCCCCACGCGCCGGCGCGCCGGGTGCCCTCCATGCCAGGAGGGCAAGTACGGGCCGCGGGAGTGGTTGCGATGCGAAGGCATAACTGAACAGCCGAATCAGACAGCAAGAGAGGGGGAAGGTTAGACTCAATGCCCCCCGCCGGCGTCCGTGTTTCCCGGATTCCTCTCTCTCCAGAGCAGCATGGCCAGACCACAGCCGGCCAAAACGGCCATGGGCCCGGCCATCGGCATTCGATAACGCAGGGAGCCGACCGACAGACCATGCACCAGTGTAAAATATAGAGCCGGCAGCACCAAAAAGAGCTTCTGTCGCCAGGTCAGCCGCCGCCCAATCAATCCCAGCAGGATCAGAATATCCAGCGGCACGGCAAACAGCGCCCCGGCCAGCACATAAACCCATCGCCCGCCATATTCCCGGCTCAGGGGGATCGGGCTCCAGGTTCGCGCGATCTTCACCGCCGCCAGTTGAAGCGACCGCGCTGGATGTTCCAACGCCCATCGCCTGGCCAGCGCACTGAAATAGGCCGACCGCTCCACTTCCCTCATCCGGGGATACCGCACCTGGGGCATCTGCCGCAGGAAGGTCTGGTCACTGGCGCCGGTGGCATGGGGGTTGAATCCATCATACAGGGTGATACCGCCGTTGGTGGTCGTCCAGATCCACTGGCCCAGCACCCGATGGTTTCGTGCCGCCCATGGCCACAGAACCAGCCCCGTCAGCAGAGCCCCGACCGCCGCGCCGCCGACCATCGACAGCACCGCGGGCCCGAGGCCGCGCCCCAATGGCGCATTTCCCGCCCCGGACCATTGGTACGCCTCCGGTCCCGCCCAGTTCAGCAGCATCGCTCCCGCCCCCATCCACATCGGCAAAAATAACCCCGAGGGTCGCACCAGCACGGCCAGCGCCAGAATCAGCAAGCCCAGCAGCAGGCTCGGAGACACTTTGGCATGGGAATAGGAAGGACCTGCGATCACGCCCGATTGGGACCCGTCCAATTTCCCATCTCGTCGCGCCAGCAGCACCATGCCCCAGGCGAGCATCCCCGTATAGAGCGTTTCGGAGAGAATCAACCCGGAAAAGTAGATCAGGTAGGGATTGATCGCGACCAGGGTCGCCGCCGCCAAACCCGCCCTTCGGCCCAGCCAGCGCCGGGCCAGCAGGTAGGCCGCCAGCGCGGTCAGTGTGTCAATCAGCGCCTGCGCTCCCCGGGCCAGCCGGACATTGGCTCCGCAGGCGGCCAGAAACAGGGGATAACCCGGCGTGCGGTAGGCCCATAGCTGTTCCTGAATGTTCGGCCGCTCGTCATAAAAAAACAGGGCATGACGATCCAGGAGGTTCCGCGCCAGTTGAACATATTCCACCTGATCGGGCAGGGCCCCCAGTTGATCAGCGCCCGGCTGGCGCAAACCCCACCCCAGCCGCAGGGCGAACGCGAGCAGCAGAATGAAGAGCAAGGCAATGGAATGGCGGGGAAGAGGGGAACGCAGCGCTGGTGTCATCCGGGCTCCCTCATGGTCAGGCGCGCTGCAGTTCCGGCTCCTCCAGCGAAGCGAGCGGCGGCGGATCGGTCCGCAGTTGAGGCAGCACATCCCGCAGCTCTCCGATGCGCTCGATGACGTGATCCACCGCCCGGTGAGGGCGGCTGAGCCCCCCGTGCCGCTTGAGAACCGTAATCATCCCCGCCCGTCGCGCGCCGATCATGTCGGTTTCGATGCGGTCCCCCACGAAGACCGTTTCATGGGCCGGCGTTTCGATCTGTTCCAGGGCGGCCTGAAAAATCCGCAGGCCCGGCTTGCGATGGCCGATCTCCCCGGAATAAATCCGCACCGGAAAGTAGGGGAGCAGCCCCACCATGCGCAGATGCCGGTCCAGCGCCGCCCCCGGCACGAAGGTGTTGGAGACGATCCCCAGCTTCAACCCCCGCCGCTGGAACAACTCCAGGGTCGAAAGCAGGTCCTCCTCAATGACGGTGTAACCCACCTGGGGCGCGTATGCCTCCCATCCCAGTTCATCCAGCATCGCCTTGTCCGGGTGGATATTCATCCGCCAGCATCGCCGCTCGATGGCCGGCAGCGAGCGGAATTCCCGCCCCCGCAGCTTTTCCCAGAAGTAGTTCCACAGCACCGTGGCGAACGCCGAGCGGAAATAGCGCGAGAAGGGGGGCAGCGCATGGCCGCGCACGCGCAGATACTCATAGGTGCGGCGCGCCCCGGCGCGGAACATGTCCGTCTTGTTGACCGGAGCCAATTCGAACAGGGTTTCGCCAAGATCAAAAAGAATTGCTTTGACCATGCCCATCATCCGGCCCCCAGTCGCCCTTGAATGGCGCTGTGCCGCTCCTTCCCGATTAGTACGGCCGCCTCTCAAGACGATCCGCATCCCGGCGACGGGATTTTACCCTTCATATAGCATGGCGCCGACAAAGGATGCAAATTCCACCCGTCCCCGCGACGCCGCGCCCACTGACCGGCGCTTACCGAGCCTGCGGCAACGTACACTCTGATGCGACCGCTGCCAATGGGCAAAACCGGGGGCGATTGCCGGGTCGATCTTTTTTCCTTGCGTTCCGTCGCCTCAAGTGCTATATCTACAGATCGGTGTTGTAAACAGAAAAACACCATTTCATTTACGAAACAGTCCATTGATGGCCTCCCTTTCCTCTTTGCCGGGCTTGCCATGGATAGAATAGGCCAACAGAATCGCCCCCCGAATATCCGCAGCGTCTCCCGACGCGCCGGCGTCTCCCCCACCACCGTTTCGCGTGTGCTGAACAACAGCCCCATCCCCACCGATCAGACGCGCCGCCGGGTCCTTGAGGCAGTCAAGGAGCTGGGCTATCAGCCCGATCCCGTGAACCGCCGTGCCTCGGCCCGCTCGGGCCGGCGCCCCCAGACCGGGATCATCGGCTATCTGACCAACCCCGATGTCTACGACCGGTATCACGATGAGGAGGGCTTCGCCAGCCGGGCGGCCGCCGGGTTGCATGACCGGCTCCGCGAGGCCGGTCGCCATGTTCTCTGGTCGGCCCTGCCTCCCAATCAATTGATGCTCCCGCCGGCCGTTGTCGACGGTCGGGTGGAAGGGCTGCTGGTGGAAGGGGATCTTCCCGGACCGCTGCTGGAAGCCCTTGTGGCCCGCCTGCCGGTGGTCCTGATTTCGCGCATCCGTCCCGATCTGCGGGTCAGCGCCGTCACCGCCAACTACAGCCAGGCCATCCAGAGCCAGCTCGATTATCTCTGGCGTCTGGGCCACCGCCGCATCGCCATGTTCCAGCCGGCCGTTCGCAGCCATTCCGATCTCCATGCCGCGAGAACCTACGAAGCCTATTTCCAGGACAAGGACCTGCCGCTGCCCTGCCCGCAACTTTTCGTGCCGCGTCCGATCAGCACCGCCACCCACGAGCGGACCATGGCCGACTACACCCGCCAACTGCTGGCGGATGAGTCGCGCCCGACGGCCCTGATCGCTTCGAACACCTACGCTCGAAGCCTCCTGTTTTTCCTGGCGCAGGCGGGGGTGGAGGTGCCGCGCCAATTCAGCGTCGCGGGCGTCAACGATGAGCAGAGCGGGGCGGACGCCAACCCGCCCCTCACCTCCTTCCACTTTCCCATGGACCAGGTCGGGCGGATCGCCGCCGACCTGCTGCTGCAACATATTGAGCAACCCAATCGGGCCTTTCAGCATGTGCTGGTCTACGGCCACCAGGTGGAGCGGGCCTCCTGCGGCCCCTGCCGGGAATTCACGAAAACCTCTTCAGGAGTGAATCCATGAAACGCGCCAAAGCCTTCACGCTGGTCGAACTGCTGGTCGTCATCGGGATCATTGGGATTCTGATCGCAATGCTATTGCCGGCGTTGAACAAGGCGCGCCAGGCGGCGCTGAAAGTCAGTTGCGCCTCCAATCTACGGCAGTTGAGCACGTACTTCATCATGTATGCCCAGAATAATCGCGGGCGGCTGCCGGCGGCCTGGGATTATAGTGCGGCGTCGCCGACGTTGTCGGCCACGATCAATGCCTCCTATGGATTCCAGGACGGGCGACTTTCGGGGGCGGGGGTCAGGGCGCTGAGCCTGATGCCGGACAAGCAATACATCGGCTATCGTGCGCCGGATGTCAAACCCGGAAAGCAGTCGATCTATATGTGCCCCGCCCAGGGAAACGATCGGACCGCCACGTACTGGTATTATGGATACGCCTATAACAAGGCGATCTCACAGTATGAAACGCCTTTGAATATCACGGCGCACCATCGGCCCACGGAGACGATGCTGCTGATGGAATCGGGCTCGCGGACCAACCCGCTCACTTATCCATTCAACGCCCAGTGGCCAGCGGTCGTCGGGGATCCCAACGACACGTATTATGCAGGATATCTGACGGCGGCGATCCGCCACGGCGGCAGCGGAACCGGCTCCAATCCCGGCGGCATCAACGTCGCCTATCTGGATGGACATGTGGCCTGGCTGAACAATATCAAGAAGCTGTCGACGGACCCCTACAATGTGTTCTGGGACTATCTGGCGCGGGCACGATAGATCGCCTCAAACGAGATATTTAGGTATGCGGACCCTTCAATTGGACGGAGGCACGTCCATTTTTTCAAAAGAGAACCTGATGAGAATCAAACTAGGTAAGGTTGCGTTGCTGGCGACGATGAGTTTTTCGACAGCCGCTACCGCACAGCCACGGCTGACCACGACGGTGGAGGCCCCGGTACAGCAATACCCCAGCGTCGCCGGCGCCTGGATCGATCCGGCCGCGCTGGGCGGGTCGGCCGCCCCAGCGACCGTTGAATTCAAAACTGTCAGCGTTCGCCCGGCCGATGCGCCAGGCGCGCCGGCGCTGCCGGCGCGGATCGATGCCGACAACGGCGCTTATCGCATCCTGTGGCAGGTGCCGGCGGCCGGCAAGGGCCAGGCGGTCGGAACCACCCAGCCCTTCCAGGTGGAGGTGGGCGGGAAGGCTTCCCCCGCCCTGGAGCAGAGCCGGACCAATCTGATTTACAACGGCGATTTCAGCCAAGTGAATGCCAAAGGCGTCCCCGAAGGATTCAGCGCCCGCGGCTTTCCCACGGAGTTCCGCATCGCCGAGGAAGATGGAAACCGATTCCTCTCCTTCAACGCCGATGCCGAAGGCAGAGGCACCTTCTGGTCGCCTCTGACGGCCGTGCAGCCGGGCAAGAGCTATGTCTTTTCCTTCCGCTATCGTGTCAAGGCGGGCAAGCCCCATTCGCGCTACAACCTGGATTTCTACAGCTACATCTACTTTCTGGACGCCCACCAGAAGCCATTGACGCCGCCGCGCGTGGGTGCGGCCCGCGCCAAGACCGACACCGACGGCTGGCAGACCTTTGAAACCACCCTGGCCATTCCCGCCGGCGGGCAGTTTACCCGTTTCGCCCTCTACAACGGCAACACCGTTCCTGATGCCGTGGCCGTGGATGACCTGCGCATCGCTCCGGCCGCCCTGGCGGAAGTCACCTCGCTGCGCACCGCCACCGGAAAGGAAATCGAGACGGTCGCCCAGTCGCCGCAGATCCGCCGGTTCGATCTGGGCCCGGCCAAGTCCCAGGTCTGGCCCGGCTATACTGCCCTGACGCCTGAAGACAAATACGATGCCGCCAAAGGGTATGGCTTCACGCGCCTGGCCGCGATCAGCGCCATGGACACGACGCGCCCCGAGGCCCTGACGCGCGACTTCATCTCCGCGCGGGATGCGCGCCTGCGCGTGGACCTGCCCCAGGGAAAATACCGCCTCTGGTTCATCACCGGCGATTCGCAGGTGGGCAGCACCGTCCAGCGACTCTATTTTGACTCGGCCCTGAATCTCAACGGCAAGGAGGTTTACAAATCCGATGAAACCCCCGTCGCCTTCTTCAGCAAGGGTGGCGGCTACTGGCGCTTCTACAGGGCGTTCTGGACGCCCGGCATGGACTATTACGACACGTTCATCGCCCCGCATTTCCAGACACACGCCTTCGATGCGGAGGTGACCGGGGACCACCTGGAGATCCAGTGGCGCAACCTGCCGGTCAACGCCATCCTCATCGCCCCGGCCGACCAGGCGCAGGCGATGGAGCGCGAAATGGCTGCCCTGACCGGACAGCGCCGGCGGGCGACCCGCATCGTTGAAACGCCCGGCCCCAAAGAGCCCATGCCCAGGGTGAGCGATGCCGAGCAGCAACGCGGCTATGTCCTGTTCCGCCGCCCGGCCAGCGACATCATCTATCCCTCCAGCCGCCCGCGCCCCGGGGAGCAGATCACCCAAATCCAGGCCTTTGCCGCCCCCGGGCAGTATCAGACCGTCCACTTTTCGCTTCTGCCCCTCAAGGATCTGGGGGCGGTGTCGGTCCGGGCCGGGGAATTGAAGACCGGTTCGGCCTCCATTGCCGCCTCGGCCGTGGACGTGCGCGTGGCGAGGTATATCTTCCAGGAAGTCGGACGCGTGCGCCATATCCGAGCCGATTACAATTACCAGATCGCATCCTTCCCGCTGGACCATCATGACAGCGTACCGGGCAAAACCGGCCTCACCTGGAGCTGGTGGGCCACGATCAAGGTGCCCGACGATGCCGCCCCCGGCATCTACGAAGGAGCGCTGACCATCACGCCGGAGCATGGACAGGCGTTCGACCTGCCGGTGCGTCTGCGCGTGGTGCCGCTCAAACTGGAGGCCCTGCCCATCGTGCAGGGGGACTACTACTTTCCCAGCGAGCCCTGGTACTCCGCCTTCTGGGGGGCCAACCTGAACGGCCCCTCCTACCGCAACGACCCGGCCATTCGCAAGATCATCGTGGAGAACGAGACGCGCGAACTGGCGTTCATGAAGCGAATCGGCTTCAACAGCGTCGCCTTTGGCGATGACCTGCGCGGTGACTGGGAAGAGGTCGATGGCCAGGTGCGCCTGAAAAAGGACAACCGCTTCACGCTCTGGATGGACATCTACGCCAAGGCGAAGATGGGCCCCATGCCCTTCTACGGCTTTCAGCCCATCGGCATGGCCAACCGGCTCGGATCCTGGTTCCCCAAGGATTTCAAGCAGCCGTTCACCGATAAGTGGATTGCCGCCTATCGCAGCACCGTCACCACCACCCAGGAACTGGCCAAGGAGCGCGGCTGGCCGGAAATCCTCTGGTACATCAGCGATGAAGCCAGCAACGAGGGGCAGAAGGGGGCCGAGCTGGCCCTCAAGTGCGCCAAACTGCTCAAAGGGCTGCCCGGCATCCGCACCATCGCCTCCATGAACGGCCCGTGGGAGCATATCCTGCCCCCCGCGCTGGATATCTCCATGCCCAACATCGCCTTTCCCATCACCGAGGAGACCGTCAAGTTGATCCGCGACAGCGGCTCGAAGCTCTGGCTCTATAACTGCGGCGATGATCGGCTCATGCTGGGGCTCTATCCCTGGCGCCTGGATGCCGGCGGGCGCTTCCAGTGGCATTACCGCAGCATGGTCGCCAATCCCTGGGATGATCTGGACGGCACTTATGGCGAAACCGCCTATACCATCGCGCTGCCCGGCCCCGATGGCCCGGTCCCCTGTCTTCCGGCCCAGACCATGCGCGCCGCCATCAACGATCACCGCTATATTGCCACGCTGGAGTCGGCCATCGCCGCCGCCAAGGACAATCCCGAAAAGCAGAAGACCGTCGCGCAAGCCAGGGCCTTCCTCGAAGACCTTCACCGCCGCATTCCCGTCGATGCCCGTGTCCTGGTGGGATACAAGATCGACCCGCGCGAAACCGGCGCGGCGGTGGGGGGCGAATTCAAGAATACCGACGCCCTGGACCGCGTCCGCTGGGCGGCAACCGAATACATCCTGGACCTGCAGAAATAACCTTGGCCCAGACGTCCCCTGAAGGAGCCCCGAATGCATCGCTTGATCCCGTCGTCGCTGCTGTGTCTCAGCGCGATCCTGCTGGCCCCGCTCTGCAGCGAGCTAGCATGTGCCCAGTCCACTGACGCTCTGCCCACCGCGACCGCCATCCGTGCTGATGGCCCGGTTCGGATCGACGGCAAACTGGATGAGCCGTTCTGGTCCAGGGCCCCGGTTCAGTCCGGGTTCACCGCGCTGACCCGTCGCGGCAAGTCCAGGGCGGTGGGGGAGCCGACCGAGTTTCGCATTGCCTTCGATGAGGAGGCGATCCTGGTGGGAATCACCTGCCACCAGCCGCGTATGGACCAGCTCATCGCCAAAGTCACCGATCGGGATGGCCCGGTCTGGAGTGATGATTCGGTCGAGGTCTTTCTGCGCCACAATGACCGCTTTTACTATCACTTTTCCGTCAATTCGCTCGCCACGCGCTTTGACGTCCGCGCCCCGGTCAAGGAAGACGTTGCGAAGGAGGAAATGGCCGCCGGCCTCCTCTGGAACGGCGTCTGGCAGGCCGCCGTCCAGCGCGGCAGCGACCAATGGACGGTGGAGATGCGCATCCCGCTGGCCACCCTCGACATCGGCCCCACGCCCCCCACGACCTGGCGATTGAACGTGGCGCGCCATATGGCCCAGGACAAGGAGAACTTCTCCTGGGCCCCTGTGGAACGCGGCTTTGGACAAATCACCCTGCAGGGATTCCTCAAGGGAATCGACATTCAGCCGGGCCAGTTTCCCCTGAAGACCGCCGATCTGGACTTCCCGTCCCTGCTGGTCGGCCGGAACCACCTGCCCCTGAAGTTCCCCGCCGACCGACCCGGCCCGTATCGCCTGCGGGCCTCCCTCCGCGCGATGCAGCCCGACGCCGCCGTACGCACGATTCAGGATCAGACCCTCTCCGCCGCCGATGGTCTCCTGTCGGCCGATGTGGTCATCCCCGTCACCCAGGTCGGCCTCACGGAGGAATTGACCCTCCAGATTGACGATGCCAAGACCCAGCGCCCCCTCTTCCTGCGCGCCCATCAGTTCCGCGCCCCCGACCCTCTGGAGGCCTCCCTCGACTGGGCCGTCTATTATGCCACCGATCCGGCCGCCCATCTGGCCGTCAAGCTCGCCCTGGCGCCCGGCGCGGCCCAGGGAAAGCTCACCGCCACGCTGTATGCGGTCCAATCCACCCAGCCGCTGGCCACCCAATCCCGCGCCATCGAGTCCCCGGGCGATCTGCAGGTCGACATTCCCCTAAAGGACCTGCCGCGCGGCGCTTATCGTCTCCTGGTCACCGCCCACCTGCCCCAGACCGGTCAATGGAGCAAGGAGCTCTGGTTCCAGAAGGTGAAAGGTCCCTTCCCCGCTTCAACCACCTCTGCCGCCCCTTGACACTCCGCCCCCGTCACGGATCATTAACCCCATATGAGCAAAGCCTATATCCTCCAGCACGCATCCTTCGAAGGCCCGGGGCGCATCGTCTCGGTCTTTCGCGATTTCGGAATCCCGGTCGAGATTCGCCGGCTCGATCAGGGCGATGAAGTTCCCAACGATCTGGAGACAATCCGCGTGCTGGTCTCCCTGGGCGGCCCGATGCGCGTGGCCGATGTCGGATCCGACCAGCACCCGTACCTGGCGAAGGAGGTGGAGCTCCTCCAGCGCATGATCCGCCACGACCGTCCCTTCCTGGGCATCTGCCTGGGCGCTCAGTTGCTGGCCCATGCCGCCGGCGCCAAAGTCTATCCCAACGCCAGACCCGGCGCCACCCCCGATGCCCCCGGCACCCCGGCCCCGGAAATCGGTTGGGGCCCGATCGTCCTGCCTTTCCCCGGCGGCACCGAACCGATAGTGCAGGGAATCGCCGACGGCTCGCCCATGTTCCACTGGCACTTTGACACCTTCGACCTGCCGCGCCTCCCGGCTCCGCCCAATGCGCCCCCGCCGCCGGCCCCCCAGCCGCCCACCGGCAATGCCCTCCTGGCCTCCACGCGCGCTTGCAAAAACCAGGCTTACCGCTTCAAAAACCACCTGTTCGGCTTCCAATTTCATATCGAAATGACCCGTGAAGGCATCGATGCCATGCTCGAACACGGCAAGGAGACGATCACCCAGACCCTGGGCGCTGACGGGATCGAGCGCATCCGCGAGGACACCGCCAGGTACTATCCCCGCCACGAGCGCCTCGGAGACCGAATTCTGAAGAATTTTGTCCAATACCTGAAGGTCTATTAAGCGGCATGGGCCGGGAAACAACGCCTGATTCCCCATCATGTTCCTGCGTTCCTACATCACCCGCCTGAAAGAGCGCCCCCTAGTCCGCCCCTGGGCCCTGGCCGCGCCCATTCTGGTGCTGCTGGTGGCGTTGCCCCTGCTCCGTCCACTGCGCCATCCGATGAGCTGGGAGATGTCCAGCGGCGAACGCTCCCGCCTGGCGACGATCCAGGCCGTCGTCGAGCACCACACGCTGGCGATCGACAACACCAGTTATGCCCACACGCCCGACCGAATTCAGGTGGGGGAACATACCTACAGCGATCAGCCGCCCACCATGGCCGTGCTGCTGTCGGGCCCCTACTGGGTCCTCCACGCGTTCGGCTGGACCTTCCAAAGCAATCCCATTCTGGTCAGCTATCTCCTGACCCTCCTGGGCGTCACCCTCCCCGTGGCTCTCTCGGCCGGGCTGATCTACCGCATGGGACGGCTGTTTGAGCTGCGCCGGCCCTGGCGCACCTTTCTGGCCGCCGCCGTTGTCTTCAGCAGCGGTTTGATCAGCTATGCCGTGGTCCTCAATGCCCACGCCCCGGCCGCGTTCCTGATCCTTTGCGCCGCCGCCTGCCTTACCTATGTCTCCATGAGCCACCGCCCGGGCCGCAGTTGCGGCTGGCTGGCCGTCGCCGGCTTCTGCGCGGCCCTGGGAGCGGCAATCGACCTCCCTGCCACCGCATTCCTGTTCCTCTTCGTCCCCGTCATCCTTACGCTGCGCTGGCGGCTTTGGAACCGGCTCGGCGGCGTTGGTCTCTATGCCCTGGGCGCATTGCCCGCCCTGGCGCTCCACATGGCGCTGGTGGCTCCGATCACCGGCGATTTCCTCCCGCCCACGCTCCACCCCGAACTGGCCGCCGCGCCCCTGACGGCGGCGCCCCGGGCCAAGCCCGCCGCCGAGGCGATCACGCCGGACCTGACCGATGTCCTGCTCTATCCGGACGATGAAGACCTTTCCCTCCAGAATACCTCCTGGCGGCTGCAGGCGGCGCGCAACATCGGGCGCGTGGGCGGCGCGCTGATGGGCAGCCACGGCGCAATCAGCCATTTCCCGATTTTGCTGGTGGCGATCCTGGGCATGGCCGCCGTCATGCACCGCCATTGGCCTCTGTCCACCAAGGCGCTGGCCGTTGCGACGCTCCTGGGCAGCGGCATCATCATCACCGGGTGCGCCCTGTGGCGCTCCGACTGGTCCCAGGCCATGTTCGGCGCGCGCTGGTTCATCGTATTTCTGCCCCTGCTGATCTTCTGGGGCGGGGCCTGGCTGCGGCGATCCCATCGCCCCCTGGCCTGGAGCCTGGCCGGCCTGCTCCTGGCGTTCAGCATCGGGGTCTCCCTTCTGGGCGCGACCGACCCCTGCCCCCGTAACGGATTCCCGACCTATACCGCCGCCGGCGCTCTGAAAAACCTCGTTCATCCCCAGCCCATGCCCCTGCCGGACACGACTCTGGCCGGCGGCTGAGGAAATCGAGGCTGGAGAATTCATGAACAGACACAACCCCGAGGCATCCTCCTCCCTGCGGCGCCAACTCATCGCCTATTTCGACG
>JBIQLO010000018.1:0-6781 GCA_044464175.1 Planctomycetaceae bacterium | reverse complement strand
CACAACCCCGAGGCATCCTCCTCCCTGCGGCGCCAACTCATCGCCTATTTCGACGACCGGGCGCCCGATCTCCTGGCTGCCCAGAACGCCGACGGCTCCTTTGGCTCCGATCGACAGATCAACGACCAGTACGCCTTCTATCCCCTGGCCCTGCTGCATCAGACGCCCCAAAGCCGCCATTACCGCTCCGCCGATCTGCTCAGCGCCGCCGTGCGTGGCATGGACCATCTGGAGCGGATCACCGACGACCAGGGGCGGGTGGAATTCATCGGCCAAAATGGCTTCTCCTGGGGCCGCACGCTCCACGACTGGAGCTCCTTCTACTGGCAGGAATCGCTCCTCCTCCTGGCCGACGTGCTGGAAGAATCCTGGCGGCAGCGCCACCTCCAGCGGCTGCAACAGACGGTTGATTTTCACTTCCAGCAGGCCAGGGCCCGCTGGACCGAACAGGAGGAACGCTTCGCCGGCGATGTCCATAACCTGTTCATCTGGAAATGCCTCCTGCTCTACCGTGCCGGCCGGCTGTGGAACCGCGATGATTGGCACGCGCTGGGGCAGACCATCCTCCAGGCTGCCGTCGCCGCCCAGCATGAGGAAGGATGGTGGTCCGAAGGAGGTCCCGGCACGGTCTACACGCTCGTCACCAACCAGGCGATCTCCCTCTATCACGAATACAGCGGCGACCCCGCCGCCCTGAAGGCAGTGGGGCGGGCGCTGGGGTTCCATATTGCCTTCAGCTACCCCGATGGCCGGCCCATCAAAACCCTTGACGGACGCACGCGCTACCGGGAATCGGTCCCCATGCAGCTTGCACCCGGCTTCTCGCGGTTTACGCACGGCCAGGCATTTCTCAGCCGAATTATCCAGCATATGCCTCCCGTGCTGGAGAAACTTCAGGGTATTTCCATGCTGGGCAGTTGCCTTCAGCACCTGCACGATGAGCCGACCGAGCCGGAGAAATCCGAGTTGGACCCGTCTGCGCTCCTGTTCAAGGATGCCCAGGCCACCGTCCTGCGCAAACACGGTTTCTGTGTCAGCCTCTGCGGCTATGAAACCCGCCCCAATCCCTCCGGCTTCCGTCTCGACCGCCAGAACCTGCTGAGCGTCTGGCACGAAAACACCGGCCTGATCGTCGGCGGCGGCCATTCCAAGCTCCAACCCGCCTTCTCCTGTTTCAACGTCATCGACCGGACCGGCCGGGTGATCTATCTCCATGCCGATCCGATCCTGAGCCTCGAACCCGATCACCTGCGCCTGTCGATGCGCTATGGTGATCTGCCCGTGCGCCTGGAAGCCCGGCCGCTGGGCCCGGGGCAGCTCCAGTTGCGCTTTGCCTGCGAGGCCCTGACTCCCGAACTGGCCCGGGACTGGCATGTCGAGGCGCACCTGGTTCTCCGTGGCCTCCTCGGCTTGCCCATACAGGGGCGATTAGCCGAGCAGATGCTGGATGACCGCGCCCTCTGGTGGAGCGAGGAAGACCACGGCCGGCAACTGCGCCACAACGGATGGACCCTCCATCTGCCCGAACGGAGCAACGCCAACGTCCAATGGCCCATTCGCCCCCACAACCCTTACCGCGCCGATCGCAAATCCCCCCTGAAGGACGCCGCCCTCCTCGTCACCCTCCCCCTCACCCCCGAAATGCCCCAGCTCGCCTGCGAGTTCCGGATCGACCTGTAGGACAGGCCTCCAGCCAGGTCGGTGGGCGGCCTCGTTGAGGCCGTGGCGGGGGTCAACGACCCTGCCGGCGTTTCATCAACAGGCGCGGATCCCCTGGCGGCCCAATTTTTCAAGTGACAGCCCCGTTCCCCTCCCGCATAATGCCCCTGCCCGGAAAACTTTTTATGGAGCGAACGATGATGCAGCGAATCTCCGCGATGGCGATGGGTCTGATGGCGATTTGTCTATTGGCCGCCGCGCCGCAAACGGCTCAGGCGCAGATGGAGGAAAACCCCCTCTATGCCGCCTGGGCCAAATTCAAACCCGGCGCCTCGGCCACACTCAAGCACACCATGCACATGGAAGGGGGCGGGATGAACATGGACCGCACCTTTGAATCCACCTCCAAACTGCTGGAGGTGACCCCCGAGAAGGTGACGGTCGAGGCCAGCACCAGCGCCGGCGCCCGCAACACCACCCACAAGCAGGAGATCGCCGCCCAGGTCGGCGCCAACGACCAGAAAAAGCCCCACGAGATGGGCCAGGAATCCATCACCGTCGACGGCAAGACCTACAACTGCAAGATTTATCGCCTGCAACTGAACCAGCAGGGGGCGGTCGTGGATGCCAAGGCCTGGCTCGCCCCCGATGTGCCCGGCGGCGTGGTCAAAATGGAATCCCATGTCACCCAGGGCGACATGAAGGTGACCGACCAGGCGATGCTAAGCCACTTCGAAGCGAAGAAGTAACACGCACGCCCGCATTCCCGTGTACAGGGAGGGGCACGGGACCGTGCCGGGAACCGCGCAAAAAGCAAGCGGTTGGCGCTTCATTGTGCCAACCGCTTGCCGGTCCGGCCGTCCATCGATGACGCCTCACACCGTCGGAGACGCCGCGGCGATGTATGCGCCGTTGTTGTCGTTGGCGTCATAGGCGAAGAAGCTGGCCACCGCATCCGGGGCCGCGCCGCCGCCGCCCTGGAAAATCTTCACGTTCGGTCCCGCGCCGGAACCGGGGATGGTGAAGATCTCATCCTTCCCGTCGCCGTTGATGTCCGTGGATGCCAGCTGCAGCCCGCCGGTGAAACCCGGATCGTAGGCGAAGAAGCTGGCCAGCGCTTCGCCGCTGGCCGCGTCAATCACCTTCACGTTCGGCGGCGCGCCCACGCCGGGGGCGGTGATGATGTCATCGGTCCCATCGCCGTTGTAATCCCCGGCCGCCACGCGCACTCCGCCCGCATACGTTGAGTCGTAGGCGAAATAGCTGTTGACCACCTCGTGCGTGACGCCGTCATATACTTTCACGTGCGGCCCTGCTCCGGGTCCGGCGCCGGTGATGATGTCATCCCGCCCGTCGCCGGTCACATCCCCGCTGGCCACGCGCACGCCGCCCTGGAAGGCATTGGTGAAGTAGGCCGGGTCGGATGGGTTGTCCGCCCCAGGGTAAACCAGCAGGCTCAGTAGCTCGCTCCCATCGGCCCCGCTGAAGACCTTCAGGTGCGGCGGGCCATCGGCGGCAACCGCCACGATGACGTCATCGTGGCCGTCTCCGTTGATGTCCCCGGCCGCCACGTTCAGCGGTCCCTGGAACGCGCCGGTAAAGAACTGCGGATTGTTGACGTCATCGCTTCCGGGAAACGCCAGGAAGCTGCCCAGCGTCCCATCCAGCGCCTGCCCGGTCTTGCCGTCGAAGACCCGGATATTGCTCGACCCGCCCTGACCGGCCGCCGCGATGATGTCCGGATACCCATCCCCGTTGACGTCCCCCATCGCCACCGTCACCCCGTTCTGAAAACCATCAAAGGCATCAAAGCTGAGCAACGACTCATGGGTGGTCGCATCAAAGACGCGAATGGTGGGGGGGGCGCCGGGGGCGGGACTGGTGGCAAAGATCGGGCTGGTGTTCGTCCCGCTATACCGCGCGATGGCAAAATCGGAGCGGGAGGCAACGGTCGAACCATCCGAGAATCCGCCCGGCACGACGCCGCCGGCGACCAGCCGGCCCGCATCGTCAATCGCCAGCGAATAGAGGGCGTTGTTGCCCGCGCCGGCGTCGGTGGTGCTCAAGCCGCCGATCCCGAAGCTCGAATCCAGTGCGCCGCTGTCGTTGTATCCCGCCAGCACGAACAGCGAATGGTCGACATTCCCCGGCGCGGCCGTCGACCCGCCGACGATGATCCGTCCCTGCGCGTCCACCACCGTGCTCAGGGCGTAATCCGCGCTGCCGCCGAACAGGTCGTTCGTGGTCTTTCCGCCCGTGCCGAAGGTGGTGTCCAGCGAGCCGTCGGCATTGTAGCGGGCGAGGGCGAAATCGTCCGAGCCGCTGACGTTGGAGCGTCCGACCGCGACGATCTTCGAGCCGTCCAGCGCCACCGCCCGCGACTCCTCCGCGCCGCCGAAGTCGGTGATGACCTTCCCATCCGAATCGAAGGTGGTGTCCAGCGAGCCGTCGGTGTTGTAGCGGACCAGTGCGAAATCCCCTTTCTGGCCCACCACCAGCGTTCCCCCGGCCGCGACGATCTTCCCATCCGGCTGAACCACGCCCCCGAACGCGCTGTCGGCCGTGTCTCCGCCGATGTCCGTCGTCATGCGCCCCGCCACGCCGAACGAGCCGTCGAGCACGCCGGTCGAAAGATAACGCGCCAGCGCGAAATCGCTGTGCAGCGGCGAACCGGCCGGTGCGGTCGTGCCGATGGCGACGATATTCCCCCCGTCCAGAAGCACCGTGCTGATGCTGTCCCGCCCATTGGTGAAATCGGTGGTCTGCTTGCCCGCCGTGCCGAATGAGGTGTCCAGCGAGCCGTCGGTGTTGAGCCGGGCCAGGGCGAAATCCTTGTCCTGCGAGTCATTCGTGTCGGCGCTGCTGCCGGCGACCACGATCTTCCCGTCCCCCTGGATCACCACCGCGCTGGCCTCATCCGAGCGGGAGGAAAAATCCACGTACGTCTTGCCCTGATCGCCGAAGCTGCTGTCCAGCGTCCCGTCGGCGTTGTAGCGGGCGATCAGAAAATCCCGCCCCCCGCTGATCACGTCGGCCGAACTGGTGCCCACGGCGACGATCTTTCCATCCGCCTGCACCGCCACCTGGCTCACCTGGTCAAAGCCCCCGCTGAAATTGGTCGTCACCAGTCCGTTGGTTCCGAATGTTGTGTCCAGATACCCGCCGCTGAGCAGCCGGCGCTCCTCCAATGCCTCCATCACCGGCGGCCGCCCAGGGCCGCGAGTGTGTCGTCCCTTCCGAGAACCCTGAACCTTTGAATTCGATCCCATCACAAGCTCCTTCCTGTTAATGATGTGGGTCGATCATACATTCCATGGTGAAAAGCGTAAATATGCGCTTTGCCCCCGCCCCTCAATCCCGCAGGTATGGTTCCATTTCCAGATCCAGCGGCTTGATCGTCTGCGGCATCCCGCTTACGCAGGCGTGGTGCGCCGCGATGGCGATGGCCGCGCTGTTCCGCGCTCCGGCCACTCCCGGGCAGCAGCGCTGTCCCTTTTCGATCCGGTGCAGAAATTCCTTCTGGATCATCGGATCACCCCCGCCGTGGCCCCCCTCCACCTTCGGCGGATAAATGACATCCCGCCGCCGGCTGTGGCGATACGTCAGCTCGATCCGGAAATCCTGCTCGTTGTTGTAGAACCCAACCATCCGCCCCTTGGTGCCGACCAGCGTGAAATGCCGGTTGTAGTCCGGCGTGAAGTGACACTCGCTGTAGGTCATCTTCGCCCCGTTGTCGTAGCGCACGGTCACAACAAGGTTGTCATGTACATCCGCATCCTCGCTCCAGACGCACCCATCGGGCATTTTGACCTTGTCGCCGTAATCCATCTGGAACGCGTCATCCAGAATGGCATAGGGGCATTCCTCGTTCACCGGGCACTGCGGGCAGTGTAAGTCCGTCGGCGCGCCCCGCCCGAAGACATCCAGCCCTCCCTCTCCATACACCCGCACCGGCTGCGCCCCGATGAACCAGTTCATCAGGTCCAGCGTGTGCGTCCCCTTCTCCAGCGCCAGCGACAGGACGTAATCCTGCCGCCGCCGCGGCCCGTGAAAATAGTAATCCCCGCCCACCGAGACATTGTCCACCGCCGACGCCAGCTTCACCGCCCCGATGTCCCCCCGGTCCAGAATCTGCTTCATGATCTGGCACAGCGAACAGTACCGCAGTTCCAGCCCTACCATGAAAACCCGGTCCGTCTTCCGCCAGGCCTCAATGATCGCGTCGCAGTCCTCCATCCGCTGCGCCATCGGCTTTTCCAGAAACAGGTGCTTGCCCGCCTCCAGAACGGCGATCGCCCCGGCCGCATGCGCCTTGTCGTGCGTCGCCACCACCACCGCGTCCAGCCGCTCATCGCCGAGCATCCGATCCATGCGGTCGTACCAGGTGATCCGTTCATCCGGGAGCATCCGCCGCGACGCCGCCAGCACCTCCGGATTGTTGTCGCAGCATGCCACCACCTGGCATCGGGGATTGTCCGGCCAGGTCTTGGCGAAATACCGCCCGCGCTTTCCCATCCCCAACACCGCCACTCTGATCGGCTGCTTCATATATGGATTCCACTGATTTCGCCTGCGATATTCCCGCATCGAGCCTAATGGCGCGCCCCGCCGCGTCAATCCGCACCCCCCGGCGCCGGGTGCTCGGGCTTTCGCCCCTCCAGCACTCCCAGCACATCCCGCACCACCCAGCTCATATTCTCCAAAGCCGTGTGCGTCCGCGCCGCCAGATGCGGCGTCAGCAGCACGTTCTCCATCCCCAGCAGCGGGAAATCCGCCGCCGGCGGCTCCGGATGAAACACATCCAGCGCCGCCCCCGCCAGCCGCCCCGCCTTCAACGCGCTCGCCAAAGCCTTCACATCCAGCACCTCCCCCCGGCTGGTGTTGATCACAATCGCATCCGGTTTCAGAAGCGCCAACTGCGCCGCCCCCACCAGGTTTTCATTTCCCGGCCGCATGTCCACGTGAATCGTCAGGATGTCCGCCTGCCGGTAGAGCGCTTCCTTCTCCACCGCTTCGGCCGCGAACTCCACCTTTCCCGACACATCCGCCACGTCATTGTAAATCACGCGCATCCCAAACCCCCGCGCCCCGATTCCCCCCACGCGCCGTCCCACGCGCCCCA
>JBIQLO010000017.1:0-30653 GCA_044464175.1 Planctomycetaceae bacterium | reverse complement strand
CCTGCCGCAGCCGACGATCGGGCAGTGGGCGGTTCCTCCCGAGCCGGCCGGGGGGTTGCCGGTTGCTTCCGATCGGGTGAACCTGTCCGGGGAGCGTCTGCGGCAATGCCAGGCCGGCTATTTCGGATTGATCAACTACATCGACGACCAGATCGCCCGCCTTTTCAGCCCCCGCGGCGGCGCGCCGCGCGAGGCGATGCGCGACGCCGTGGTCCTTTACACTTCCGATCATGGCGAGATGCTGGGGGACCATTATCTGTTCCGCAAGACCTATCCCTACGAGGGGTCGGCCCGGATTCCGCTGCTGGTGCGCGGGCCGGGGCTGAGCGCGGGGAACGTCTGCTCATCGCCGGTCTGCCTTGAGGACATCATGCCCACGGTGCTTGATCTGGCCGGTTGTCCCATCCCCGCCAGCGTTGACGGCCGGAGCCTGGCGCCGGTGCTGCGGGGTGAGAAGGGGGCGGGGGAGCGGCAGATCCTGCATGGCGAACACGCCGTCGCCTATCGTCCCGAGCAGGCCAATCACTACCTCACCGACGGCAAGGAGAAATTCATCTGGTTTTCCCAGACGGGCGTCGAGCAATTGTTCGACCTTGAAGACGATCCGGGCGAGCGCGTCAACCTGGCCGCGTCCCAAAGCGAGCGCCTCGGGCGATGGCGTCGGCGCCTGATGGAACATCTCGCCGGCCGCCCCGAGGGATTCACCGACGGCCAAAAGCTCATCCCCGGCCGCCCGCACCGGGGCCTGGTGGCGCCGGCCGGGTAGGGGCACGGGGGCGGAGTCTGGGCGTCCGGGTTCAGGCGGTGAGGCTGGATTTCTGGTCGGCGGCGGCTGAAGGCACCCCTACGACTGCGGTGGGCCAGGGTTCACGTACAAGCGGAAAAGATCAAATTCGCTCGCCCACCTTTGAGGATCGCGGCTCGCGTGGAAAATGCCGACCACGTGGATGGCGAGTGGTCCTTCCTTGTATAGAACCAGATATGGAAAGCGCCGGACGAGCGCCCGCCGGGCCGTGGGAGCAATTCGGGGAAATGAACGTGGGCGATGCGCAATGGATTGAAACGCGGCCTCGACACAGAGCAGCAGATCAGCGCCCAATCCCGGCCTTTGCTGCTCGTACCAAGCATGGGCTTGGGCCAAATCCGCTTCGGCTTCAGGCTCGATGATCAGCGGTTTGGCCGTGGCGGTTGATAATGCGCTTTTTCACGGTTTGCCAGTCCGAGCCCAAGGGTCCGGTTTGTTTCAGCCGTTGCAGCCGCCGGTCCAGTTCGGCGGCCTGGGCGTCCGTCAGTTGGGGCACGGCCTCCCCCTCATCGGCGATGCTGTCCCATAGCTGCTCGGCCAGGAGGATGCGCTCGGCCCTGCTCAGCTTGAGGGCGGTTTTTAAGAGGGACTGGCTCATGTCGCTCATTTTATCACATATTTTGGGAGTCACCTACGTTCAGAGGAGAGCCAGGACGATCGCGCCGCCACAGGATCATCACGCCGAGGGAGGCGGCGGTCAGGGACGCGAGAAAGATGGCGATTTTGGCGGCGGCGAAGTCGGCCGCATTGGGAAAGGCAGCGCCGGCGATGAAGAGGGACATGGTGAAGCCGATGCCGCCCAAAGCGCCGGCGCCGCACAACTGGCGCCAGGTATAGGCATCCGGCTTGGCCGCCATGCCGGTGAGCGTCGCCAGGCGCGCCGCGACCACCATCCCGACCGGCTTTCCGACGACCAGCCCCAGGATGATGGCCAGCATCAGCCGTCCGTGGCCCCCGAAGACGCCCAGGGAGAGGACGACCCCCGCGTTGGCCAGGGCGAAGATCGGCAGCACGAAGTAGCTCGACCAGGGCTCCACCGAGCGCAGCAGCCGATCGGCGGGCGACTCGAGGCGGTCATGAATGGCGTCGAGCATTCGCATGGCCGGTTCGGAGGGGCCGGTTCGCATGGCCTCGTCGGCGTGCCGGTCCTCCAGGCGAATCACCGTCGCCGCCTGTGCCAGGAGCGCCCCGAGATTGGCGGGGGGCCGGGTGGGCATGAGGATTGCCAGGAGGACGCCCGCCAGCGTGGCGTGCAGCCCGGCCCCGTGGAGGAAGAACCAGAGGGCAAGGCCCAGCACGGCGTAGGGGAGCGTGCGGTAGACGCCGGCACGGTTGAGGGCGACGAGTAGCGCGGTCACCACGCCTGAGGCCAGAAGAAAGCTCAGGTCGATGCTGCCGGTATAGAAGAGGGCGATGACGAGGATCGCCACGATGTCGTCGATGATGACCGCGGCGGTCAGGAAAACGCGGAGCTCGACGGGGACGCGGGCGCCCAGCAGCACGATCAGGGCGACGGCGAAGGCGGTGTCGGTGCCGATGGGGATGCCCCAGCCATGCCGCAGGGGCGGCGGGGCGATGATCGCATAGATCACCGCCGGCAGTGTGATGCCGCCCAGCGCCGCGATTACCGGCAGCAGCCCCGAGCGGAGGGTGGACAGATGGCCGACGGTGAATTCCCGCTTGATCTCCAGTCCGACAACGATGAAGAAGATGGTCAACAGCCCGTGGTTTACCCAATCGAGCAGCGACAGCACCAGGGTGGAGGAGCCCCAGTGAAATCCGGCCGGCATTTCCCAGAAGCCGGCGAAGGCCGGCCCCAGCGGCGAGTTGCTCAGCGCCACGGCCAGCAGCGTCGCCAAGGCAAGCAGCAGTCCCGAGGCCGGGCCCCAGCGGACGAAGTCGAAGGCGGCTGACTGAACCCGATGCCCCAGCGAGCCGAGCATCGCATCGGCCAGGGAGCTTTCATCCCAGGTGCCGGCATAGCGGCGGCCGTTGATGAAGAAGGTGGGCGTCACGTGCAGGCCGCCGCGCTGGGCGGATTCGACATCCTCGCGTACGCGTTCCTGCGCAGCGGCGAAGGCGGCCTCGTGGCTGGCATCGCGGGGCAGGCCGAATTGCCGGGCGATGCGTCCGAAATCGCCGTCGGCGAATACGGGGCCGCGTTCCATCAGCGCCGCGTGGACTTCCCAGAAGCGTCCGGTGGTTTTGGCCGCATATTCGGCCAGTTCGGCCGCTCGGACGGCGTCCTCGCTGCCGGCGACGGGGAGGTGGCGGAAGACGTATCGCATGCGGTCACCGAAGCGGTTGCGCAGCGCTTTGATGATGTCGTGGACCTCATGACACTGAGGGCAGGCGTAACTGCCGTATTCGACCAGCGTCATCTCGGCATCCGGCGGGCCCAAGACGTGGTCCCGCGCCAGGTCAACGGAGGGGGCGAGTGATTCCGATACTGCGTGCATGGGGGGTACCGTGCCAAAGACGGCGGCTGTTGTCCAATCGGGGAGAATCGTCGGGCGGGTGCGGCGCTTACCAGGGATGATCGGGCATCGCGCTGAGGCAGATGTCGCAGACGCCGCGCTGGGTGCCGGCGTAGGCAATCCAGTCGCCGCGCGGGCTGAACTGCGGGTGGGGGTCGGGGTGGTGATAGCGGTGGAAGGCCTGGGGCGGGCGGGGAAGGGCCGAGGCGATGGTGCGGGTGTGGCCGCTGAGGGTGTCGATCAGGGTGAGGGTGCGGGGCCGCTGCTGGTAGGTGTGCCGGTCTGCGACGAAAAATCGCTCGGCCGCATCGCACTGGGCGTGGCAGGTATTTTCACCGCGCCAGATGAACTCACTCTGGCGGGTGTTTAAATCCGCCCGGGCGATTCCCTGGCCGGCAAGGATGTAATAGAGGGCATCCCCCCTGGGGGCCCACCATTCGTGGGTGGGGTGCGCGCCGCTGTAGTCGCGCGGCGGCGGCAGGGGGCGGGGCGGGAGGCCATCGTCGGTTCGCACGGTCCACATCCGCTGGTCGATTCCCACGTACTCATCGGCCTGGGGATGGAGCCACCAGTCGTGGGCGAAAAAGAGGAGGTGGGGGTCGGTCGGCGAATACTGGGCGTGGTTGTAATTGGCGTAGCGCGTCTGGCAGACCACCTCGAACGCCATCTGCTCCAGGTCGAAGAACCCGACGAAGGTTGTCATGCCGTAGCGGCCGTCCAGTCCCAGCCGCCGCCGATCGGCGCTGAGGGTCAGGTGGGTGCAGAAGCCCCGACGCGGGCCCTGGGCGGTGATTGATTCGGGGAGGGTAAACCAGCGCCGCTCCTGCCGGCCTTCCCAATCGAGCGAGTAGAGCGAGTCCTCGCGCGCAAAGAAGATCAGGTTGCGGTCGTCGTCGATCACGGCCGAGGGATAGTTCACCTCCTTTTCCGAGCGGCGGCAGGTTCCCTTTTCCAGGTCGGCCAGGATCAGCCGCGACGGGGCGGAGGAGGCTTTGTTCAATCCCCGCCCGTCCAGCGCCTCCGGGCGCGTCGGTCCACAGCGCACATATCCGTGCAGGAAGCGCTGGTCGCGGCTGAAGGCGGCGTTGCAGAAGTAGGGGACGACTTGCGCCTGCCCGTCGGGGTTGGCCAGAAGATAGCTTTTCACACCCGACTCGGGATCGGTCCAGGGCTCGAAGAGGGGATGTCGGTCCAGTTCCATGGCTGTGTTCATCCGTCCGGCGAGGAGACGTCAGGGGCCATTCTACAGAGTGGGATCAATTTGACGATGGCTCGCGGACGCTCGGGGCAGTGGAGGGCTGGGGGGTGGGGCGGAGACCCGGCGCATAGGGGGCGGCCAGGACGATGGCCACGCCGGGGAAGAGCCAGAGCCACTGTCGGCCCAGGAAGCCCAGGGCGAAGAGGGGGCAGGCCAGCAGCACGGCGAGGAGGAAGGCCAGATGGCGGCGGTGCATGGGGCCGGGTTCCTGCGGAGCAGCGCGCATGCAAATCCAGACATAGGCGGGGAAGACCAGGCCGTAAAAGCCCATGAAGGCGCGGTAGATGACTTCGGGCCTTCCTAAGCCGAACCAGGCGCCATTGCCGGTGCGGGTGAGGCCAGCCAGGAGGGCGGCGGCGAGGATGGCGAGGGCCAGGGCTCCCAGCTGGTGGGGCTGGCGCGTGGGAGGCTCAAGGATTTCGCGGAGGTGGACGGCAATGGTGAAGCCGCTCTGGATGGCCATGTGGAGGCCGACGCCCAGGGCCAGGAGGCCGGTTATCCCGGCCGCCAGCGGGAGGGCATAGCCGAGGGTAAAGAGGATCATGAGCAGGAAAAAGAGGCCGAATCCCAGCCCAAAGGCCCATCGCCCGCCGACGGGGGAGGTTTGCTGGCGGGCGCGATGGAAGGTGAGGTCGAGGTAGGGGCAGAGGAAGAATCCGAGGCAGCAGACCGGGATCAGGGCGGCCAATCCGACCGCGGCGCCGGGGGGGAGGCGGGCGGGGGAGGGGAGGGAGAGCCGACCCTGGACCAGCAGCACCAGGGCGAGGATGCAGGAGATCAGGAAGATGACGGCCGCGCCCCAGCGGTCGCCATCGGTTCGCCAGAGGCTGAGGGCCCAGGTCAGGGCGGCGACCAGAGCGGCCAGGGCGACGGCGGCGGGGCCGATCAGTTGCTGGATCATCCAGCCCACGAAGAAGACATGGAAGGCGATGGTGATGATGGAGAACCAGACGCACGCCTCACGGTGGTGTTGAACCAGGCGGCGGCTGGCGTCGAGCGTGGGCAGGACCCACCCCATGGCGGCGGCGCCGAGGATGTTGGGCAGGGCGAAGACGACCCAGCCCCAGAAGCCCAGGTCGCGCACCAGCAGCACCGGGAGGAACATGCCGATACACCAGGTCCAGGAGATGGCCAGAAAGAGGGCAAAGGGAAGATGGAAAACGGAAAATGGAACCCGTGAAGCCGGATTCACATTTTCCATTTTCCCTTTCCCGATTTCCATGAAGCGCTATCCCTGCTTCCGCAGTTTTTTGGTTTTGTGGTGCACCTTGGGGGTGACGTGGAAGGTGGCGACGGAGCGGCCGACGCGGCGGTCGCGTTCGCCGGGGCGGAAGCCGTGCTGGAGGATCTCCAGATCCAGGGTGACGTTGAACTCCTTGTGGGTGGCGATGAGGGCCTTGAGGTTTTCGCGGGGGGTCATGCGGTAGAGGGCCGGGCCGAAGCAGGGGCGGAGGAAATCGTATTCCAGGTGCTTGCAGACGACGGTGTAGTCAGCGCCGCAGACGCCGAAGACGTACATGCCGCCGGCGATTTCGCAGTTGCCCAGCAGGGCGCCGCCGGCCATGGCGCGGTACCAGTTTCGGTTGAACCGGCGGAAGGGGAGGATGGCGGAGAAGGTGGTGGCGTCCACCTGCTTCATCTTGATGCCGCTGAAGAAGGCGTAGGGGAGCCAGATGAGGGAGCAGATGCGGTGCCAGAAGTTGTCGCGCACGGAGAGACTGCTGATGAATGCCTCAATGCGGTCATTGAGGGTTTTTTTCACCTGAACCGGGTGTGGGGCGGCCGGTTTTGGGGTGTTCACGTCGATCTCCCCCGATGAATGCATAGACACGTCCATGATGGTTTCACTTTATTCCGAATGCGAAAAGATGTCCACGCGACGGGGTGTTTATTTGCCGTCGGCGGCGGGAACCAGATAACTGTCGGCGAAGTAGGAGGGACCGTTCTGGGTGCTGCGGTAGCCGGGTCCGTCGGGGGTGGGGCTGTGCCCCTTTTCCAGGGGCGCGGGCCAGAGGGCGGTGTAGATGTTGTCGTTCTTGTTGCCGCAGTAGGGGGTGTTCTGATATTTGACGTACCCGGCGGCGTAGAGCACGTTTTGCCCGGACCGGTTGTGGTTGGTGGAATTGGCGGTGGCCAGTTCCAGCGGTGGGGCGTCGGCGGGGGGGGTGGGATAATCGCCGCCGGGCCCCTGATCCGCCATGAGGGCGAAATCAGGGGGGAGCTTATCGGTGTTCAGCTCATATCCCGGCGCATTGCTGAAAGGCTCGGCATAGCCGTAGCTCAAATTCCATTTGGACCGAAAGTTGCCGCGCTGACGGCGCGACACGGGCTGGCCGTGGGGGTCGGTCATCGGATCGGGATAGCCGCCGCTGCTGGGGCAGACGAACCACTTGGGGCTCTTGAGGTACTGCCGGCTGAGCAGAAGCCAGAGGGAGGCGGTGACGTCGTTGGGCTGGACGGCCGAACCGGGGGCGAAGGGGTCGGTGTCGGGCCCGGTGTAGGCGGTGTAGCCGTTGGGGCGCTCCTTGGCATCGTAGACCACGCGGGGCAGGTTCTTGCCGTTATCGTTGGCGTAGGCGGAGAGGGATTCCCACAGACGACGGAGATTGTCGGCGCAATGGGTGCGGTTGGCCTGCTCGCGGGTGGCCGAGAGGAAGGGGACGAAGATGCCGGCCAGGACCAGGACGATGCCCAGGGCGACCAGGAGCTCGATGAGGGTGAAGGCCTTGGGAGAAAGCGACAGCGCGACGGAGCGACGAAGCGATGAGGGGGCAGGGGTGGCGGCGGCAGTTTCTTTGCCGGCCGCTTCCTCGGTTTTGCGTTTCAGCTGGCCGCAGGCGGCGTCGATGTCGCGGCCGCGGGACTTGCGGACGTGGGCGTTGACGCCGGAGGCGCGGAGGATTTCCTGGAAGGTGACCACATCATCGCTGCGGGGGCGCTGGAAGGGGAGGGAGGAGACCTCGTTGTAGCGGATAAGGTTCACGTTTGCCCGGAGGGTGTGGCAGAGGGTGGCCAGCTCGCGGGCCTGCTCGGGGCGATCGTTGACGCCGGAGAGGAGGATGTATTCGAGGGTGACTTCCCGGCCGGTCTTGTCGAAATAGTCGCGGGCAGCCTGGAGGATGTCCTCCAGGGCAAAGTGTTCGGCCCAGGGGATCAACTGCCGGCGGAGGGGCTCGTTGGGGGCATGCAGGGAGATGGCCAGATTCAGGGGCAGCTCTTCCTGGGCGAGCTGGCGGATGCGCATGGGGACGCCGACGGTGGAGATGGTGATCCGGCGGGCGCCCAGATTCAGGCACTGGGTGTCGTGCATGATGCGGATAGCCTGGAGGACGTTGTTGTAATTGGCCATCGGCTCGCCCATGCCCATGAAGACGACGTTGGTGATGCGCTGATCGGCCGGCTGAAGGAGCTGATTGAGGGCGTAGACCTGCTCAACGATCTGGTCGGGGGAGAGGCTGCCTTTGACGCCGTTGAGCCCGCTGGCGCAGAACTTGCATCCGACCGGGCAGCCTACCTGGGAGCTGACGCAGGCGGTTCGGCGGTTGCCGTCGGGGATCATGACGGTTTCGGCCTGAGCGCCATCGGGCCAGCCGAGCAGGAGTTTCCGGGTGCCGTCGGCGCTGACCTGATGCCGGAGGATGTCGGCGCGAAGGAAAGTCATCTCCTGCCGCAGCCGCTGGCGGTCGGGCAGGGCGAAGTTGGTCATCTGGTCCGGGTCGGTGATGCCTTTTCGGTAAACCCAGTGCCGCAACTGCTTTCCGCGAAAGGCAGGCCAACCCCATTGGCGCAGGGCTTCATCCATCTGCCCCGGGAGCAGGGAAAAAAAAGAGACAGGGGCAGGATTCGTCGAGAGCGCGGGCATAAGATTTAATTAGTACGCGGACATCATGGCTTGGGTTTGCCCAACGTGCAAGTTTCAGGGATGGGGGGGCGGAATTGTGCGTTGACCCTATTGGCCGCGACGGTTAGCTAAGTGGAGAGATGGTATGAAGCTTTCCTCATCCAAACCGGATCACGATCGCGCCGGCGGGCGCAAGGGGGCGCGCTCCGGTGAGCGTCCGGGGGCGCAGCGGCACATGAACAACGGCAAGAGCCATCCGGAGCCGCCGTCGAATTATCGTTCCGCGCCCCAGGCGAACGATGGGCGGGCGGATGAACAACTGCTGGCGGATTACCGGCGGGGAGATGCCGGGGCATTTTTGCAGTTGGTGGAGCGCTACCAGCGGGAGCTGTTCCATTTTCTGGTGCGGTTTCTGGGCAACCGGGCGACGGCGGAGGATGTTTTTCAGGAGACGTTCCTGCAGGTGCACCAGTCGGCGCACATGTTTGACCTGCAGCGCCGGTTCCGCCCCTGGCTGTTCACGATCGCGGCCAACAAGGCGCGGGACCTGATGCGGGCGCAGGCGCGCCGGCCGGCCAGTCCGCTTCAGGCGTCCATCAATCCCGGGGATGAGGGGTCGGGGCAGTTCATCGACCTGATGCAGGCGGCAGTTGAATCACCGGGCGCGCCGCTGGAAAAGCGGGAGTTGCAGGAGCGGGTGCAGAAGACGGTGATGGACATGCCGGAGCACCTTCGGGAAATTCTCCTGTTGTCCTATTTTCACCAGTTTCCGTATAAACAGATCAGTGAGATTCTGGACATCCCGCTGGGAACGGTCAAATCGCGTCTGCATGCGGCGGTGGCGCACTTCGCGGACCAGTGGCGGGCGTCGAACCCGGGGCGTTCCGGAACGTAGGGAGAATTGGTGGACAACGCCAAGTCCATGATGTAAGACACCTTACAGGCCCCCTGTGGTCGGTTCGGCATCATGGTCCGGAATGGTTGAGAAGAGGTTATAATCAATCCGGCCGCTTTCGATATGTGTCGGAAAGCGTCGGGAGAGGTCATTTTCAGGAACGACTATGAAACTGCTTGAATCGGATGGTCATGCCGTGGATCTTTATTTGGATCGGGGGCAGTCCAGCGCGGTACGGGAGGGGGGGCCGGGTTATGCCGCCTCCTCCGGGCAGGTTTCGCAGCGGGTGCGTCAGGTGGAGACATTATTGAATCTGTTGGATGAGCTGCCGGTGGAAGAGCCGCCGTCGGATTTGTTGGCCCGGACACTGGAGCGGATCGAGGAAATTTCGCCGCATGGGTTAGCCGCGCCGGGCGCGCCGGGGCTGATTGATCCGCATCATCCGATGGCCTAGCCGATTCGGCGGCGATTGGAGAGGCGGGCGGGACGGCGAGATTGCGTTCGGCCCGATTCGATAGGTTTGAAGTTCATATGCCTGCACCCTTGGAATCCATTTTCGAGTCGCAGCAGTACCAGGTCCATCTTCAGCGGGCGGTGGACCTGCTCAACGACGGCAAACTGGTGGCGCTGCCGACCGAGACGGTGTATGGGGTGGCGGCGCGGCTGGACCGGCCCGAGGCGTTGCTTCGGCTCAGGTCGCTGCGTCCGGCGGATGAGGGGCATCCGTTCACGGTGCATCTGGCCGATCGTCAGGAGGCGGAGCGATATCTGGATCAGGTGGGGGAGCTGGGGCGGCGGATGATGAAGAAGCTGTGGCCCGGCCCGGTGGCGTTGATGTTCGACGTGGGGGAGGGACGGCAGCGCCAGGTGTCGGAGCAGCTGGGGATTGAGCCGTCGGCGATTTATGCCGAATCGACGATCACGCTGCGGTGTCCGGATCATGTGGTGGCGGAGGATGTGCTGACGGGGGTGGGCGCGCCGGTGGTGATGATCGCGGCCGAGCAGGGGAGTGACACCGCCCGGAGCCCGGCGCCGCGTCTGGCCGAGGCGCTGGACGGGGGGGTGGACCTGGTGGTGGATGCCGGGCCGACAATGTATGCCAAGCCGTCGACGGTGATTCACGTCAGCGGGGAAGGGTATCGGATCGTGCGGGCGGGGGTTTATGATGAAAGGATCATTGAAAAATTGCTGAAAACCACGCTCCTGTTTGTCTGCAGCGGCAACACCTGCCGATCGGCGATGGCCGAGGCGTTGGCGCGGAAGATTTTGTCGGAAAAGATGAACCTGCCGGCGGAGGAACTGGAAAAGAAGGGGATCAACATCCTCTCGGCCGGGAGTTTCGCGATGGGAGGCGCTCCGGCGGCGCTGCATGCAGTGGAGGTGCTTCGGGATGAGGGAGCGGACCTGAGCCACCATCGCTCCAAGCCGCTGACGGTGGAGTTGATTCACCAGGCCGACCGGATCTATACAATGAGTCGGGGCCATTCGCAGGCGGTCGCCGCGCTGGTCCCCTCGGCGATGGAGAAAGTGATCATGCTGGACCCGGCGGGGGACATCGAGGACCCGGTGGGTGCAGACATGGCCACGTATCGGCAAGTGGCGTCGCAGTTGAAGGCGTTAATTGAACAGCGTCTGGACGAGGCGCCGGTTTTATAGAAGAATAGCGGGCGAGGCGAAGAATCGCCCGCGGCGATTTGGGTTTCCCCTCTGTGTGCCTCGTGAGAACAAGAAAGTGATCGGACTATGAAAATCGCCGTTGCTTGCGATCATCGCGGTTATGAAGCCAAGCGTAAACTGATTCCCCAGTTGCTGAAAATGGGGCACGAGGTGGTCGATTTCGGCTGCGACGGCTCGGGGTCGGTGGACTACCCGGACTACGCCGCGCCGGCGGCGCGCGCGGTGGCAGGGGGAGAGGTGGAAGCGGCGGTGCTGCTGGACGGCAGCGGGATCGGCATGTCGATCACGGCCAACAAAATCCCGGGGGTGCGGGCGGCATTGGCCCATGACGAGGTGACGGCGCGGCGGGCGAGGGAGCATCATCACTGCAACGTGCTGTGCCTGGGGACGGACCTGCTGACCGAAGATCACGTTCGGGCGATCGTGGAGGTGTTTCTGGCGACCGATTTCGCGCCCGGGCGGCATGCCCGGCGGATCGACAAGCTGCGCCAGATCGAGCTGCAGGCGGCGGCGACCAACAATGGACAGGCCTCGGCCACGGCGTCGCTATAGAGGGTGGGACGGCTCGGAGGCGGAGTGCAAGTTCAGCATGGTTCGTTGACTCCCCTGCAAATCCTGCATACCGTCGGTCAGTCATGTGGGATGGCTGGCGACAGCGCGCGGTGGGGGGTGTCACGGCAGCGATGGTGCTGCTGGCCAGTGCGTATTGCGCCTGCGCGGCGGCCATGATGTCGGCGCACCGGCCGGCGACACCGATGCCGGGGTCCCATCAGGCGATGTCCTGCTGCGCGGCCCCCTCGGACGGGCAGGCGCCGGCCGCGCCGGCGCATGAACCCTCCCATTCGGACTGTCCGCACTGCCAGCAGTCGATGACGGCCGGGAACGCCCCGACGGTGGATTTATCGGCCGGGCTGCATGCCTGGGGGTGGGTGGGGGCTCCGGATTTGTCGATTAGGCTCCAGCCACTGATTGCCGTCCTTTGGACGGCGGGGGAATCACCGCCGCTGCCCACTTCACGCCAACGTTTGCGCCTCCACTGCGCGCTGCTGATCTGATTTCCTTGATTGAAGTCGCAGGGCACGCCGATCGGGTGTGCCGGATTCTCCCCATGCGCTTTGCCCGCATGCGGGGGCGGATTGGATTTCGATCGAAGGAGCAATTCATGTTTTGTCATCGCATGGTTCTGCCGGCGCTGGCGGTGCTGCCGCTGGCGGGATGCGCCACGGTGCCCCGGCAGGCCGGTTTTGGAGAGGTGCAGACGCAGGTGTCCCAGCGAAGCGGGCACATGGTGCAGTGGCGCAACCGCACGGCTGAGGATGCGGCGGTGGATGCGGCGGTGGATCGACTGCTGAGTCGGCCGCTGACGGTGGAATCGGCGGTGCAGATCGCGCTGCTGAACAATCTTCACCTGCAGGCGACCTACCAGCGTCTGGGGGTGGCGCAGGCGGAGTTGGTCCAGGCGGGGCTGCTGCGCAATCCGGTGTTCAGCATCGAGCGTCGTTTTCCGGGCCAGGCGCTGGAGATGGATATCGCCGGCAGCTTCATTGACCTGTTCGCCGCGCCGCTGCGGAAGAAGGTGGCGGCATCGGCGTTTGAGGCGGAAAAGGCGCGCGTCGGCCAGGCCGTGCTGGAGATGGCGGGGCAGGTGCGATCGGCGTATTACACGCTGCAGGCGGATGAGCAGATGCTGGAGATGCGCCAGAGCGTGCTGGCGGCGGCCAAGGCGTCGCAGGCGGCGGCCGAGCGGATTCATGCCGCCGGCAACAGCAATGGGCTGGACCTGGCCAATGAGCGAAATCTGGCCGAGCGGGCGGCGCTGGATCTGATGCAGGCCGAGGCGCAACTGACCCAGGACCGCGAGCGGCTCAATCAACTGATGGGGCTGTGGGGGCGGCGGCTGGCGTGGACGATGCCCAACCGGCTGGCATCGCTGCCGGCGGGCGATCCGGCCCCGGATGAACTAGAGGGGCAAGCGCTCTCCCGGCGGTTGGATCTGGTCGCCGCACGGCAGGATATCGAGACGGCGGCCCGGTCGCTGGGGTATGACCGGACGTTCCGGTTTGTGCCGGAGGTGGGGGTGGGCGTGCATTACGAGCACGATGTGGACCCCAGCCATTCCATCGGGCCATCGCTGGAACTGGCGTTGCCGATATTCGACCAGGGGCAGGGAAAGATCGCCAAAGGGCGGGCGATTCTGGAACAGAAGCGGTTTGAATACCGGGCGCTGGCAGTGGATATCCGGTCGCAGGTGCGCTCGGCCTATGCGCGGCTGCGGGCGGCTCGAGCCCAGGCGGAGCGATACCGGGATGTGATCCTTCCGTTGGAGGCGAACATCCTGCATCGGACGCAGTTGCAATACAACGGGATGTTCATCGGGGTGTTTCAGCTTCTGCAGGCCAAGCGGTCGCAGATCGAGGCGGGGCGGAGCTATATCGAACATCTGCGCGATTACTGGATCGCCCGCAGCGACCTGGAGCAGGCCGTGGGTGGGCGGCTGGAGGCGGGGTCGCCCACCACTGAGCCGACGACGAGGCCGATGGCGCAACCGGCCACGGCACCCGCGCCGGCGACGCCAGGCGGGCATGAAGACCATTCGCACAAGCACCACTGATCCTGCGCGACAGGCGCGGGTGAAAGGATCGATCATGAAACAGGAGATGTTGAGCAAGAGGATTGGGGTTTCCCGGCGTCAGGCGATCCTGGCCGGGGCGGCGGGGGCCGGGGCGATGTGGCTGGGACGGATTCGGGCCGCCGCCGGGCAGGCGAGCGCGCCGGATGTGCCGGGGGCAGGCGGTCCGCGCGAAGGCTCGACGGCCGCCGCGACGCGCCGGGGGCTCTCGACGAGCCGGGCCTATCCGCCGGGCGAGCCGGGGAGGGATTACACGCCTGTGATCGTGCCCAACGGGGTGACGCTGCCGTGGAAGGTGATAGACGGGGTGAAGGTGTTTCATCTGGTGGCCGAGGAGGTGGAGCATGAATTTGCGCCGGGGCTGAAGGCGACGTGCTGGGGGTACAATGGGCATGTGCATGGGCCGGTGATCGAGGCGGTGGAGGGGGATCGCGTGCGGTTTTTCGTGACCAACCGGCTGCCGGTGGCGACGACGGTGCATTGGCATGGGATTCTTCTGCCCAACGGGATGGACGGGGTGGGGGGCTTGAACCAGAAGGCGATTGGGCCGGGAGAAACCTACGTTTACGAGTTCACGCTCCACCAGCACGGGACGGGGATGTACCACTCGCATCATGATGAGATGACGCAGATCGGGATGGGAATGGTGGGGATGATCGTGATCCATCCGCGCCGGCCCCGGGGGCCGCGGTTCGACCGGGATTTTGCGATCATGCTGCACGAGTGGAAGATTGAACCGGGGGCATCGCGGCCGGACCCGAACGAGATGACCGATTTCAACGTGCTGACGATGAACGCCAGGGCATTTCCCGGCACCGCGCCGCTGGTGGCGAAACTGGGAGAGCGGGTGCGCATCCGCTTTGGAAATCTCAGCCCGATGGACCACCACCCGATCCATCTGCACGGCTATCAGTTTCTGATCACCGAAACCGATGGCGGGCCGATTCCCGAATCCGCGCAGTGGCCGGAGACGACGGTGCTGGTGCCGGTGGGATCGACGCGGACGATCGAGTTCACGGCCGACCAGCCGGGGGATTGGGCGATGCACTGCCACATGACCCACCATGTGATGAACCAGATGGGGCATGGGATTCCCAACCTGATCGGCATCGACGCCAAGGGGCTGGATTCACAGGTGCGGCAGCTATTACCGGGTTACATGACGATGGGGCAGACAGGCATGGCGGACATGGGGGAGATGGGGATGCCGGTGCCGCCCAACAGCATTCCGATGGTGGGGGCGCGGGGCCCGTGGGATTACATCACCATGGGCGGGATGTTCACGATCCTGAAGGTGCGGGCGGGCATTACGAACCATGAGGACTCCGGCTGGTATGAGATTCCGCGCGGCACGCAGGCGGTGCCGGCCACGCCCGAGCAACTGCGGGCCAACGGCATCGAGGTGGCGGCCGCCGACCTGAAGGAAGCCTCGACGGAGGCGCTGTATATCTGCCCGATGCATCCGGAGGTGAGGGCCGCTGAGCCGGGACGATGCCCGGAGTGCGGAATGGCACTGGTGATGAAACAATGAATGGGCAGGGTACCTGTTTCGGCATGGACGCGGTTTAGTGGTATGCTGAAGTCCATCTGCGGCAAAGGGCTTTTATGATTCCAATGATTCTGGCCAGTGGCGAGGGCGGGGGCTTTCCGTTTCCGCCGCTGCATCCGATCTTTGTGCATTTCACGGTGGTGCTGATTCCGCTCTCGTTCTTTTGCGATGCGCTGGGGGCGTGGTGGAAAAAAGAGGGATTGCGCGCGGCGGGGTGGTGGATGCTGCTGGGAGGGACGCTGCTGACATCGCTGACGATCGTCTTTGGCTGGCTCTGGATGGATTCGATGGGCCGGCCGGACAACTGGGCGATGACCTGGCACATGTGGATCGGGATCGGGCTGGGGATCGCGCTGGTTCCGCTGACCCTCTGGCGCGGGTGGCGCCATTGGCATGGGAAGGGGCCGGGGTGGGTGTATGTGCTGCCGGCGGCGGTGGTGCTGTTTGTGTTGCTGGTGCAGGGGGATCTGGGCGGGGCGATGAGCCTGGGGTCGGGGATTGTCTTTGATACCCAGGCTCCATCCGTTTCCAGCCCAACCGGCGCCGCCCCCGGCGGGGCGATTCAATGGAAAGATCATCTGGAGATCACGCAATGAACCGGAGGCAATTCATGATTCTGGCCGCCGCCGCCGTGGCGGGGTGCAGCCGGCAGGGAGAGGCCTCCCGCCCGGCAACAGAGCCGACGACGCGGCCGCTGCCGCCCGATGCGGTGGATGCCGGGCCGATCGGCGACTATGGGCATTCGGGCGTTTACGACAAGTTCAGCGAGGATGGTTTTTTTATCGTCCGGCGGGCGCAGGAGGTGTTTGCCCTCTCCTCGGTCTGCACGCACCGGGCGTGCACGGTGCGCCTGCAGGAGGATGGGTCGTTTTATTGCCACTGCCACCATTCGCGCTTCGATCCGGATGGGCACGTGGTCAGGGGGCCGGCCCGTCGCGACCTGCCGCGACTGGCCGTGGCGATGGATGAACGCAAGCACCTTCTGGTGCGGCAGCCGAAGGAAGAAGCATAGGCGCGGTTGCAGAACCGCTTTCGGCCTGATGCGGCTCAGCCACGCGTCTGGAAGACCTGCCAGCGGTTCAGTTCTTCGTGGCCGAAGGCCGGGGCGAGCCATTCATCGTCGCCGGTTTCGATCATCAGTTGGCGCAGCCAGCCGTGATGCTCGGCGATGAGCCGGGCGGATGCGGGATCGTCGATGAGGTTCACCAGTTCCCCGGGATCAGTTTCAAGATCGAAAAACTGCCAGGGTTGCAGCCCGGCCTGGTCGGCGAACTTGAGGGTGTATTTATATCGGCGGCTGCGGAAGCCCCGGTAGGGCTCGCGGTAAAAGGGCATCGAGGGGCGGTTTTCGCGCACGAATTCGAGCATCACGCCGGGGCGATCCAGGCGATCCCGTTGAGCGCGGATCAGGGGCGTGGCGTCCAGGCCGGGCAGGGGGTCGCGCGGCGTCAGGCCGCCTAGACCGCAGAGGGTCGGGAACAAATCCTCCGCGCTGAGCGGCTCGCCGACAGCGCGACCGGCCGGGATGCCGCAATGGGGCCCCCAGACGATCAGAGGCACGCCGATGGACTCCTCAAAGGGGTGCTGCTTGTTGAACAGGGCATGACAGCCACCCATCTCGCCATGGTCGGAGAGGAAAACGACGATCGTGTTGCGATCCAGTCCGGTGTCGCGCAGGGCATTGCGCAGCTTCCCCATGTTCTGGTCGAGGTTTTCGATCATGGCGTAATAGATTTTGCGCCGGCGGAGAATCGCCTCCATGTCGGCCGGATTCAAAAGGGAGCCGGGTACGGGGTATTCGGGCGGGACCATAAAATTGGGGGGCAGGCGCAGCTCGGCCGCCAACCATTTCTGCTCCAGGGCCGGGGGAGCCTCCATCGGGGGGTGGGGCGCCTCAACCGACAGGACCGCGCAGAAGGGGCGGGCGGCGTCGCCGCGGCGGGACAGGTGGTCAATGGCCAGATCGAACAGCCCGTCGGTCTGGTAGCCGCTCAGGGCGCGAGGCGTCGGGTCATCATCCTCGAAGTAGACGGTGTCGAAGAAGTCGTTGCGGAATTCAAATCCCATCCACTTGCGCCATCTGCCCTGGTGTTCGCGCGGGACGGGGCGCTTCATCGCCCAGGGGCCCATCCCGCCCCAGAGGTGCCACTTGCCGATGTAGGCGGTGTCATAACCGGCATCGTTGAACTCATCGGCCAGCGTGCGCTCGGCCGGGGACATGCGAAAATCGATGCCGGGGACGCGACGGCTGTGGGCGTATTGGCCGGTCTGGAGGGTGAAGCGGAAGGGGACGCAGATCGGGTAGGTGGAAGAGGCCTGGGTGAAGCGCGTCCCCTCTGCGGCGAACCGGTCGATCTGCGGGCTGGCGGCGTTGGGATCGCCATAGCACCCCAGGGCCTGTCGGCAGAGTTGATCGCACAGAACGATAAGGAGATTGGGTCGCTTCATGATGTGTCAAAGGAGCGCGGCAGAATACAGGAGCGGGGAGGGCTTGGGAAGAAAAACATTCCGGCCGGGGGCGGGAGGGGCACCAGATCATGGCACGCCGGGGGGGATTTTGATATAAAAAAGAGCGCCGATCAGGAGGATCGGCGCGGTGTCATCCATGGAGGGACTGATGAAGCATCTGTTGACCGGAGCGGCAATCCTGGCCGCTGTCGGGTTTTCCATCGCAACCGGCTGCAAGAGCCAGACGCACCGGGCGCCTTCCTCCAGCGGGCGCGCCCTGACGTTGCCACCGACCACGCAGGCCAGGACGCATGCCGCCGCGCCCACAACGGCGCCGGCGGCCGATTCGCCGGACCTGCTGGCGCGCAAGACGGAAAGCTACGCCCGCGAGGTGGAGCAGATGCTGGCCAAGCAACGGCAGCAGCAGGCGGAGGCCGCGACCCGTCCGGTCGAGACGCCGACGCCGCCGGGCAAGCCCCTGGCTGTGGCCCCGCCGAGCGAGCCGGCCGCCGCGCCGGCGGCCGCCAAGGCGCCGGTTGAAACGCCCCCAGTCCCGGCTCAGACCCCCAGGACGCCGGAAGAGACAGCGCCGCCGGTGGCGAATCAGACGGCCTCGTTGTCAATTCCGCCGACGACCCCTCCATCCCCCCAACCCGCTGCGCCCCATCTGGCTGTGCCGCAGCCGGAAAGCCAGGAAACGCCCGACATTGCCGAGCCATCGGCCGCGACGGCCGACTGGGAGCGTCGGGTGCTGGAGGCGGCGAAGGACCGGCCCAACGAGGTTGCGCCGCAGCTCAATTATCAGCTCCTGGAATTCATCAAGGGCCAGTCCGTTCCGGACATGCGGGCGATGGCGGCGCTGAGCAGCGAGGACCGCGATGTGCTGGTGGGGCTGCTCGATGCGCTCACGAATTTTCGCAGTGGCGTGCGGGCGGACAACAACCTGCTCCAGTCCCGGAAGATTCGCCCCCTGCTGAACCTGGCCGACCGGCTGCGGGCGCAGGCGGATTTGTCGCTGCCGACGCTGACGCTGTGCCGGCGGGTGGAGGGGTTTGGCGTGTATGACCCGATCGAGCCGCTCCGCTTCATGGCGGGGAAGGAACACCCGGCGATCATCTATTGCGAAGTGGCCAATTTTTCCTCCCAGCAGAGCGACAAAAAGATGTGGTCGACGAAGATCAGCGAGGAGGAGGTGCTCTATACCGAAAGCGGGTTGCCGGTCTGGCCGGCGCGCCCCACGCCGCGCACCATCGCCGACCAGTCGCGCAATCGCCGCCACGACTTTTTTATCGTGAAGCTCATCCGGCTGCCGGCGACGCTGAGTGTGGGGCGATACCTGCTGAAGGTCACGATTGTGGATCAGTTGTCCAACCGGATGGCCGAGGGGACGATCCCGATCGACATCGTGGCCGAGTGATCTGCAGGCGACCTCGCTGGGGCCGCTGCGGGGTCGGGGACCCCGCCTCCAGACGACCTCACGCCTCGACCATCATGGCGTCGCGGAGTTTTCGCAGGGACAGGTGTTCCAACTGGCGGACGCGCTCGCGGGTCAGGCCGATGCGCTTGCCGATCTCCTTGAGGGTCAGCGGGTCCTCGCCATCCAGCCCGTAGCGCAGCTTCAGAATGCTCGCTTCGCGCGGTTCAAACCGCTCGAGCAGTTCCCCCAGTTGCCGCAGCTCATCGTTGTCGGTGGCGATCTCATCCGGACAGGGCATATTGGGATCGGCCAGCATCTCATTGATGGTGATTTCACCGTCGGCCGAGCCGGACTGGGTGGGGGAGTTGTATGCCTTGACCGCCTTTTTGATGATCCGCAGCTTCTTGGGGGACATTTCCATGTACCGGGAGAGTTCCTCGGTGGTGGGCGTCCGCCCCAGCTCATCCTCCAGATAGCGCATCGCCTGTTTGAACTTGCTCATCATCTCGACCATGTAGGCCGGGATATGGATCGGCTGGACGCTGTTGATCAGGGCGCGGCGGATCGCCTGTTTGATCCACCAGGAGGCATAGGTGCTGAAGCGGCAGCCGTTTTCGGGATCGAATCCCTCCACGGCCTTGAGCAGGCCGATGTTTCCCTCTTCGATCAGGTCGGGCAGGGAGAGGCCCCGGTTGGCGTAGTGCTTGGCGATGTTGACCACCAGGCGCAGGTTGGAGCGCACCATGATTTCCCGGGCTTCAGGGTCATTGTCCTGAATGATCCGGCGCGCCAGGCTCTTTTCCTCCTCGGCGGTGAGAAGGCGGCAGTTGTGGATTTGGCGCAGGTATAGCTGCAACCCCGATTGAACAGCGGCGGAGGCCATAGGCGTTTTCCAATCCGCGCGGTTTTATGCGCGGCCCTTCCATGACATGTATCGGCCGGTGCGGGAGTCGACTTTTGATGGGAATGCGATTCTCTCCACATCCACTCCACACAGCCCATTACCTGCCCCATTGTGGAAAGGGGGTGGGCAATCCGTCAACGGTAAATTTTTTGGATTCTTGCCATGGAAGGGCGCCGGCCTTCAGGCGCTGCGGGCGGTGGGCATCGGCACGGAGGCGGAGTGCTTCAGGAACGCGCGAAGGGTTTCCGGCTCGAAATAGATCTGATTCCGCCCGGTGTGCAGCAACTGCCGGCGGCGCAGGTCCGTCAAGGCCAGGCTAATCGTCTCGCGGGCGGCGCCGATCGCCTGGGCCAGTTGCTGATGGGTGATCCGCAGCACGACCCCCGTCCCCTGGCGGCGGGCGGCGGCGCTGCGGCTGAAGCGCAGCAACGTCTTGATCAGCCGCTGGTTACAGTCATCGAACATGACCCGGGCGGTCTCATCCCGGGCGGTGCGCAGCTTGGAGGCCAGATGCAGGATCATCGACTTGGTCGCCTCGGGATGCTCCGGCAGGAGGTCCAGCAGGCGCTCGGCAGGGGCCCGAAGCAGTTGGGAATCGACGGCGGCCACGGCCTGCCACTTGGATTCGGACTGCTCGGTCAGGCACGAAGCGCCAAACCACTCCCCCGGCCCCAGAATTTCGACCAGCCGGGTGTTGTCCCCGGTCCCGATCTGGTAATTCCAGACCTGCCCCTCAAGGATCAAAAAGACGTGGTCGCAGGGATGGGCATGGGAGTTCTCCACACTTTGCCCGGCCGGCAGGCGCATCGGCACTGCGCCCAAGTCCCGGTGATGAAACAGATCGACCAGCGAATCTCCAAATTGAACCGGCTCAAATCCCTGAGAATCCATCATCATTGAATCCACCCAACTGGAAAAAAAACAGGCCCCCGTCTGGGTGGGTACGCAGAATCGCCCGGGGAGGTTCGGCCGACGAGAAAAAACAGCGGCTTTTCGGGCCGGTGTTTGGTTAAGGTTCATTAGGAGCAATGCCGTCGGGGGTCACCAGGAGGAGTTTGTCGCTGACCTGATGGGGCATTTGCTGGAAGTCCGACCGGATTTGGTTGCGGTATTTTTCCACCGTCTGCGGGTCATTGCGAAAGCAGAGCAGGATGTCCCGGTTGGGGATGGCGGCGGCGAAGGGGCTGTCCAGGTGGCCCCGCAGGCGCTCGTGCAGGGTGGGCAGGAGGATTCGGCTGGCATCGTAACCGTCCATGGTCTGGAAAATGATCAGGGAGATGTCCCCCTTCTCATCCGGGGCGGCGTGGGCCTCGATCGCATCGCTACGGCGGATCAGGTTCTCCAGCGCGGTCTCATGCAGCTGGTCGAGGGAGATGTTCCACTGCTGGAAGCGGCTGTTGGGGATGTAATCGATGGTCCGATCCTGGTCCACGGCATAGGCGATCAACAGATCGGCCACGAAGGGCTGGCTGACCATGGAGGCCGGCTGGAGGTAGCCGGCGGCCTGGGGGATCACCATGGGCAGGATGCGGTCGCGCAGCTCCTCGAACGAACTGCTGTGGTCGGGGTGCCCCTCGGCCGCCCGGAGCAGTTCGACCACCCAGCGTTCCACGTGCCGGTTGGACTCGCCCGGGCGCAGCAGCGCCAGGCGATAGAGGTTTTCCAGGGGTGCGGGGTAGCCATTAATGATGATGGAAAAAGGCATTCCCCCCCGGGCCAGCTTGACCAGGGGGAATTTTTCATGCACGTGCCGCAGCACCTGTTCCATAAACTGCTCGCGAGTCATCGGGGTCCATCATACTTGAGGCGGCGCGCCGATGCGACGGCGATTCGGTTTGGGGCCAGGGGCGGGCGGGGTTTCCTGATGCGGAAAAGTTCTCCACTGGCGAATCCCCCGCCCTTTGGGGTATGCTGAGGAATTGGAGGCACTGCATGGAAAAAGAGCGGGTCAGCAGTTTTGAGCAGATGAAGGTGTGGCAGGAAGCGCACGCCCTGGTGATGCACGTCTTTGAAACCACGCCAAAACTGCCGTCGGAGCAGCAGGAGGGGCTGGCCTTGGCGATGGAGCGCACGGCGGTGGATGTGCCGCGCGGGATTGCCGAGGGGTTCAAGCGCCGCGGTTCGCGCAACAAGGCACACTATTATAATCTGTCGCAGTCAGCGCTGGAGGCGTTGCGGTACTACTTCATTCTCTGCCGCGACCTCAAATACGACATCGACTATGACGAGCTGAGCCGGCAGGCGGACCAGACGGGGCGGATGCTGGATGGACTGGTTCGCTCCATGACCCGCGGGGACCGGGGCCGGGGCGGGCGCGGGCGGCGCGAGGAATCTCGCTCCGAGGAGTCGGAGCGGGAGGAGCGCGAGGACCTGGGAGAGGAATAGACGCCCGGCGTCCGTGCGCCGATCCGGATTCTGCCGGCCTTTGAAACCGGACCTGTCTGCCTTGCCACCGTTTCAGCATCCGATTGTCCTTCGCCAGGGAGCCGAATTCCCATGCCGCGCCGCTTTGATCTGCCGTTTCGCCAGATTCACCTTGATTTTCATACCGGCCCGTGGATCAGCGATGTAGGGGTGGATTTTGACGCCCGCGCCTTTGCCCGAACGATGAAGCGGGCGCACGTCAACAGCGTGACTGTCTTCGCCAAGTGCCATCACGGACACCTTTACTACAACACGAAGCATCCGGCCCGGCATCCGGGGCTGAAACCGGGGTTGGGACTGCTGGAGCAGCAGGTGGAGGCGCTGCACCGGGAGGGAATTCGCGCCCCGATTTACATCAGCGTGCAATGCGATGAATTCGCGGCCGACACCCATCCGGAATGGATCGCCCGCCAGGCGGATGGGCGGCCCGTGGGCGCTGGTCCGCTGCAGCCGGGGTGGCAGATCCTGGATATGTCCAGCCCATATCAGGAATATCTGGCCGAGCAGACGCGGGAGGTTCTGGAGCGGTTCAAGCCGGTGGACGGCATCTTCTTTGACATGTGCTGGGACCAGCCCAGTTTGAACAATTATTTTACGGGCGGAATGCTGCGGGAGGGGCTGAACCCGGCCGACGAGGCGGACCGCAAGCGCTATGCGCACGAGGTGGCGCTGGCATACATGAAGCGGTTTTACCAGATGATCCAGCGCTCCAACCCGGGGGCGAGCGTCTATTTCAACGGGCGCAAATACTACGATCTGGCGCGGGAGATCGCCTTTCAGACGCAGGTGGAAATCGAGGCGCTACCGACGGGGGGGTGGGGGTATCTCTACTTTCCCACCCATGTGCGCTATGCGCGCACGTTCGACCGTCCGTACCTGGGGATGACCGCCCGGTTCCACAAGGGATGGGCCGATTTTGGCGGGCTGAAGCCGTATGCGGCCCTGGAGTATGAAACCAGCCAGATGATGGCGCACGGGGCGCGCTGCAGCATCGGCGACCAGCTCCACCCGCGCGGCACGCTGGATCGGGCGGCGTATGAGCTGATCGGGGCGGCCTATGACCGCGTGCGGAAGCGCGAGCCGTGGCTGGAGGGGGCCCGGCCGGTGACGCAGATCGGGCTGTTTCGATCTCCCGTCTCCTCCGCGCGGGACCTGGCCGGGGCCGATGAAGGGGCGACGCGCCTGCTCAGCCAGCTTAAGCACCAGTTCGACATGGTAGGGGCGGAAAGCGACTGGGGGGCGTATGAGCTGCTGATCCTGCCCGATCACATTCCGGTCGATCCGGACCTCGCGAAGAAGCTGACGGCGTACGTCAAGCGGGGCGGGGCGATTCTGGCGACGGGGCTCAGCGGGCTGGACGCCGAGGGTAAAGACCTCTTGTTGCCGATCCTGCCCATTCGGCCGGGCGGCCTCAGCCCCTTCACGACCACCTATTGCCGGTTCGGGCGGGAAATCGCAGAGGGGGTGCCCCCGACCGACCATGTGATGTATGAGCGATCGGTTCGCGTGACGGCGGCCGACGGGGCCACGCGGTTGGCGCGGGTGGTTGAGCCCTACTTTGAACGGTCCTGGGAGCACTTTTCCTCCCATTTTCAGACGCCGCCGGCGAAAAGGAGCCGCTATGCGGCGGCCGCGGCCAGGGGGCGGGTGGCGTATATCGCCTACCCGATCTTCACGCAGTTCGCCCGGCACGGGCAATATCCGGTGCGGCTGCTGGTGCGGAACGTGCTGGATCAACTGCTGCCCGAGCCGCTGCTGCGCGTCGATGCGCCGACCAGCACGGAGGCCACCGTCATGCGCCAGCGCGGGCGGACCATTGTTCACCTGCTGCAATACGTGCCGGAGCGGCGCAGCGAGAAGTTCGATGTCGTGGAGGACATCGTGCCCCTGTTCGACATTCCGCTGTCGCTGAAGCTGGAGCGCGCTCCGAAGCAGGTTTACCTGGCGCCGGAACGGACGCCGGTGCCGTTTGAATATCTGGCCGGGCGGGTGAATCTGCGCGTGCCGGTGGTCAACGGGCATGCGATGGTGGTGTTTGAGTAGCGATTACCGTCCGCCGATTTTTTCCTGAACATCGGCCGGGGCGATGACGATGAGGTGGCCGTTGAAGTAGTTGATGGAGGCGGGGCCGCCGTTGGCTTTCCAGATTTCGGGGCGGATGTTGTCGGTGATGAGGCGAATCAGTTCCTCAGCGCGCTCGCGCCGGGTGATGGGTTTTTCCTGATCCTGCCCGTTCGTATTGCCAAACAGGGTTCCGCTATTGCCGCCACCGCCGTTGCCGCCGGAGGTGTTCTGGGAGACGCTGGAGAGGTCGAAATTCGGTCCGACGAAGTCGGGCACGACCAGCAGCAGGTCCTGGACCGGATAGACGCGGCGGACCAGCACCAGATCGGCGGCGGGGCGGCTGGCGATCTGGATGACATTCTGATCCAGCCGCCAACTCAGGGGATTGACGCCGCCGGCGCTGCGGAGGATGAAGGTCAGCGCCGTCCGCATGGGCATGGCGTGGAGTTTGAGGGTGACGGGGGTCTGGCGGGTGACGCCGACGGCCTCCAGGGATTTCCAGTCAATATAGAAATTGACCCGCGTGGCGTCGCGGAGGTAGTCGATCACATCCGCCAACTGCACATCATCGAATTGAATGCGGGGGAATTTGGCATCGAGCATCTGCCGGGCCGAAGCGCCGGAGGCCGAGCCGGTCAGAAGGAGCCCGAGCATCAGCGAAATTGCAATCCAGGCAATCCCCCCATCCTTCCTTTTCAAAGCTGTGCACGGGCTGTTGCCTGCGGGGTTCATGTCTGTTGCGTGTTGGCCGGCGCCGGGGTGGATTCGGCGGACGGCAGGGGCTTGCCGGTGTAGGGGTCAAAACGGGGCTGTTGGATCGGCTGACCGGTGTAGGGGTCGAACTTGTGCTGGGGATTGGCCGGGGGCAGCTCGCGCTGGGCGGCGGCTTCGTCGGCGGCCGTCGCCTGCTCGATTTCATCCTCCACGCCCTTGAGGCCCTTCTTAAATTCGACGATGCCGCGTCCAAGGCTGCGCCCCACTTCGGGCAGGCGTTTGCCGAAAATGAGCAATCCCAGAATGGCGATGATGATCCATTCGGTCGGGCCGGGCATACTGATGGCGATGATGCTGGGCATGATGGTCACTTCCTTATCCGTAAAACGGGCAGAATTCCTTTTTATTATAGGCCAATCGGCGGGGGCGTGTCATGCCCGTGTCCCAAAATAACCGAGGGTGCGGCAAATTGCACCCCTTGGACCGGGGGCGGGGTCGTTGACCCCGCATCGGCCCCGGCGAGGCCGCCTACGAAGCGGTCCTGAGGCATTCCAGCAGCTTTTTCATGTCGGGGGGGAGGGGCGCCTGGAGGGTCATGGGTTTGAGGGAGATGGGGTGGGTGAACGTAATCTCATAGGCATGCAGGGCTTGGCGCTCGAAATGGAAATCGCCGCGGGTGAAGGGGCGGCCGCCGTAGATGGTGTCGCCGACCAGCGGATGGCCGGTGTAGGCCATGTGGACGCGGAGCTGGTGGGTGCGGCCGGTCTTGGGGGTGAGCTTGACGAAGCAGAAGCGTTCGCCTCCTTCGGGGCCGAAGGTTTCCTGGGTCTGGTAGAGGGTGACGGCCGGTTTGCCGCCGTTGGCCTCCTTGCGGACGGCCTGCTTTTCCCGGACATACCGGTCCTGCCCGATGGGCATGTCGATCACATCCCCGAGCAGGGGGGGTACGCCGTGGCAGACGGCCAGGTAGGTCTTCTGGATGGTGCGGTTCTCAAACTGCCGGGCGACGCGCCAGTGCGCCTCATCGCTCTTGGCGACCAGCATGACGCCGGTGGTGTTGCGGTCCAGGCGGTGAAGGATGCCCGGACGCCATTCGCCGTTGATCGTGGACCATTTTTGGCCGTAGTGAACCAGGCCATTGACCAGCGTGCCGGTCCACTTGCCGCGGGCGGGGTGGACGATCAGGTCGGCCTGCTTGTTGATCGCCATGAGGTAGTCATCTTCATAGATGACCTCCAGCGGGATCGGCTCCGGGACGATCTCATTGACCGGCTCGGGCGGGGCGGCCATCTCCACCTCATCCCCCTGGCGGGGATGGTAGCTGGCCTTGGCGATGCGCCCGTTGACCTTCACCAGCCCCTGGGCAATGACCTTCTGGACGCCGGCCCGGGAGAGATAGCCGACGCGATCGACCAGGTACTGGTCCAGACGTCGGGTCAGGTCCTTGCCGATGCGCCAGCGGAAATGGCGCAATTCCTCCGAGTCGTCGGTCTGGGGAGCGTCGACACCGGGCGATTCGGATTCGAGACATTCTTTTTGCACCTTGGTCATTGTATGCGATGTGCCTTCGTGAAACAGGGAGGATGGGGTTCCGCAATCAAATGACAGGTCGGAGGCCTGTTCTACCGAGAGGCGGGGAGCTTTGCCCTCCATTGCTGGTGCGGGCATTGCGGATTTGGACCTGCCCGGTTTTCCGTTCTCGTTTTAAGGTGGTGGGTAGCAATATGTCCGATCAGCGTCAGGAATCAATGCGAGGGAGCGGCAAGGCCGTGCAACGGCGCGTTCGGGGCAAGGCGGGGGATGTGCTGCTGATCATTGACTGCATCAACGACCTGGAGTTTGAGGGGGGTGAAAAAGTGCTTCCGTGGGCGCTGAAGCTGGCGCCCAAGCTGGACCGGTTCCGCAAGGCGGCTCATCGGGCGGGGCTTCCGGTTGTGTATGTGAATGACAATTTTGGCAAATGGCAGAGCAACTTTCTGGAGGTGTACAGGCACTGCACGCGGGCCGGGGCGCGGGGCGCGCCGGTGGCCAAGCGCCTCAAGCCCGGGGCGGCGGATTTTTTTGTCCTGAAGCCGCGGCATTCGGCCTTCTTTTCGACCTCGCTTATCCCGCTGCTGGAGCATCTGGAGGCCGGGCGACTGATCCTGACCGGCATGGCGACCAACCTGTGCGTGCTGTTCAGCGCCCATGATGCGCACATGCACCGATATCCCCTGATTGTCTTCTCCGACTGCTGCGCAGCCGAGACGGACTTTGACCATAATATCGCCCTGGATCAACTGGAGCGGTTTTGCTCGGCGGAGATTTGCCTGAGCACGGAATACGCCTTTGCCAAAGGGGAACGCGGCCGCAAGCGCAAGTGAGTCTTCAGGCGGTGGCGTGATTGGCGTGGGGGCCCTCGCTTTTAAGGACGGCCAGGAACTCGGTGTAGGTGGTGGATGCGAGGGTTTTCTCCACCATCTGGGGATCGGCGAAAGTCCGGCCGATGTCTGCCAGCAGGTCGAGCTGGAGGCGGTGGTCGTTGAAGGGGGTGAGCAGAAGGCAAATGAGGTGGGCGGGCTGGCCGTCGCGGGCGTTGAAGTCGATGCCTTCAAGGGAGAAGCCGACGGCGGTGATGGCCGATTTGAGGCCGGGGATGCGGGCGTGGGGAATGGCCACGCCGTTGGGCAGACCGTTGGGCATGAGCTGCTCGCGCATCCAGACGCGGCGTTCGACTTCCTCCGGGTCAATGCCCTCAAGGCCCTGGCAGGCCATGCGGGCCAGTTCGCCGATGGCGGCCCGGCGGTCGGTGGCCTTGAGCTGGGTGCGGAAGCGGGCGGCGGTGAGGTATTCGCTGAGGCGGATCGCCTTTTTCATGCCCAGGATGATCTGCATGAAATAGCCGCTGGTGGCGCTGGTGAGCAAGGCCATGACGACCAGGGCGACAAAGAGGCGTTCGCCGATGACGCCGGCCTGGAGAGCGAGCAGGCCCAAGATGATTTCCATGGCGCCGCGGGCGTTCATGCCGAAGCCGACGGCCCAGGCCTCGCGTTTTTTGAAGCCACCCCAACGTGCGCACAGGCCGCAGGCCAGCACCTTGCCGACGGTCCCCAGGGCGGTGACGGCCAGGACCAGAAGCAGGTCGAAGTTGGCGGCGAAGTTCACGCGCAGGCCGATGGTGGCGAAGAAGAGGGGGGCGAAGAAGAAGGAGATGAACTGGTCGAGGGTGGCGCGGGTCTGCTGGCGGAGGTGGCGGGAGTCGCCCAGGGCGATGCCGAAGAGGAATGCGCCGAAGATGGCGTGGACGCCGATCCACTCGGTGAAGGCGGCGCAGGCCAGGGCGGCGGCCAGGGCCATGCCGATGATCCCGCCGGGCCAGGAGAAGTGGGCCTGAATCCAGGGGAGAATTCTATCCACCAGCCAGCGCCCGAAGGTGAGCATGAGGATGGCGAACAGGAGGGTGGCGGTGATGGTCTGGGTGATGGTCAGGCCGTTTTCGGAGCCCTCGTGCCCCATCATGCCCAGGAGGAAGGCGAAGATCATCCAGCCGACCAGATCGTTGAAGATGGCGGCGGCGACGACGACCATGCCCAGATCGGTGCGATAGAGATTCAAATCCATGAGGATTTTGGCGATCACGGGCAGGGCGGTGATGGCCAGGGCGGTGGCGAAGAAGAGGACAAAGACGAGTTTGTTGCCCCCTTCCTTCATCCCGAACCAGCCAGGGGCGGCGGCGGCTGCGCCAAGGCCCAGGGCGAAGGGAAGAATCATGCCCACGACGGCGACGACCAGGGCGGAGCGTCCCTGACGCCAGACGGTGGTCAGGTCCACCTCCATGCCGGCGACCAGCAGAAACAGGGAGATGGCGACGGTGGTGATGGCGTTGAGGGAGATGGCGACCGGGCCATTGGGGGGGAAGATGGCGGCGGTGAAGCCGGGCCAGATCCAACCAATGACGGTGGGGCCCAGAATGATGCCGGCGAGAATTTCCCCCAGGACGGCCGGCTGGCGGAGGCGCTGGGCGCCCTCGCCCAGAAAGCGCGCGCAGGCCAGGAGCAGCCCGATCGACACGAAGAGGATCGAGACATCCTGTCGGCCCAGGGTGGCGTCGGCAAGGTAGTGCATGGTGGATGGTCCGTTGGGGGTTGGACGCCGACCGTCCGGGTTCGTCGGCCAACGCGCAACGATGTATTCAGCTCTCCGGGTCTCGGAACAACAACAGACCGCACGGCAACTGCCGCAAGGCCAACTCCAGAGGATGGCGGAAGAAACGGTCCCAGATCGTCAGCCGCCGCTGGGGGGCGGGCAACGCCAGCAGATCGGCGTGCTGGCGACGGGCGTAGGCGACGACCTCGACCCCCTCGAAACCGGCCAGGCCGGCGGTGTGGACCTCCAGGCCGCCCAAATCGAAGCCGCCGAGGAAGTCGGCCAGTTCCTGCTGCTGTTCGATGCTCAACTGGCGGATATATTCCGTGTGGCCGCTGACCAGTTCGCCGGATTGGCCCGGGCCCTGGCGTTCGGCCCAGCGGGCCTCGGCGACGGAGAATTCGCGGACGAAATAGAGGCGGGCATTGTCGCTGTTGCGCGCCAGTTGAAGGACAACCGGGACCAGGGCGGCGGACTGGGCGTCGGTGCCGACGCCGGCGACGATGCGCTGCATGGCGGTGTGCTGGGACTGGGGGTCGGGCAGCAGGAGGACCGAGCAGCGGGCCCGGCGGGCGACATAGCGGGCGACCGAGCCCCAGACGCGCACCAGCGGCGGATCGCGGTCGAGCGCGCCCATGACGATGAGCTGGGCTTCAATCTCCCGCGCCGCGTCACAGATGGCGCGCCCGGGATGGCCGGAGCGGATCAGAAGCTGCCCGGGCGACAGGGTCTCCTGGCCGGCGGCCTTGAGAATTTTGGCCAGGGAGTCGCGGATGTCGGGGGTATCCTCTCCCACATGCACGAACCGCGGCTGTGCGGAAAAAACCTGCGCCAGCCGCAATCCCTCGGCCGCCACCGCCGAAGCGCGGGGGGAGAGGGCCAGGCTGGTGAGGATGGTGTGGATGTTGGGCATGTTCCGGTTTTTGCGACGGAGACCTGCTCTTTATTTCCGAGTCATCCGCATAATCCGGTCGGTCGTCAGTTTCCGGGTTGCCTTGCCGCGCAGATGCTCCACGCGTTGTTGCCCCGGCTGGGCGCCGGCGCGGGGCAGGGCTCATCTATCTTGAGCGGATCGCGCAGATAATCCACAGGCTTTGGCATACCCTCTTTGATGTGCCCGCCGTTCGATCCGCCGCTGGATATCCGGATCAATGGTGAGGGACATCATGGCTCCTGTTCGGCGATAGACGGTCTATTATAGCCGGCCGGTCACGCCACGGCCGCCGTCACTTTTTTGGCCGCGTCGGTCAGGTCGTCGGCGGGGATCAGGGTGGGCAACTGGCTCTTGGCCTCGGCGAGAATCTGGCGGGCCTTGTCCACGTTGGTGCCCTCCAGACGCACGACGACGGGAACCTTGAAGCCGATTTCGCGCCCGGCGTGGACCAGGGCCTCGGCGATCAGGTCGCACTTGGCGATGCCGCCGAAG